>CAMWJV010000121.1 GCA_947174665.1 uncultured Lachnospiraceae bacterium
GCCCTGCTCATCACAATAGCTGTGCTCATGCTCTCCCTCGATGGTGCAGCCCTGCTCATCACAATAGCTGTGCTCATGCTTACCCTCGATGGTACAGCCCTGCACATCACATGAAAAATGACTTACGCCCGCAGTGCCGGACAGGATTGCCGCAATGATTATAGAAATGAGTTCTTTCACGAAAATCTTCCTTTCTCTCATTCACCCTGTTTCTTAAGGAAAATGTATCACAAATTCGGGCGGCTGTCAATGCCGCCCGAAAAGCTGCACTACTTTCCGTAGAAAATCTGGGCAATGGGAGAGTCGGGAGAGAGAATGATGGTTTTATTGCCGCCCTGCATAGAGAGCTTCAGCGCATCCAGGCTCCTGACAAAGGAGTAAAACTCCTGCTTGGTCTCGTCATTGTAAGCCTCGGACAGGATTCTCATATACTCCGCCTCGCCCTCGGCGATCAGGATTGCCGCTTCCCTTTCCGCCTCGGAAAGCATGACCGTCACCTCCATGTCAGTGGTGTTTCGGATGATCTGCGCCTCGGAACTTCCCTCAGCGGTATAGGTTGCGGCAATATTGTCGCGCTCGGAAATCATGCGTTCGTAAACAGCCGCCTTATTGTCGCTGGGCAGATCCAGCTTTTTAGTCTCGTAGGCCAGAATCTCGATGCCGTACTGATCCAGAGATGTTCCTATGTTCTCCAGAATCGCCTGAGAAAGAGCCCCGTTGCGTCCTGAGATCACATCATCCTGTGAGGTACTGCTGATGATGTTTTTCGTTGAGTTATAGACAATGGCATCCAGACGCCCTTCAGCGGCAGCGACGGAGCCGTTCAGGGTCTGCGCAAATTTAACAGAGTCCACAATATGCCACAGAATATAGCTGTCACAGATCATCGTCTTTTTGTCGCTGGTAATGACATCGGAGGGCGAAAGATCATACAGCAGCGTCTGTCTGGGCAGTGTATCCGCGCTCTGAATAAAAGGAATCTTGAAGCTGATACCGGCCTCGGATATCACATGGTCAATCCTTCCGAACTGACGAATCAGGCTGTATTCATTTTCACCTGTAATTACGATGCAGGATGCACCGGTTATCACCACTATAAAGATCAAAATCGCCAAAACAACTTTTTTCACCGTCTTCATGATCGCAAGCCTCCTTAATTATTCTCAGAGCCATCCGCTGCCGGATTGTTCACTGTAGAATTGCCGCTGCCGGAACCATTACTGCCGGAACTGCTGCCGGCCGAACCATTGCTGCCGGAATCTCCGGTAAAGGACTCAAGAGGATAAATAGTCTGCAGGTTGCCTCCCTCGCTTTGAATGATAACCTTCAGGTCGGGAAGCACTTCCTCCATTGCTTCAAAGAACATACGCTGCCTTGTCACGGCAGGATTTTTGACATATTCCGCATACATGGCATTAAACCGGGCCACCTGAGCAGTCGCCTCGTTAATCCGCTCGGTCTTCTGCGCCTCGGCATCCTTGAGGATACCGTCCGCCCTTGCCTGTGCGGAAGGAATCTGCTCATTGCGGTACTTGTTGGCATTGTTCAGCGCCGTCTCCTTGCCCTGCTTTGCAGTCTCCACCGCCTTAAAGGCTTCCATTACCTCCGCGGTGGGCGGCTCGGAATCCTGAATGGTAATATTTACCAGCTGAACTCCAATGTCCTGCTCATCCAGCCGGTTGATGATCATTTCCTTAATGGCCGCCTGAATTTCATTTTTTCCGGTGGTCAGCACATCGTCAACAGAGTAGCTGCCGATCACTGTACGGATGCAGCTCTGGCTGATGTTGCGAAGTATTTCCAGAGGATACTGGGATGCGTAGATAGCCTTTACGGGATCGCTGTAGCGGTATTCCACATAAAAATCAACATCAATGAAATTAAAATCGGAAGTTATCATCAGGGACTCATCCGCAACAGCCTCATTGCTGGAAGTGTTGTAGCCTATGGAAAATCCCTGTATGGTAGTGTTCACCTTTCTCACCTGCTGGATAAAAGGAATCTTAAAGTGCAGACCGGGGTCGGTTACTGCAGATGCCTTGCCTAATGTGATCAGCACCGCCTGCTCCTGCTCCTTGATCTCATAGGTGGAATTAAACAGAATGATGACCACAGCCAGCGCCGCCACCACAATCCCGGCTATTTTTCCGCTGGACGCTTTCTTAGGATTGCCCGTCTGTCCCCCATCCATTGTTGTAAATCCGTTTCTTCTGTTACGAAAGGAATCGCCGCTCATATCAATTCTCCCTTCTGCTGTAAAAAATAATGTAACTGCTCAGAGCCAACCTCGAAAACACTGTGTGTTTCCTCGGTGTTTTGTTCTGAACAGTTACATTGTACTCGACATGTCGGAAAAAAACAACGGAAAGTAAGGCACGTTAGAAAACTTTAATGTGCAGTATATTCTTTTTTTAAATTTGTAATCTTATAACGTGAATCTCCGGGTCTTCTCGTTTTGCATTTCGCTGAGCTCTACCAGCGTCTGGGTATCCTCATAGCATTCCTTAATAGACTCAGCCACAATCTGCATACCCGCACTTGTTTCCTCTGCGGATGCGGAACTCTGTTCCACTACGCTTCCCAGATTAGTTACTGAATCCGATACAACCACTTTCAGCTCGTTCAAAATCTCAGTCTGCTTTTCTATTGCTGCCGCAACCTCATCCACGCTGTTGATTTCCTTATACAGATTATTAAACGCATCCTTTGTTTCCTGAAGCTGCTTCTGCTGTTCTGACACACTTGTCATAACTTTCTGCATCCTGTCTGTAGAAATCTCCACGTTCATGGTAAGTTCTTTTACAATCTTTTCAATTCCGGCCGCACTCTCCGCAGATTTTTCAGCAAGTGTGCGGATTTCCTCTGCAACAACGGCAAAACCCCTTCCTGCTTCTCCGGCACGTGCAGATTCAATGCTTGCATTCAGGGAAAGGAGGTTCGTCTGGGATGCCATATCCTTAATGACCTCTAACATTGTATTAATATGTGTCGCGGACTCGCTGGTCTGCTTCGTCTGCTCTGCCACCTCCTGAATCACGTTCGTTGTATTTTCCGTTATCTCGTAAAGGGTCTTAATACTTTCGGATGCGTTATCCGAAAACTTCATCATTGTCTCTACTGACGAACCCAGCTTATCCATTTCATCCTTCTCAATATCGATGACACCGCCCAGCCGCTGTACTTTTTCATTTACAACCTCCGTCTCCTGCGCAAGGCTTTCCGTCCCTTTGGCCATCTCCTCAACAGCCCGGTTGGTATTTTGAATGTTAGTTGTGATGTCGCCAAACTTACTGCTGAAATCTTCACTGCTCTTTTTGAGCTGTATGCTTGCATTGCTTACATCGCCGATCATGCCGGCCAGAGAAAGCTTTACCTGATTCAGGGATTGCGCGATCTTTCCGATCTCATCGGAACGCTTTATCAATCTCGGCTCAATCTCAAAGGAGAGATCTCCTTCCTCAATCTTCCGCAGGTTAGCTTCCACCCTTCTGATGCCGCCGGCCAGCCGTCTGCCGCAGATCACGGATATCACCGTCACCACTATCAGTATGGCCGCAATGCTCCCCGCATAGGTGAGCAGCATATGATAGAACTGCGTCCTGATCTCAGCTTTTTTCGTCTCGACCTCCGCCGTCATGTCGTCAATGTAATTCCCTGTCGTAATGACCCAGTTCCAGGGCTCGAATTTTTCAGAATAGGCAAATTTCGGTGCCACCGTCACCCCATCCGCCTTGGTAAAATAAAACTGATTGTATCCGCCGCCCGCCTCCGCAGACCGCATAATGCTCTGTATGATCTTTACACCGTTCTGATCAGTCAGATCATACCGGTTATTTCCTTCCTGCTCCGGCAGGATCGGATGCATAACCAGAATATAATCTGTATCATCAATCCACATATATCCCGAACCATCGTCACGATACCGCATGGTGCGGATTTCCTCCTTCGCCAGTTCTTTTGCTTCTTCTTCCGTCAGCTCTCCTGCCTGACTGCGGTCATAGTAGCCCTGAACAATGGAAACGGCCCCCTGGATTTCCGATTTGATCTCAAGGCTGTAACCTTCACTCATCGCTTCTTCATAAGTAGCAAGATTCTGGTCCATGGACTTTCTCAAAAAAGAAATTCCAAGCGCCCCGAGAACCACTACCGTTACAGCTATCATGCCCAATATCATCAGCACAATAACCGTCGCAATACTTTTGGACCATTTTGTAGTACTTTTTTCACCCATTGCCCAATTCCCCCTTTATGTAAAATCATGTAAAATATCTATAACCCATTATACTCTTTTCTTACTGTTTTTCAATGATATTATTGCCTGCTGTTTATGGCAAATTTCCTCTAAATAATATCAAAATGGATATTTTTTTCAGAAAAATTTTATGATAACATTATTTGAGTTGTAAGAAGGAGCGGGGGATATGAAGAAACAATTTCTGCTGCGATATTTAATTTGCTATAAAAGGGAAATAGTGAGTGTATTATTTTTTTCGTTGCTGTCGTCAGTTATGACAGTGGCATGTTCGACAATCATGAACAATGTCATTGCAGAAACGTTGAGCGGTAACGGAAGCAACCTTTGGACTGCTCTTGCCTTATTATGCTGTATAGCCGTTGTATGGGTCATTTTTGTCTATGCGCAAAGATATACTTCGGGAAAACTCGGTGTCTGTCTGACCCAGAAGTTAAGACAGGATGTCACGGAAAAACTTATGGCAGTGCGGTATGATTGTTTTATGGAACAGGAAAGCGGCACTTTTTTAAACCGGTTAAACGATGACATAAAGGACACTGCCGACTATATTGATAAACTGTTATCTTCTGTTTTATCGAATGGCATAATAATTATTGTGATAGCGGCCTATCTGAGCACAGTTGACTGGAAGCTGCTGCTTGTTTCCATGTTATGGATTCCTGTCGCAACACTTATCTTTCGAGTCTTTCTCAAAAAAATTTCCTCGCTTTCATGGGAGAAAAAAGGCAGACAGGATAAACTGACAAATATTATTCAGGAGTCTTTTGCTTCTACAGAAACGGAAAAGAGTTTCAATCTGCAGGAACGGAACCTGAAAAATGCCAAAAATGCAATAGACAGAATTCTGGCAGTAGATTTAAAGCAGCAAAAGCAGGAATCTTTTATAACACCGTTTTCTTTTGTGATACAATCATTGCCCGTCTTATTATGCTGCATTTTTGCAGCCTACCTGGCATTTCACGGCAGCCTGGCTGTAGAGGATTTCGTTTCCTTTATCGTTCTTTTAGGGTTTATTTCACAGCCTCTGACGAATTTCACCTCAGTTCTGGTTGATCTGCGCAAAGCAGGCGTGGGAGTTGAACGATTAAATATTCTGCTGGATATGCCGGAAGAAACATGCGGCGGAGAGAATGTTCCAAACAGAGAAAGTGTTACAGCTGTTTCGTTTCAAAATGTTTCTTTTGCATATTCAGGTTCGGAAAACACTATTAAAAATGTCTCCTTCGATATAAAAAAAGGAGAACGAGTCGCTTTTGTCGGCGGTTCAGGTAGCGGCAAGACCACGTTGATCAATTTGATCTTAGGTCTTTATCCGATAGAAAACGGTAATTACAATCTATATGGCACTCCGTTTTCGAAAATAAATCCGGATGATGCAAGGAAATGCTTCTCAATCGTTTCTCAGGAGACCTTTCTTTTTCCGGATACCATAGAAGAAAACCTTCGTTACGGAAACAGAACCGCCGCACAGGAAGATATAGCGCAGGCAATGCAGGCCGTAGGGCTTAAGGAATATATTGAAGGACTCCCGGAGGGGTATCAGACAACGCTTGAAGAGGGAGGAAGCAATCTTTCGGGGGGCCAAAAACAGAGAATTGCAATTGCCAGAGCGCTTTTGCGCGAAAGTGACATTGTACTGATGGATGAGCCCACCTCTTCTTTAGACCCGAAGTCAGAGAATGAGATAGTAAAGCTGGTTGATAACGTTTTGGGCGATAAAACAATAATCACCATAGCGCACAAGCTTAATACAGTCCGTGATTATGATCGGATCTATGTGCTTGATAAGGGAAATATCATTGAAAAGGGCAGCCATGATGAGTTGATTGAAAAAGGCGGAGCATATTACAGATTGTATACCGGTTTAGATAATGAGGAGATGCAGTAAATGGGAAAATATTTGGCGCAGATAAGATTTGCTTGTAAATACATTTCGGATGTTAAGTGGAAATATTTTCCTGCCCTGCTGGGAGTCGGGCTGGGATATTCGGGAATGAGCATTACCATTTCCCTGATCCCGCAGGTGCTGATCGACGCTGCTGTAGATAATGATTTTTCGAATATAAAAAGCAGGTTGCTGCTTTATGGTATACTGTTTTGCTTATCTGCCGCAGTATCTGTAATATCCCAGTATTTATACCGCTCCTATGCTCTGAAGGCGAGTGCCGGCCTGCGTAAGAGAATTATGGAAAAAAGAACAAAATTGCCGATGGAAGTGGTGGAATCAGAACACAGCGGCGAAATGGTTTCCAGAATGGTTTATGATATGAACAAAATTGAAGAGCTTTACCGGACTAAATTTAAAGAATTCGTCAATCCGGTTTTGGCTCTCATTACCAGTGTAATTCCAATGTTACTGTTGAATGTCCCACTTACACTTATTTTACTTATTGTGTCAACCCTATGTCTGTTTATTAATACCACATTTTCCGGGAAGGTGAAACAGGCCGGTCTGTCTGCTGCAGCATCTAATGATGCTCTTACGAAGAAAACATCGGACATTTTGGCCGGAATCCTGACCATAAAACAATATCAGCTAAGGCCCGTATTAGCGGAAAAATATAAAACTGCCAATCAGGATTATACTGAAAAATCAATGGCTAAAGTAAAAATAAGCGCATGGCTGGAGGCCATGAATAAGGGATTTGATATTTTATGTACTATTGTTTTTCTGGTTGCAGGGTCCATTATGGTACACGCCGGAAAAACAACATATGGCACATTGGTTGCGCTGATGAGTCTGGAATCAAGCTTAATCTGGGCAGCGCTTCAGGCCGGCAAAAGATTTCCGGAGCTTTTTGAAAATATTGCAAGTGTTGAGCGCATTGAGAACTTTTTAGCTTTAAAAGATGAAATGATAACGGTTCCTGATAGAGATATCAATCCGGAAAGTGCATCTTATATTGAATTTCAAAACGTAGCCTTTGGATATCCCGGCCGGAAAAAGGTACTTAAGAATTTTAATTTGAAGCTGCAGGAAAATGATTCGGTCGTTGTGACCGGACCGTCCGGCTGCGGAAAATCCACCCTGTGTAAACTTCTGATGGGATTTTACAATATCCAGGAAGGGACGATTTTTGTGAAGGGCAAAGTAATCAGTGACTATGAACCGGACGCACTTCATGATATGATAACATATATTCCGCAGAAACCTTTTTTATTTAACGATACGTTATTTGAAAATATAAGATGTGTTCGACCGGAAGCATCAGAGGAAGAGGTGATCAGCGCCGCCAGGGCCGCAAATGCAGATGATTTTATCAGAAGGCTGCCCGGCGAGTATAATTACATTCCCGGTGAACAGGGAAAAAAGTTATCCTTCGGACAACGCCAGCGCATTGCCATAGCAAGAGCCTTTTTAAAAGATGCACCGATCATTCTCTTTGACGAGGTGGTATCGGGACTGGATTATGAGTCAGAACGGGCAATCTGCGAGGCTGTTTCCGTACTGATAAAAGAGAAGACCGCAATTATAATCACACATAGAAATGCAGATGCCTGGCATGCAAAAATGAGGATTGACCTTAATCTGTGTAAATAGGCACAAGTCCGGAATGCCCCGATCATCGGAAACATTCCGGACTTCGTTTATATTGATATACTGGGTTGACTACACCTTATCTGTCTCCCATTTACGGATTATTTCTTCCGGATCGGGAAATATACCTCCGTCTCCCATTCCTCCGGAGACAGCGAATCAAACTGCGTCTTAATGTAAAGATCAAAGGGCGCTCCTGCCATCTCATAACCGTTCTCAATGATCCAGGAAACTATAGCGCCGTAGGCCTCGGAGAGCGTTGAATACCCGCCGCGATGCAGGGTCATTGCGCACTCACAGGGTTCCATGACCACATCGGCTTTGTCCTTCTCCTTTATTCCGATGAAGACCTCCACATCCGACGATTCATGGTTGAACTCCTTATCATAGTATCTCGCGCCGTTCAGTCCCGTAGGCGTGACCTTTTCTTTGGGCACGCGCTCAAACAGCGTGCCGTAATACTTTCCGAACTCATCCACCCCCATCATGGCGCGGTTTACCAGCACATTCATCGCCGGGGAATTCTTCACCTCAATCGTATAACCTTTCTGATAGATCATAATGTCACCTGTCCTTTCGAATACAGAAATATGTGTCTGAAGCTCATTCACAGTAATGGCCAGTTCCTGCTGAGTTCGCTTCAATTTTTCCTTCTGCTGCCGCAGCGCTTTTGAGAGCTCCTTATTATCCGAAACAGTAAGCAGGTGCTGAATTTCTTCCAGAGAAAAATCGTAGCGTTTGAGACGCTGAATATAGTTCATGGTGTCTATCTGCTCTACGCCATAATAGCGGTAACCCGTAAAACGATCCACTTCCATCGGCACAAGCAAGCCGATCTTATCATAGTGATGAAGGGTTTTTACGCTGACCTGACATATTTTCGAAAATTCTCCTATCTGCAGCATACTGTCTCACTCCTTTCGTGGTAATAGATTCGAATCTATGGACAGTATAATCTCTGACCTAAGAGGAGGGTCAATACCTTTTTTGCCCTGTCAATCCCCGTCAAGAAACCGCAGTACAAATTCTCTGTAATCTTCCCCCAGCGGAATCTCATAATCCACGAACAGCTCTCTTCTCTGTGTTATGACTTTTTCCCTTCTCACCGGATTGAAGCCTTCTTTCTGAACGTCTGTAAAATAAACGCCAACCCCTCTCTTCTGCCATGAGGGGAGCTCGTTATAATTTATGCCTTTCTGAAACAGCAGTTCATTTTTATATGCCACACTCTTCCCTTCCAGTTCCATTGTCGCATCATTCCGCCCGTCCCCCTCTTTGCGGAGAGCCCAATAACAGTGCGCATTCAGGGAATTCCGATGGGAGTCCTCCTGCCGCCACACAAAGTAGTCTGCGACTCTGTCTTTATTTGGCAGCGGAACCACGCGGCAGTCAAATGTTGCCGCCTGCCCCAACGCCAGGGAAAACGCCACACTGGCTTCTCCTGCCAGAGTCGTATTGATCTTACGAACTTTCCTGCCGAATGTGCGCTCTTCCGGATGAAATAAAAGAGATATCTCATCGCTTTCGGTGTAGCCGTAAACAATGCGGAATCCCACATTCATCAGAGTTTTCACGGTTTCTATCATCAAATCCCTGAATTTTACATCAAATGGCGCCTCAAATTTACAGATCTCCTTTGTCAGTCTGGTAAAAGACCTGCCATCCAATCGTGCCGCTATATACATATCAGGCAGAATATACTGGTCGAGTGATTCCTCGTAAATACGCATTTCTTTATCAAAATCATCAAATTTCAATGTTTTTCTCCCCCTTTTCTTCTGTTTCATTCCACTTATCTACCATAAAGCTTCCGCCTTCCATGCGGACATAGAACAGTTCGTCGAAGCCTTCCCCGTATTCCGGAAGTTCCAGCTTGCGATGGGTTCCTGCCACAGCCTGATCCGGTATTCTTGCTTTCCCTTCCCGCTTTCGATTTCTTGCAATGCAGTCGGAAACGGATGACTGAAAGTAATAGCCCTGAATATGATAACCATTATCCCTTACGACACGAATGTACTTCTCTCTGTCTTCCCTCGTCGGATTTGTATTATCCACCACAAAGGAGCGTCCGTTTTCCACACATTCCTGCAGCAGTATCTTCTCTTTATTTCTTGTATGTAAGGTGTCCAGATTGATATGAACATAATCTTCAAATCGTTCATGGTAAAAGGTGGATTTGCCGCTGGCCTGGATACCGATAAAAATAATTGCCGTCTTTTCCGCCATATTTTTTGTGGGTACTCCTCTATAAACGTCTTCTGTTTATTTAGTAAATCTCTGCATATCAGACCCTATCTAAACCAAATATTCTACCATTCTCACGGATTAGCGAACAACCTTATGTGAGAAATGGCGTGTTTGCGGGCTTTCCTGCTATTAGACTTTTGAAAATATCAGTTTTTCTGTATTTCAAAATGATTGTAGCCAATTTGTAGCCACAAGAATTTATACATTAACAAAATATCATATCATATAAATTATCCAATATATACTTTTGTGCTCTTTCAT
>CAMWJV010000122.1 GCA_947174665.1 uncultured Lachnospiraceae bacterium
CCCCTGAATACAGCCGGGGGACAGGAACCTGTGGAGAACAAAGTGCCGCCCAACAAACAGCCTGTTGACCCGCAGGTCTGGTATGAAGTGCAAGGCCGCAAGGTACTTGAGGCTCTGGTTGCCGACTTAAATTCCCGCGGGCACAGCCGCATGGTGCTCCACGAAAATGGGGATGTCTGCGTGACGGAGGACAAAGCGGAGGTTGCCAAAGAGCACCTCGCCAACTTTCCGGAAAAGGTCTACTGGGACCGGCTGGTGCAGGTCTTTGAGAGGAACGGCCTGGCTGCGGAGGTTACGGCTGCAGGCATCCAGGTCTCATGGTAAGCACACAGAAAAAGAAAGGAGTGAACTCGAATGAAGGAAGGTCTTTCTCTACAGGAAATGGCTGCTGAGATCACGAGGCAGAACGAACTGAAAGAGGATTATCTGGTGGACACCAGAAACCTGAAGATGGAAACCTGCGGCAACCAGGTCTATCTCCATATGTATGATAACGGCACGGAGCCTGTTGAGCCGCTTGAAGTCGGCACTATCGCCCACCGCCAGTTTGGCACGCACCTGAACATCCCGGCATCCTACTATGACAAGATGCTCTCGGAATACCCTGACCTGCTGACACAGAATGTCAATGCATGGCTGGAGCGCACACCGTCCACACGGATGCTCCGTACAATGGGCGGCACGGCGCGGGCTTTCTTAAGCAGGCGTTATAAGCGCATCGACAACATGGAAGTGGCAACAGCTGTCCTTCCCATCCTGTCAGAGATAAAGGGAGCCCGCTTTGAGAGTTGCCAGATCACGGAAAGCCGGATGTATATGAAGATTGTCAATGAGCGGCTGACCGCCGAAGTCTCCCCCGGGGACATCGTGCAGTCAGGGATCATCATTTCCAACAGCGAGACCGGCATGGGCGCTGTCAATATCCAGCCCCTGGTCTACCGCCTTGTCTGCAAAAACGGCATGATCGTCAATGATGCCAGGACAAGACGCAACCATGTTGGAAGGGCCAACGAAGCTGATGAAAACTTCATGCTCTACTCTGAGCAGACGCTGGCCGCCGATGACAAGGCTTTTATGCTGAAGATTCAGGATACCGTGAAAGCCGTCGTGGAGGAGACCCGCTTTTCCCAGGTAGTAGGGCTGATGCAGGCAGCGAAAGGGGCCGCCATGAATACCCATGACATCCCCGGCATCGTGCGCCTGACAAGCAGGGATTTCAAGATCACAGAAAGCGAAAGCACCGGCGTCCTCCAGCACCTGATAGAGGGAAAGGACCTGACGCTGTATGGGCTTTCCAATGCGATCACACGTTACAGCCAGGATGTGGAGAGCTATGACCGGGCAACCGAGCTGGAAAGCATCGGTTACAATGTCCTCTCCATGCCCGCAAACCAATGGAAACGTATCAACCAGGCGGCTGCCTGATAAGCCGCAACAATAGAAATGGAGGAAACAATATGACAACTCAAAACAACAACACTTCAATGGAACCCATCAATTTCCAGTTACCCGCAGTAGTGGACAGCAGTTTCACATCGGAAGACCTGGCCGACGATATGGACGGCCTGCAGATGAGCTTCCAGCGGATCAAGATCCCTTCAGGTGGAAACCTCGTTTTTGAGATTCCCACGGATGACCCGGAGAACCCCAACTATGAAAAGACAATAGAGGGCGTCCTGATCTTCCACCATGACGCAAATGCCTACTGGCCCGAGGGCAGTGAATATGATGAGAACACCGCCCCATTGTGCTCTTCCTTGGACGGCAAGCAGGGCATCGGGGAACCCGGCGGCCATTGCGCAATGTGCGCCATGAATCAGTATGGGACAGCTTCTGAAGGACGCGGCAAAGCGTGCAAGAATATGCGTATGCTCTATCTGCTCCAGAGCGGCGAGTGTGTACCCATCCAGATTTCCCTTCCGCCCACCAGCCTAAAGCCTTTTAAAACCTTTATCAACCAGGCTTTCCTTCTGCGCCGCCGCCCTTCTTATGGCAGCGTAATACAGATTGGGCTGAGGAAGGAAAATACCGGTGGCAACGATTACAGTGTGGCTACCTTCCGCCTTATTGAAAACTTTGAGGGGGAGCAGCTGGCACAGATCCGCTCTTATGCCGAGGGCTTCAAGGAGCAGATCAAACTGACCCTGAAGCAGCGTGCAGAGACGGCAAAGGAACAGCTTGATGACGGCTGCGACTACATCGGCATGGGCACCCAGACCGCTGGCAATGCAGAGCCTATCTATATGAACCGGGCAATCGACGGCGACAGGGAGGCTCTGCCGGCTTAAAGAGAAAAACCATTGTGGCAAATACCACGAAACAAGTAGGCAAGGGATACTTCCGGACACCAAGGAGTATCCCTTTTTATTTATAGGAGGATTTTACAATGAATATACCATTAACACCTGAACAGAGATTATTTGCTGCTGAACATCACGGGCTGGTTTACTCATTTCTTAATAAAAAGCACTTACCCGAAAATGAGTTTTATGATGTGATCATCTTCGGCTATCTGGATGCTGTCCATGATTACCTCACTCGAAAAGACTTGCAAATTTATTCCTTTTCTACAATAGCACGGCGTGATATGTCTCGCAGTCTTTCAAACTATTATAGAGATCAGCATCGCCAGAAACGCAACGCCACAGTGATCAGCATCCATATTTCCAGGCCAGATAATAACCTTCCTTTAGAGGAAACCATTGGAGCTCCGGATGAACTTATGCAGCAGTTAGAAACCAGACTTCTCCTGCATGATTTGGCAAGCCGTGTGTCCAAACAGCAGATGGACATGGTCCGCCTGAGAACCAGCGGATACAGTGACAGGGATATTGCCAGAAAGCATAATATTACCAAGGATCAGGTCAAAAAACAACTGAATGAGGTCCGCTCGGTACTTGAGGCTATATGCTATGGATGATAATTTCCACACAGCACCACTCTCTTTACAAAGATTGGAGGTCAGACGAATGAACGAGAAAAAGAAAGAAGTAAAGCTGTGCGGCTGTCTGATACGCCCCGCTGTAGTGGGGAAGACTGCCATTTATGCCGCCGGAGGGCATGTCTACCGTACCTCCCGTGTGGTAGCAATCCATGAACAGACAGAAAACATGGTGCATTTTGAGACAAAAAAAGCCCATTACCATCTGTCTATGAGCCCGTTTCCGCTGGCGTCAGCATGCCTGTTTCCTACAATGCTGGCGGCTTGCGCATAGCCAATACCCCGCTGCCCGCTCATTGCATGCGGGAATCAACTGATAATAAATCATACTGGGCAGATACACTATCTGCCCATGCATTTTTAGGAGGAGTGCAAATGAATATAAAGGAATTTACTGAAAAAGTTTGCAAGGAAATCGCAGAAATCCTTGGAAAAGAGGTACAGTACCAAGAAGTGTACAAGCTTAACAGCACCAAACACTACGGGCTCATGATCCTTGATTCTGGCAGCAATATAGCGCCCACTATATATATGGAGCAGTTCTATGATATGTATGTGGAGACTGGAAACTGGCGAAAAACCATAAACCAGATCATCACAACATATCAGTCCAACAGTATTTCTAAACGCCTTGATATGGAATGGTTCAAAGATTTTGATAAGGTTCAGGGATTGATCTTCCATAAACTAATTAACTTTGGCGCAAACATAGCACTGCTTGAAAAAGTTCCTTATACCAAATACCTTGATTTTGCTATTGTTTATTGTGTCCGTTGTGAAAATGAAGAAATTGGTGACGGCAGTATCCTTATCCATAACAGCCATCTTGAAATGTGGCACCGTACTACCCAGGATCTTGCCAGACTTGCAGAGGAAAACACCCCAAATCTTTATCCCCTTTTTGCCACTGCGTTGAAAAATATAATTCAGGACTGTACAGGATGCTCAATCCCTGATGAGGATGCTCCACCTGCTTTTGTGATGTCAAACAAAACAAGACTAAACGGTGCAATCTCCATCCGCTACAAAGGCATCCTGAAGGCTTTCTCCAACATGTTGAAATCTGATATTGTGATTTTGCCCAGTTCTGTGCATGAAGTCATCTTAATGCCTTTATTGGGGCATAAAGGTTTCAAGGAATTCAAGGATATGGTTTACGAGGTAAACCGCAGCCAGCTTTCCAAGGAGGAATTCCTCTCCGATAATGTCTATTTATACCGGAGGGACACTGACAATATTGAGATTGTCTGACTGCAGTTCATTGGACAACAAGCAGCTACACTGGCGGAGGACTGATTTAAGCCCTCCGCCAGTACCATTTATGTATGAAAGAAAGGACAAAATATGGATTTATTACAAAAATTTGCAGGCATGGAAGTCAAAAAGGATACCCTCATCACGGAGGCGGACAAACATTTCTGTACAGCGCACCAGGCCGCCTATGACAATGCCAAATGCACCCTGCAGGAGCTGCTCTGTTTCTGGGAAGATATGCAGAACCAGCAAGCGGAACTGCTCACCGGCACAGAAATCTCTTCCAGCTATTACCTTGCGTCCAGGGACAACATCACACTGTCAGAGAAGGATATCCGGGGGCAGGTTTTTTCCCTGCACTCCCTGTTTATTGGGCAGTTGGTATCTTACTTTAATAAGACCTATCATCTTTCCCTTTCCATAACGGATATAGAAAACAACCTTATCCCCCAGAAACCTGGAGACAAATGGACAGATGACTACGAAGACAGGGTAAAGGCATACACACAGGCCATGCAGGGCCTCTCCCTCCGCTACACGGATATTTTAGACCAGATATTCATTTATACAGATGGGCGGGAACTGTCTGAGCAGGCCCTCCATGAACTGAAAGAGAAATGCCACGAGGCTGCATGGGATATATCCAACGGGCAGGCAAGATTCACACAGAAAAAATGTACCCTGCTGTTTAACGGCTATTTCTGCAGTTTTCATGACCGGTACGGAGGCGGACATTGGGAACCCGCCCAAAAGACCGACGATATTTTAAAAGGGATCGCCCATTTTGAAACGGGGAGCTTTTCATGCATA
Source organism: uncultured Lachnospiraceae bacterium (assembly GCA_947174665.1). GTDB lineage: Bacteria > Bacillota > Clostridia > Lachnospirales > Lachnospiraceae > Acetatifactor. Next base: position 5,006 of record CAMWJV010000122.1, read on the forward strand.
CCCCACAGTATCAGCAGCATTATCAGCGCGTATAACCTCCGCTCTGATTTCTATGAGTTTGCCGGCTGCGAAAAGGCCCTGTCCCTGAAGATGTACAAAAACCAGCGCGTGGACATCAAATTTTCATCAGAAGAATATGCCCGGCAGTTCGTCAGTGAATATCTGGGCGCCATATGTTAAGGAGGTGAGCAGGATTGAAGTATTCCTATTATGGGGAAACAATTCCCCAGGACCAGAGAAAAGCGCTAAATGAAAAAGTCCTCTACCTGATAGCCAGCGATAAACTGGAAAACTGTGCCATTACCCCCGAGGACATCTACAATGCCTATACGGGCGACGGCGGCCTCCATGGGCTGGAGCGGGGCGATTATGAGAACTACCATCAGTTCAGTGAAGCCAAAAAAGAGATTGAAAACGGCCAGTTTTTCACGCCGCCCCGCCTGTGCGAGTTTATCACGGCCTGCCTGAAACTATCCTGCCATGACCTGATAGCTGATTTGACCTGCGGTAAGGGGGATTTCTTCAATTTCATGCCCGCAGAAACTAATATTTACGGCTGTGAGCTGGATGCAAAAGCTGCCAGGGTGGCAAAATTCCTTTACCCTGAAGCCTCGATTGAATGCGGGGATATCCGCAGCTGCCACCCGGACACCCGGTTTGACTATGTGGTAGGCAACCCGCCCTTCCATCTGAAATGGTGGATTGACGGCGGCAGGGAAATATCCTCCCAGATGTATTACTGCCTGAAATCAGCAGAACTCTTAAAGCCCCTGGGCATCCTCGCCCTGATCGTACCGCAGTCCTTTCTTGCCGACTCTTTTACCGATGGCAGGCAGATCAAGGAAATGGAAAGCCATTTCAGCTTTTTGGGGCAGATACTTCTCCCGGAGACTGCTTTTTCCCATCTGGGCGTCAGCAGTTTCCCTACAAAGCTGCAGTTCTGGCAGAAAAGAAGCGCCGGCAGCCAAGTAAAACCACAGCCCTACCGGACTGACCCTGACTTTTCGCTGTCTAAGGATTTCGACATACAGAAAGAAGCACAGTACACCTATGAGAACTATATCGCTTTTGCCAAGTCTGCGCTGGATAATAACCAACACAGCATCCTCCTGGAGCTGGCAAAATCCCACGGCACTTCCAGGGAATTCCAGTACCAGACCCGGAAACTGCTGTACCAGATCAGGGTGCATCCGGCGACCAAAGCCCTTTATGCCAAGTGCAGCGAATACCTCTACCGCTTTTATACCCAGAAGCAGCCAGACGATATGAGCTATGAAAAATGGTGCGCATCAAGGATCACGGAGAAAAAGGTACTCACCTATCTGCAGCGGGCACTGAAAAAGCAGAACGCAGCGCCGGAAAAAGACAGGGTCGCACTTGTCAAACGGGACGGTGAATTTGCCTACAAGGGCTACAGCACTGCCGCAAGGCGCAGCATCACGGACAAAATGCGCATCCCGGTCCCGATCCACCAGGCCGTGCTTGACAACACCCCTGAAAAGTATCCCGGCTATGAACGCCTGCTCCGCAGGAAGCATTTGGAGTATGAAACCCAGAACCGGGCATTTGCGGAAATGGACGAGGACACGCAGATAGCGGAGTGGCTGAGAGAATTTTGCCTTTGGGATCCCTCCCGCATGGAAATGATCCACTTAAACGAGCTGCAGCGGCATGACATTAACCTCACCCTCCAGAAACGGTATGCGCTCCTCCAGTGGGAACAGGGAAGCGGAAAGACACTTGCAGGCATTGCGACCGGCCTGTACCGGATGCAAAACCAGAACATACACAGCACCTGGGTCGTTTCCTCCGCCATTTCCATCCGCAACAACTGGAACGTGGTGCTGCCAGGTTACGATATTCCCTGTGTCTTTGTGAAGCGGCCTGCAGACCTGCAGCGCATCCGGCGGGGTGATTTTGTCCTGCTTACCTTAAACTCGGTCAGCGCCCACAAAAAACAGCTCCGGAAATACCTGAAACGTCTTGGGCGGAACATCCAGCTGATACTGGACGAAAGTGACGAGATCTCCAACCCGAACAGCGCACGCTGCCAGGCGGTCCTCTCCTGCTTTCGCCGCTGCCGGATGAAACTGCTCACTACAGGCACCAGCACGCGAAACAATATCTCAGAGTTTGCCCCACAGCTGGAGCTGCTCTACAACAATTCCATCAACATGATATCCTGGAACAAGTATATCTACCACCACAGCCGCGAGGAAGGGGATGAGGACGAGCCGGATCATGAAAAAAATCCCTACTTCGGGTGCCCCATCCCTGCCTATAAAAAAGGTTATTCCCTGTTCTCCGCTTCCCATCTGCCGGAAAAAGTAACTGTATTCGGCCTGGAGAAACATACACAGGACATCTACAATGCGGATGTTTTAAGCGGCATCCTGGAAAAGACCGTCATCACGAGAACCTTTGAAGAAGTGGCCTGCAAAGACATCAAGCGTATCCACCAGGTCCTTCTCCAGTTCCCGGACGAAGAAAAGGAAGTCTACCAGAAAGCCATTCAGGAGTTCCATCAGATGCGCAACAATTATTTTTCCTCAACCGGCAATTCCAGAAAGGATGCCATGATGCGCCTTGTCCAGCAGATCGTACTGCTGCTGCGGATCAGCGCGGCGCCGGACACTGTACAGGAATATACTGGCGACACCCCGGCTAAAGTCATGACGGCCGTGGAAATGGTTTCCGGATGGCCAGATGAGATCATTGCCATCGGTGTCCGCCACAAGACGGTACTTGGCTCCTATGAAAAAGCCCTGCGGGAATATCTCCCGAACCGCCCCCTGTTTGTTGTCACCGGTGAGAATACCAGCTTTGCCAAGAGGCGGGAGCTCCGGCAGACGCTCAAGGACAGCGGGAACGGGATACTGCTCTGCACCCAGCAGAGCCTGCCCTCCAGCGTCAACTTTGAGTATGTCAACAAGGTCATCATCCCGGAACTCCACTACAATAATTCCGGCATGAGCCAGTTTTATTTCCGGTTCATTCGGTACACCTCAACGGAATATAAGGATATTTATTTCCTTACCTACGCAGGCAGCATTGAATCCAACCTGATGCAGATGGTACTGGCGAAGGAAAAGCTGAACCTGTTTATGAAAGGGCAGGATGTTGACCTGGATGAAGTGTATGAGCGGTTTGATGTTGATTATGACCTGCTCTCCCTGCTGATGCGTCAGGAACGGGATGAAAAAGGCAAGCTCTGCATCCGCTGGGGCGAACAGAAAATAGCATGAAAATTTTAATCCGAAAGGAGATGCTTATGGAAACAGATGTTTTACGCAATGCGCTTATGACCCACTTAAACACACTCAGCCGCAATCTGGCAATAGTTTCAAGGGAGGAGCTGAAGACTCGCTATCGCAAGCCCTATTATGCTCTGGTGCGGGATATTTCCACTTCTGCCTCTGCCTATGTGAAACAGATTGCCCTTGCTGGCCTGCGCATCCGGCAGGAATATTTACCGGAGGCTGTGCCTGTTATAAATAACGCAATACAGGCATCCGGATTACTAATGCAGATCTCAGCAGCGGCTTACCAGCGGCAGGACATCCAGGAGATCGAGCAGCTTGCACTGGCCTTAAAAAAGCTGATTGAAGATGCCCTGGTGCCAATTTATGAAAAGCACATGGGACTTTACCTGTCAGATGAATGCTTTGGCACATCACCGCAGGCGCCGCAGCTTTATAACCATGTAAACGGCTGTGTTATGCAGGATGGGAAATGGATCCCCCTGGACACTGGAAAGAAATATTCTTTCTTTACCCTGCACCTCAAAGAACGCAGCCAGCCTGTAGCATAATAGGAGGACACTCACATGAAAATATTTGATTTTGAAAAGAACGGCAGCACCTACAAGATGAAGCTGGACATCAGGACTTACTCCAACGGCAACCTTGCCCTTGCAATGAACATCCATACAGAGGACGGCTGGGAACCCTGGAATATCCTCACCGTGAATCTTGGCTTTTCCCTGGAAAAGGATATCGCTTACATTGACACTAACAACAACGGTGAATCAATCCTTTCCTGGATCATCCGCAATAAACTGGCTGTCCCAACGGGTAAAACCGCCAGGAGCGGCTACTGTACATATCCACAGTACAAGTTCCGGGAAGCTGTCCTCCGGGAGATTGACCCGGACGGCTATGAAAGGTATCTGGCGGATCATGCCGCCTAAAGGAGGAATAATATGAATATCAGCTTTTCTAATACCTGTTCTTTTCCGGAAGTGTTCCAGAAAACAAAGAATGTAGATTTCAGCGTTGCAACACATCCGGTCAGTGAAATAACCTATTCCCGGTCTGATTACCATGACGGCCACTGGTGGACAACATGGTTCAACTGCGCCAAACCACCTGTATCAGGAGAACTGGCATCAAAAATTGACCTTTTCCAAAACGCGCTACTTGAACTGGATGCTTTCAAAGACCTCTCTGCCATGAGGGAATTCTGCAGAACGGCCGAGGCCACTCAGGATCCTACGGAATATAACCTCTACTCAGAGACGGAACATTTCCACATCTGGCTCAGACTCATTACCAGAACGAACGACTATAATTTATATGCTCACTATTATCTGAAATCATTTCAGTAAAAGTATGTTTTAAGGGAATAAGAAAAGCGCTGAATAAAAACCTCAGCGCTTTTCTGCTTTCCTAAATACGGAACAATTTGATGCATCTGATCAATGTGATGCAGAGTTCCTGGTACAAGTCTTCATCAAACCGGCCACCAAAGATTGCCACCTTTATCAAAAGCGGCTTGTACATCTCCAGAAGAGCAATGACTGCCTGTTCTTCTCCGGCCTTTGCCCGTAACAGTATTTCCTTAAAATTCACTTTCTCAACTCCTTCATCTTCTTTTTGATCTTTCGGAGAGTACGGTAGTACATTGATGTCACTCCTTTGTATCCCATGCCCATTTCTTCCGCAAGCGACTCAAAACTTCTTTCATCCAATACCCTCGCAAAGAATACATGACGTTCTCGCTCACTTACCTCTTTCAGCGCATGAAGAAGCGCACTGTCCTCCAGTTGCATAGACAGAGGCAGCCCAAGGAATATATCCTCCTCCGTACCATATTCCAAGTTATATTGAAGACTGTCTGTCACATCCTCCATCTGCTGCAGCTTAGTCGCCTGCTGTATGTAGTCATTCCGGCGGCGTTTAACTGCCGTTGTCAGATATGCTGTAAACATATTTTGCATGATTTCATTTTCATTTTTTCCGCTGTTT
>CAMWJV010000123.1 GCA_947174665.1 uncultured Lachnospiraceae bacterium
CGAATGGAACTGGACGATATTCACCGATTCCCGACCGGAATGAAGGAGCAGGCCGGTGAGAGTGGCTGGGATGTGGATGAATTGTTCGCCCAGATTAAGCTTGGCATGAAAAAGTGCAGGGAAGCAGGAAAGATTCCGGTCAGTGTCGGAGTGGACACCTGGGGAGTTGACTTTGTTCTGCTGGACAGGGAAGGCAATCGTATCGGCAATGCGACTGCCTACCGGGACGGGCGAACAAAGGGAATGGATAAAGAGGTGTATAAATTCATCAGCGAGGATGCTCTGTATGCCAGAACAGGCATCCAGAAGCAGATATTCAATACGATCTACCAGCTGATGGCACTGAAGAAACGGCAGGGGTCCCGGCTGGAGGAAGCCGAGTCACTTTTAATGATGCCGGACTATTTTCACTATCTGCTTTCCGGCACGGCGGCCACGGAATATACCAACGCCACTACGGGGCAGCTTGTGAACCCGAATACGAAGGACTGGGATTTTGAATTGATTGACATGCTGAGATATCCCCGGAAGATTTTCCGGAAAATCGTGGCACCCGGCACAGTCCTGGGTGAGCTGAGGAAGGAAGTGCAGGAAGAAGTGGGGTTTAACTGTAAGGTGGTGGCTCCCGCCACCCATGACACCGGCTCTGCGGTGGCTGCGGTTCCCACAGACAGCGATTCACCGCTGTATATCAGTTCCGGGACATGGTCTCTGATGGGGACGGAGCTGGCAAAGGCAGACTGTTCTTCTCGGAGCAGAGAACATAATCTGACGAATGAGGGCGGTTATGATTATCGTTTTCGCTTCCTGAAAAATATTATGGGTCTGTGGATGATTCAGTCCGTTAAAAGGGAAATCGGAGGTGAGCTGGACTTCGGGGAGATTTGTGAACTGGCTGAAAAATGTACCATTCCCTCTATTGTGGATTGCAATGATGACAGATTCCTGGCTCCGGTAAATATGACGGAGGAGGTGCAGGCGGCCTGCAGGGAATCCGGCCAGCAAGTGCCTCAGGGAATCGGGGAGACAGCCGGCGTCATCTACAACAGTCTGGCCAGGTGCTATGCGGAGACGATCAAAGAGATTGGGACAATTACGGGACAGGCTTATGACAAAATCCATATTGTGGGCGGGGGCGCCAATGCGGATTATCTGAACCGGCTGACTGCCCGGGAGACGGGAGTGCCTGTCTATGCCGGTCCAACAGAGGCAACGGCCATCGGTAATCTGGTGGTCCAGATGATTTCTGAGGGAGATTTATTGGACTTAAAAGATGGAAGGGCCTGTGTACGCCGTTCTTTTGAAATTAAAAAATATTAATAAAAGGAGAGGTAAGGTAATATGACAAGATTTGAATCGGCAAAAGAGATTTATAGTTCATGGGGGGTGGACGTGGAAAAAGCGATGGAAAAGCTGGCGGAGATCCCCGTTTCCCTGCACTGCTGGCAGGGGGATGACGTTATCGGGTTTGACCATGACGGTCCTTTGACGGGAGGTATTCAGACCACGGGCGATTATCCGGGAAAGGCGAGGACGCCGGACCAGCTTATGGCTGATATGGATAAGGCGCTGAGCCTGATGCCGGGGAAGAAAAAACTGAATCTGCATGCATCCTACGCAATTTTCGAGCCGGGCGAATTCGCCGACAGGGATAGTATTGAACCAAAGCACTTTAAGAAATGGGTGGAGTTTGCAAAGGAGCGGGGCATGGGGATTGATTTTAATCCCACTTTCTTCTCCCACCCGAAGATAAAGGACGGCCTGACTTTGAGCAGCCCTGATGAGGAGACAAGGACTTTCTGGATAAACCATGGAAAGGCGTGTATTCGTATTTCCCAGTATTTTGCGGAGGAGACAGGGATACCCTGTGTCATGAATATCTGGACGGGGGACGGCTTTAAAGACATTCCCGCAGACCGTATGGGTCCCAGGATGCGATACAAGGATTCTATCGAGCAGATACTTTCGGAGCCCTTTGACAGGAGCAAGGTGAAGCCCTGTGTGGAGTCCAAGGTATTCGGCATCGGCGTGGAGGCATACACCGCAGGAAGCGCTGAGTTTACCTTAAGCTTTGCCGCCACTCACGAAGGATGTCTGCCGTTGATGGACAATGGGCATTATCACCCGACAGAGGTGGTTTCCGACAAGATACCGGCCCTGCTCTGTTTCTTTCCGGAGATTGCGCTTCATATTACCCGGCCCATTCGCTGGGACAGCGACCATGTGGTGCTTTTCGATGACGAAACAAAAGAGATGGCGAAGGAAATTGTACGCTGTGATGCTCTCGGGCGGGTTTATATGGCGCTGGACTATTTTGATGCAAGCATCAACAGGGTGTCTGCCTGGGCCATGGGATTCAGAAGCTGGCAGAAAGCACTTCTGGCAGCCCTTTGCACACCCAACGGGAGACTTGGAAAGCTCCAGGATGAGGCCGGTTTCACAGAGCTGATGGTGGAGCAGGAGGCGGTGAAGCTGCTGCCGCTGGGCGACATCTGGGAGGAGTACTGCAGACGCCAGGGAGTTCCGGAGGACAGGAATTTCTTTGCGGAGATCAAAAAGTATGAGGATGAAGTCCTCCTGAAGAGATAAAAAGGGGACAGGAACAGAAACAAGAGAAACAACGATAATTGCAACAGAAATAAGTGAGCAAAATAAGAGGCGGGAAGCAGGACAAAACAGGAGGAAATGTAAGATGAATAATATTACGGACATAAAGGTTATAAAAGATTATATCCGCATGTGCTCCGACGGTGTGGCGCTTGGCTGGCATGAAAGGAACGGGGGTAATCTGACCTACCGTATGAAGGCGGAGGAAGTGGAGCAGTGCCGCTCCTTCTTCCGGGAACAGCCCGGCAGCTGGGTGCCGATGGGCGTGCAGGCTGACAATCTGAAAGGTGAATATTTTATTGCTACCGGAAGCGGAAAGTACTTAAGAAATGTGGAGTTGGAGCCCCAGAACAACATTTGCATTCTGGAGATTAACGAGGCGGGGGACTCCTGGCGCATTGTATGGGGACTGGAAAACGGCGGAAAGCCTACCAGTGAGTTTCCCAGTCATTACATGAATCACTCTGTGAAAAAACGGGTGACGGACGGCGCAAACAGGGTCATTTATCATGCGCATCCCCCCTATGTGGTCGCACTGAGTTATATTCTGCCCTTGTCTGCGGAAGCCTTTACCAGGCTGCTGTGGAAGAGTGAGACGGAATGCTGTGTGGTATTCCCGGACGGCGTAGGGGTTGTGCCATGGATGGTGCCGGGAGGAGCGGATATTGCGAAGGCAACCTGCGCGGAGATGGAAAAATATGATGCGGCAGTGTGGGCATTCCACGGACTTTTTGCATCCGGCCCGGATTTTGACACCGCCTTTGGTCTGATGCACACCATTGAGAAAGCATCTCAGATTGCCTGCATTACCCTGTCGGCAAACGGAGGCAGAAAAACCCGCCAGTGCATTACGGATGACAATCTCAGGGCAATCGGCAGGGAATTTGGCGTAACTTTGAACGAAGAGATACTGAACTACAGGTCTGACGAAGAATTGTTTGTATAAGGAGTGTGAAAAAATGTTTGAGGGGACGAATCAAAAGGGAAAGATAGACCCTGAGTTTGAATATGGCTGGTATATGGAATCCATCGATCTTCACTGCGACGGAGTGGAAGGCAGAGCCAAGGAAGTACTGTGGGGGATGTTTCGCGGGGTGCTGCGTTTTGTCACCGGTTATCGGTGGCTGGATGAGTGTCCCATGGGAATCGACCTGACAGGCATTAATGTCACTGCGGTTGCCCAGCAGAATGATGCGGGGAAGAACCGTCACGATATTCTGGGCAACTGGGACATCGTATTTACCTTTACACCCTGTGAGGACAGCAGTGCAAAGGTGACCACCCGGGCTACGCTTGTGAGTATTCGGAAGAGCATGGAGCGGTTTATCAGGTCAAGATATGACCTGAAGGAGCCGGAGGATTTGAGCCTGATCCTGCTGGAGCAGCAGAGGAAGGAACTGGTGGAAAAGCATTTTATCGGAGTTGTGGGATGATTTGATTTAAGGAGGTATGTTTATTGAAGAAGAGTGAATCGTATCTGAATGAGTATGCGGCATTATGCAGAGAGGCTGACAGACTGGAACCGCAGATGTTTGAACGGTATGAGGTGCAGAGAGGACTGCGTGATAAGAACGGAAACGGCGTTGTGACCGGTCTGACGAATATATCCAGGATTGAGTCTTTCAAGATGGTGGACGGGGTGAAGACACCCTGCGAAGGAAAGCTGTGGTATCGCGGCTATGACTGTATCGAGCTGGTGACCGGCTTTCGGGGAAAGCACGCAGGCTTTGAGGAGGTGGCTTATCTCCTTCTGTTCGGTCAGCTGCCGAACACGCAGCAGATGAAAGAATTCAGGGATATTCTTACGTCCAACAGGACACTGCCCACTAACTTCACAAGAGACGTCATCATGAAGGCACCCAGCAGCGACATTATGAACTCGCTGACAAGAAGCGTGCTGACGCTGGCTTCCTACGATAAAAGCTGCAGTGACACTTCCATTGAAAATGTGCTGCGACAGTGTATGATGCTGATCAGTGTATTCCCCATGCTGTCTGTGTATGGGTATCATGCATACAATCATTATCAGAATGATGAAAGCATGTACATACACCGTCCTTCCCGAAAGCTGTCCACGGCGGAAAATCTTTTGATGATGCTGCGTCCGGACAAAAAATATACAGAGCTGGAGGCGAAGGTGCTGGATATTGCACTGGTGCTGCACATGGAGCACGGGGGCGGCAATAATTCCACCTTTACCACCCGTGTGGTTACCTCATCCGGCTCCGACACTTACTCTGTCATTGCGGCCGCTCTTTCCTCTCTGAAGGGGCCCAAGCACGGCGGCGCCAACATCAAGGTGGTGGAGATGATGCGTGAGATTCAGAGTAGTGTATCCGACTGGGAGGATGAAGAGGCGGTAAGAGATTATTTGAAAAAGATATTAAACAGAGAAGCCTTTGACAGAAAGGGCTTGATTTATGGTATGGGACATGCAGTGTATTCTCTCTCTGACCCGAGAGCTCAGGTGTTCAAGGGATTTGTTCAGAAGCTTGCGGAGGCAAAGGGGCGGAATAAGGATTTTGCCCTGTATTCCATGATAGAACGCATTGCGCCGCAGGTAATTGCTGAGAAGGCTCACATCTACAAGGGCGTCAGCGCCAATGTGGACTTCTACAGCGGATTTGTGTACAGTATGCTGGAAATTCCGCTGGAAATGTACACCCCCATATTTGCCATTGCCAGGATTGTGGGCTGGAGCGCCCACAGGATCGAGGAGCTTATCAATATGGACAAGATCATCCGCCCTGCCTATAAGAGTGTTATGGAAGAGCGGGAGTATGTGGCGATTGACGACAGATGAGTGCCGGACGGATCTGTTTGCGGTAAATATGCATGACTCTGAAATAAATTGCAAATACTGTTTGGATGAGACGTAACATATATATGGGAACAGTACTTGACTATATAAAAGAATACGGGAAATATTCCTTTGAGGAGAAGCCCATGACGGAGGTTGACAGCCTGGCACTCTGCCAGTTGTCCTACCTGAAATTTGACGGGATAGTGCCGGGGGTTCGGGAGCATTGTCCTTCCGTTACGCTTGAGAGCCTGAAGGAGCATCCGGATTATGAAAAACTATTTGCGGACGTGCGCTATGAGGAGGTCAACAGGGCGTTGTTCGAGGGAATGCTGGAAGAAAAGCGGTTTCGGGATTTACAGCTGAACTGCTATGTCAATGAAATCGAGACAGTATGTGAAACTCAGTTCTCCGCGGTTACTTATACCCTGAATGACGGAACTGTCTATGTGGCGTACCGCGGAACGGATGAGACCATAGTGGGCTGGAAGGAAGATTTCAACATGGCATTCCTTTCGCCGGTGCCGGGACAGGAGTATGGTGTCGGGTATCTGAATGCGGTGGCGGCCAGAATCCGGGGCCCCCTGTATCTTGGCGGACATTCCAAGGGCGGAAATCTCGCGGTGTACAGTGCCATGAACTGCAGCCCGGAGACGCAGAGGAGAATTTTGAAAATTTTCAGCCTGGACGGACCCGGGTTTCGGCCGGAGGTGCTGGAGTCCTGCAGTTATGACAGGATTTCGGACAGGGTGGTAAAAATTTTGCCCCACTCGTCTTTGATCGGTATGCTGTTTGAGTCGGACATGCGCTTTCAGGTGGTGGAAAGCAAGACATTCGGGCTGATGCAGCATAACCCTTACACCTGGCTGGTGGAGGGAGACCATCTGAAAGAAGTAAACGATATTTATGAGCGCAGACGGAAAATGGATAATACGTTAAATACCTGGATCCTTTCCCTGAGTGAGGAGCAGCTTAAGATCTTTGTGGATACGCTGTTCCAGGTAATATCCGCTTCCCAGGCCGACAATCTCATTGATATGACTGCAGAGTGGAAGCGGAGTATGAACGGGATCATCTCAGCGCTGAAGGAGATAGACGAGGAGACATCGAAAATACTGCGTGCAGTCATAAAGGCTCTGTTTGACGTTGCCTCACAATCAAGGAAACAAAATAAGCCAGGACGCTCTCGCCGGAAAAAGTAGCCCGTTTTTTGTCAAGGCGCTCAGGATGCCACTGTACACCCAGAATGGGGAGACTCTCATGGACTAATGCCTCCGGGCAGTGGTCCAGGGGGCAGTACTGTATGACGCGGAGACCGGTTCCCGGCTTGCCGATGGACTGGTGGTGGGCGCTGTTTACGATTGCTTCCGCGCCGCAAAGATGATACAGCCAGGATTCTTTCTCTATGACGGTGGAATGATATTGGTCGCCGTCATTATATTTGTGAAAATCTGCGGTGGGCAGATCCTGTATGACAGTGCCGCCCAGTCCTACATTAATGACCTGCATACCCTTGCAGATGCCAAGGACAGGTTTTTTGTTTCGTATGCACAAGTCCAAAGCCTGGAGCTGCAGGACATCCAGTTCCGTGTCAATATTGTGGGAAGCTCGGTTTCGTTCTCCGAAGAAAGCGGGAGTGATGTCGCCTCCGCCGGGGAGAATCAGGGCATCACATCCCGAAATCTCTCCTGAATTCAAAGTAACCAGCGGTTCTATGCCGCGATCGGCTACATAACGGACATAATTTTCTGTGGCGGTCTTTTTCCCTGCAATAGCAATTTTCATTTGTTGAACCCCTTATAGGAACCGTTTCATTAGTATATGTTGTGAGGCGTGAAAAAATCTGTTATACTTGAAAAAAATCTTCCGGAAAGCGGAGGCCTGGATTTTATGAAAAATGTAAAAATAAGGCGGGAAAGAGCAGTTCTGCTGCTGGCTTTTTTTCTGCCGGTGGCGGTTATGCTATGCCTCTTTATCATAAACGGTATCTATCCCTTTGGGGGCAACAGTTTCCTGTCCGGCGACCTGTACCATCAGTATATGCCCTTTTTCAGTGAGCTTCTCCACAAGGTGAGAGGGGGAGAAAGCCTGGATTTTTCTTTCAACGTGGGAATCGGTTCCAATTTCCTGGCTCTTTTTGTCTATTATCTTGCCAGTCCTTTTCATATTCTTGCACTGCCGTCAGGGGGCGGGCATCTGGTGGAGTTTATCGGTTATCTTGTAGTCTTTAAGACCGGACTGTGCGGCCTGACCGCGTGTTATTATTTTCAGAAGCATTTTGATACGAAGGATGGAGCCGTTCTGCTGTTTTCCATGTTTTATGCGTTCTCCGGGTTTATGGCTGCGTATAATTACAACATCATGTGGCTGGACTGTATCTGGGTGCTGCCGCTGATTCTGTTGGGGCTGGAGAGACTGGTCAAGGAGGGAAAATGCGCACTGTATTGTCTGACGCTGGCATTTTCTATTTACACCAACTTTTATCTGTCCATCATGATCTGCATTTTCCTGGTGCTGTATTTTGCCGTGCTTCTTGTTACGGAGCGGAAGAACCGTCTGCGCAGCATCGGATACTTTGCGCTGTTTTCGGTCCTGGCGGGAGGGATGGCGGCAATTCTGCTGATTCCGGAGGTCCGTGCCATTTTACAGACGGATTTTGGCGAGACTGTGTTCCCGAAGAAGGTGGAGTCATATTTTTCCGTTCTGGATATGCTGGCCAGACACTGCGTCTGTGTCTACACGGAACGGGGGCTGGATCACTGGCCTAATATCTACTGCGGCAGTGCGGTTCTGATGCTCATCCCCATGTATTTGATGAACCGGCGTATTTCCATTCGGGAGAAGTTCTGCAGGCTGGCACTGGCCGGGTTTATGCTGCTCAGCTTTTCCACCAATATCCTGAATTTCATATGGCACGGCCTGAACTATCCTGACTCTCTTCCTGCGAGACAGTCCTTTATCTATGTGTTTCTGGTGCTGACTATGTGTTATGACGCATACCGCCATCTGCAGGAGGTGGAAGGACAGCAGATTTTGTACGGCTATCTCTGCGCGACGGGCTTTTTATTATTCTGTGAAAAGTTTATCAGCCACGAGGATTTTGAACTTGGGGTAAAACTGCTGACATTATTGTTTATCACAATATACGCAATACTCCTGTACCTGTATCGAACGAGGCGGAAAGAAAACGTCAGGCTGGGGATTGCCGTTGTGGCTCTTGTTCTGGTGCTGGCGGAGTGTGGCATCAACACATGGGATACAAGCATCGGAACCACAGACCGCGCTGCCTATCTGAGTCAACAGGAGGATTACAAGGCACTGTATGAGCTGACCGGGGAGAGAACAGAGGGCTTTTACAGAGTGGAAAAGTTTACCCGGAAGACAAAGAATGATGCAACACTGACAGGGTATCCTTCGGCCAGTGTGTTTTCCTCCACCCTGAATTCGGACGTTATGGATTTATACAAGAGGCTGGGAATGCGTCACAGCAAGGTATATTACAGCTTTGACGGCGCAACGGGGCTTACCTCCGCCCTGCTGAATGTGAACTATATGTTCGGGGAGTCAGATGCCTACGAATGCGGCCTGTATACTAAGCTTGCCCAGAGCGGCGATATTTATCTATATGAGTGTAATGCGGTTCTTCCCTTTGGCTATGTGGCACCTGTGGGATTTGATATACCGGAGGGGTTTGAGAATCAGGCCGTGAATCTCCAGAATCGGATTGTGAGAGAACTGGGGGCATCCGGTCAGTTGTTCCGCACAGCGGAAAAGACAGTTATGGGGGATGACATACAGTTTACGCCGAAGGAGGGCGGTATCTATTACGCGATGGTGACGGCATCCGGAACCGGTAAGATTCAGTGTATCGGCGGCAGCAGGGATGAGGAGACTTTCGGTGATCTGAAAAGGGGATGTATTCTTTATCTGGGCTATTTGGAGAAAGGGCAGACGATTACGCTGACGAACGGTGATGAAAAGGATGAGACACCGAAGATATCGGCGGATATTTACAGGATGGATGAGGAGGTGCTGAGAGAGACTCTGGGGGTGTTGGCTGAACGGCATCTGGAAAATGTGGAATGGGAGAGTGATTTCATTTCGGGCCGGATTACACTGGATGAGCCGGGGAGGCTGATCCTGTCGATACCTTATGAGGATGGCTGGACGGTACGGATGAACGGCGAGAAGGTGGAAGGAGAACTGTTCGGAGGCTGTCTCATGGCCTTTGACCTGGAGCCGGGGACCTATGAGATTGAGATGAAATACCGGGCGGCGGGAGCCGTGACGGGAATCATTGTCACAGTGGTGAGTATCGCAGTGTTTGCGGGAGTCATGGTGCTGAAGAGGTGCCGGATGAAGGCGGTTATCGGGCAGAAGAGGATAACGAAGGGCAATAAGCAGGAAAAAAGTGATTAAGTAAGAGGCTGAATGAAATAAGTACAGAAACAGGATCAGGAAATAACGTATGGGAGGTATCATTATGAAATATGATGTGATCATTGTAGGTGCAGGCCCCGGAGGAATTTTTTCGGCATACGAGCTGACGAAGCTGGATAAAGGGCTTAAGGTCGGCGTGTTTGAGGCAGGACATTCCCTGGAAAAGCGCCATTGTCCTATTGACGGAGATAAAGTGAAGAGCTGTATCTGCTGTAAATCCTGTTACATCATCATCGGATTTGGCGGTGCAGGCGAGTTTTCG
>CAMWJV010000124.1 GCA_947174665.1 uncultured Lachnospiraceae bacterium
TCTATATAATCTGTAATATAGTTTTCTCTAATAGCAAGATTAATAAATTCATTTATTTCATTAAAACCAAGAAACAATTTGGAAAAATTCATTTAATAATCAATCCCTTCAGTATTTTTAAAAATTTTTTTATCTAATGTGTATATTTTAAATTATTTTTCGTTGAAAAAAGACTTTTATTCAATCCACCACGCTTTATCTTTCATTTCTAACGAAAAACTTTCCTCCACAAACAATGGTATATTATCGCTTGTTTTTTGGATCCTCTCTGCCTTATTCTCTAAATCCAATCTCCATTTCTTGGCCATTTCACTATGGTCAACAGATTTAGCGAGTTTACCTTTATCAAATACTAATTCTTCGAAAACTTCATATGCCCACGCTCTCTGATATCCCATGTGTATATAATATTTATTTATAAAACCTTTCCCTATAAGGATTTTTCCAGTGTACTCCATAAATATATTTATATTTCTATTAAGATGATGTCCCATATACAAAAAAGATTTCTTTCTCATTCAGGACTCACATAATTAATTTCAGGATAATAGTCATCCTCAACATTTATATATAGATTTTCTAGTATAATTCCTTCTTCGGAGATATGATAATCACACCAATATCCATTTCAACATGCTATACAACATGCAACCGGCTTTATTCCATTAATCTAACGGATTGAACTGTATCGGCTCACTAATTGCAACTATTGAATAATCATCTCCTTTATATATAAACCTATCTTCAACTTGTGCTGTCATTAAGCTTCTCCCTTTCTTCCGGTAAAATCATTCTTTCCTCTACATCATATATTCATATGGCGACTTTTTCTTCTGCACCGGATTATGTTCTTTTATATCTTTGTCAGCATTCTCCTCGCTATTATAAATCCTATGCTTCGGAAGTCTTAGTGTTTTCCCATTCTGAGTCTTTATCAAAACAAGATTCCCACTAATTGAAACTATCTCCGCTAATGTTTTTCTTGCTCTGTTTTCAATAATCCAACACTTATCTACCTTAACCACTACTGATTTCTCCATGTTCAAATTTATATAGTCATCTTATGATTTGATTTATTGTGCATAGCTCATCATAGCTTGATCTGCTACATCTAGCAGGAATATTGCATATTTTAAATTCACCATTGACAAGAATGTTCCCATCCTTGTCTTTTGAAGTCATGTTATTATTTTTATCCATTTTATCATCTTTCCTTATTATACCATATACTTTTCACCTATACTAATAATTCTTTACATATTGATAGCCCTTGACACGGCGCTTTATATCATAGAACTACAATTACCATTTTTGCAGTTCCAGGCGATTCATGATTTCACAGGTTTTCATCAGATCGCAGTCCTGAAGTCCCTTCAGGGCATCAACATATACAAGATGGGCCTGTAATTCCGGATTCGATGAATAATCATCACCATAACAGTCATCCAGAATCACATAGTTATAAATCTGCGGATTGGACTCCAGATATGCAGCAATCTCCTCCGTTCGAGTCTTGAACTCCCTATCCCATGGCGTAACGTCATGGATGGAAATAGATTCTCTTTTTAATGCCTCTTCCAAATATGGCCAATTGTCACACTGCGCAGCAAATAAGTTATTCTCCCTGCAATATTCAACATACGACTTGCTTCCGTAACGCCAATCCGAGATTACCACAATCTTTGCATTTGTCCTTGTCACGAGACGGGACAATCTCTCAATTGCCTCCGGTATTAATTTCTGAATATGAGCATTGGGATCAAACACATCCAATACTCCATCCACATCCAGGAATATCACAAACTGTTTTTGCCCGATTTCTTTTTCTGCATTCTCAAGTATCTCCCGACACCACCTCTCCGTAGCCGGGATGTCACCGCACAATTCATCTACTATGGCTTCTCCTTCCAGTAAAGCGGCGTCATATTGCTCCCGTGTGAGTTCTCCGGATTGGAATGCGGCATCCAGTTCATCCCGGTCATCAATCTTCACATCGCCCTGTGGTGTAAAGATCACATCCAGATATTTATCAACAAATACGGCTACACCATCCGCATCATATGCCGCCTCCTCTATAACATCCACATACCACACTGATACCCTTTTATCCGGCAGAAACATTGCTGTTATAGCACGGCTCCTGCGATCAGGGATCAACTGCAGCCAAACCATACCTTTCCCTGCCACAGCCGCCTTGCCCGCCTGAGGTAAAAAATCCCAATACAGATATTCGCCGTCTGTCAACTGGATCAGACTGACCAATCCTGTAAAAATATCATTTTCCATCCGCATTTGAAAATACGGATAGTGCTGAAAAAACCATTTCTTATCTCGAATTAGACGCTTCCTTGTCATAAAAATTACCTCAAAACCAATTTTTCACCCGCCACAATGCCCTTCTTCTGAATATCTGTTGAGACAATCGGTGTATCTTTCATTCTCTTTTAAATAAGTTAAGAAAATTTTCTCTATTGAAACATTCTGACCAATTATCTTTTCCAGTGAAAATCTTACTTCCCATGGACGGTAATGATTCGAATACATGACAAAAGCTTCTTTGATGAGTCCGACATTAGAATCATCCTCTTTCGCAGAAACCAAGCCAATCAGTTTTTCAATATTCTGTCCTGCCGTAATAACGATAAATGTCAGTTCTCCGAATAAATCGCCCGTGAGCAAATCTTTGTGTCTTTTCAATATTTCAACTTTTTTATTATATTCCTCATCATCTTCCGTCAATAACTCATCCAAATAGCCTCTGTGCATCATATCTAAAAGCAATAATCCGCCACTCCATATCACCTCTGATACCGTAGTCAATAACTCAATCATTTCTTCTTTGCTTTGTTCATGGTTTTGCATTTATATCCTCCCTTCTCATGGTTTTGTGTCTTCTTTCACTCTTTTCATTTATTCTACTGCAATAAGTATACATAGTCAATTTGTTCCTTATTTTATTCATTTTCCCGGGCATTCAAGCCAATACAATTTCTGCCGGGACGATATGTTCCTACCGTTCTCGCCCTCACCGGGCAGCATCCGGTAATCGCTTTGCGATTGCCGGATGTCCGGCTTTCGCCGGATACGAATCTCATAACAAAAACGAGGCGGTGAGCAAGCTCCCGCCTCACTCCGACTTCGTCCGGGCTCAGCTCGATTCCGCTTCGCTTCATCTCGCTGTCCGGCTTTCGCCGGATAGGCCACTCACAAAAAGAATGCGTCTGCAAGCAAGCTTGCACCGCATTCTCGCCCTCACCGGGCAGCATCCGGTAATCGCTTTGCGATTGCCGGATGTCCGGCTTTCGCCGGATACGAATCTCATAACAAAAACGAGGCGGTGAGCAAGCTCCCGCCTCGTTTCTGTCATGATCTTCCTGCCCGGACTCAATACTGCAGCATATTTTCAATAAAGATTCCGTATCCTCTGGTGGCATCCTGGACCAGTACGTGAGTCACTGCGCCGATAAATTTCCCGTTCTGGATGATAGGGCTGCCGGACATGCCCTGGACGATGCCCCCTGTGATTTCCAGCAGTTCCTTGTCTGTGACCTTCAGCTCAATGCCGCGGTTTACGTTGTCATGATCCAGATGTATTTCCGTGATTTCCACATCATAATATTGGGCTTTCCCATTCACGGTACAGAGTATCTGTGCAGGCCCCTTCTGGATTTCCTGCTTCAGCCCGATAGGCAGCGGCTCATTTACCCCCAGGGACAGCGCCCTGGCATTACAGGTTCCGAAAATACCCTGCGTACTGTTTTCGGTAATGCTTCCGAGAATATGTTCGTCAGTATAGATGATCATGCCTGTCATCTCACCCGGATTACCCGCCTCACCTTTTTTTATTTCTATAATGTTAGTCTCATAGAGCGTGCCGCCTCCCATGTGCATGAGCGTGCTGGTATCCACATCATTGATTCCGTGTCCCAGGGCTCCGAAATTTCCATAGCTGTCAATGTATGTCATGGTACCCACGCCCTGGGCATCATCCCTGACCCAGACTCCGATCTTATACTTCCCGGCCTCGTCACGCTCCGGCTTTATCTGCACGTCCATAGTTTCCCCACCGCGCTCCACAGTCAGTACTACGGCATTTCCGCCGCAGTTCTCAACCAACCGGATCAACTCATCTTTTTCCTCTATCTCCTGCCCGTTTACCTTACGGATATAGTCCCCTGATTTTACTATGTTTTTCCCCGGCGAACATTTGAGGCCGTTTTCGCCCTGAAAATCTCCTGTTCCCACCACAAGAACCCCGTCTGTCTTCACATAAATGCCGATGGGCGCCCCCACCGGAATCAATGTCTGATCCTCAATGACCTGTATATCAACCTGTTTGATAGGCAGGAACCCAAAAAGCTTTACCTGCATCTGATAAGAGGATTCCATATCCATCTTCATGGTGACCGTCTTGCTCAGATCAATATTGACAGCCCCTTCCGGAATGTTGCTCTTTCCCTGATCGCTTACACTGACAATCTCTGCCTTTGCCGGAATGCCCAGATGAAACGATTCCTCCTCACCCGCCCGGACGTTGATGACCGATGGAATGCTGCTTTCTATTCCGGAATAGACGGTTCCTGTGAGCGCCGTACAGCTTATTACAAGCATTGCTATCAGGCAGGCGCGGTATATCTTCAGCCGTCGGACTCTTTTTTTCCACTTATCCAGTACCACCACCATATTCTTCCCGGCCTGCTCCTGAATCTTCTTATTTTCGTCGCTGCTTCGTCCCATACTAACCTCCATGATTCCGCTCTGCCGAATCGCACAATTCCAAGGCGAACAAGTTCGTTTATCTATTAAGCGAACCCCTGTCCGCCGCGCCGGGCCTGTCCCATAAACAGCCGGTAACTTGCGCCCATCAAAAAAAGACCCTCGCAAGAGTCTTTTTTCTTTTGTTGTATATAGTATGTGACATTTTTCAGCTTTCATACAAAAACTGTTTTTCAAAATTTGAAAAGACTTAAATTTCCTTCACACTTCCATGCAGGCTCTGCAGGGACTGTATCTCACCGCTTCCGTTCTGCTTTATTTGAAGAATTCCCTCCGCGGTAGCCTTCGCTGCGGCGATGGTGGTCATATAGGGAATCTTGCCCTTGATGGCCGCCTTCCGCAGATAGCTGTCGTCATGCACGCTGTCAGCGCCTACAGGGGAATTGATGATCAGATCGATCTTCCCGTTGGTGATCATATCCAGCACATTGGGGCGGCCCTCATAAAGCTTCTTTACCAGCTCCGCCGAAATGCCTGCTTCCTGTATCAGCCTGCAGGTATTTCCTGTGGCAAGGATATGGAATCCCGCCTCATGGAATATTTTTGCTACTTCAACAACCTCCGCCTTATCCTTGCGGTTGACGCTGATCAGCACTGTGCCCTCAAGAGGAAGCCTGGTCTGAGTAGCCTCCTGAGCTTTAAAGAAGGCCTCGCCCACGGTGGATGCCAGTCCCAGCACCTCTCCTGTGGAACGCATCTCGGGCCCCAGAAGGGGATCAACCTCCGGGAACATATTGAAGGGGAATACCGCCTCCTTGACCCCATAATACGGTATTTCCTGCTCCTTTAACTCCGGCACGGGAGAAGGCCTGCCCGTAATGTCAGCCGTGATAATGTCCGTAGCCAGCGGCACCATACGGATATTGCACACCTTGGATACCAGCGGCACCGTACGCGACGCTCTGGGATTTGCCTCCAGCACATATACCCTGTCATTCTCAATGGCATACTGCATGTTCATCAAACCCTTCACATGCATTTCCTCAGCGATTCTGCGAGTGTAATCCTTGATGGTGGCCACATTCTTCTCGGAAATATGTCTGGAGGGAATGATGCAGGCCGAGTCGCCGGAATGTACACCCGCAAGCTCGATGTGCTCCATCACGGCGGGCACAAAGGCGTTTGTACCATCGCTGATGGCATCCGCCTCGCACTCTGTTGCATGATTCAGGAAGCGGTCGATCAGGATAGGTCTGTCCGGTGTCACACCCACTGCCGCCTGCATATAACCCACAAGATTTTTATCGTCATAGACCACTTCCATGCCTCTGCCGCCCAGCACATAGGAAGGGCGTACCATCACCGGATATCCGATGTTATGAGCCACCTCCAGGGCTTCCTCTATGGTGGAAGCCATACCGGATTCCGGCATGGGAATGTCCAGCTTCTCCATCATAGCCCGGAACAGATCTCTGTCCTCCGCAAGATCGATCACGGAAGGCGCCGTACCAAGTATGCGCACGCCGTTTTTCTCCAGATCTGCTGCCAGGTTCAGGGGCGTCTGCCCTCCGAACTGCGCGATTACGCCCACCGGATTTTCCTTTTTATAAATACTCAGCACATCTTCCAGGGTCAACGGCTCAAAGTATAGCTTATCCGAGGTATCGTAGTCTGTGGAAACCGTCTCCGGGTTGCAGTTTACAATAATGGTCTCAAAGCCCAGCTTTTTCAGGGCCAGAGAGGCATGCACACAACAGTAATCAAACTCGATGCCCTGGCCGATTCGGTTGGGTCCGCCGCCTAAGATCATCACCTTGGGTCTGCTGTCATTCACCGGGTTCTTATCTTCGGCATTGTAGGTAGAATAATAGTATGCGCTGTCCTGAGTGCCGCTGACATGCACGCCCTCCCAGGCCTCCTCCAGACCAAGCTCTATGCGGCGGTTCCTGACTTCCGCTTCCGGAACATTCAGCAGCAGGCTCAGATACTTGTCGGAGAAACCGTCCTTTTTAGCAGCGATAAGCTTCGCATCTTCAGGCAGTCCGCCCCTGCAGGCAAGCAGCTCCTCTTCCTCCTCCACCAGTTCCTTCATCTGCCCGATAAACCAGCTTTTCACATGAGTAATCTCATGAATTTCCTCCACGGAAGCCCCCTTGCGCAGAGCTTCGTACATGATAAAATGTCTCTCGCTGGATGGTGTCGCCAGCATCTGAAGCAGCTGCTCCTTTGACTTATCCTTTAGCTTTTCAATCTGTCCCAGACCGTAGCGTCCGGTCTCCAGACTGCGGATTGCCTTCTGGAAAGCTTCTTTGTAATTCTTTCCGATACTCATGACCTCGCCCACGGCGCGCATCTGAGTTCCCAGCTTGTCCTCCACACCCTTGAACTTTTCAAAAGCCCAGCGGGCAAACTTGATCACCACATAGTCGCCGTCCGGCACATATTTATCTAATGTTCCGTATTTTCCACAGGGAATATCCTTTAAGGTAAGACCTGCCGCCAGCATGGAAGATACCAGCGCGATCGGAAATCCCGTAGCCTTACTTGCCAGCGCCGATGAGCGCGAGGTACGGGGATTGATCTCGATGACAATGATCCGATCCGTCACCGGATCGTGAGCGAACTGCACGTTGGTGCCGCCGATCACCTGCACCGATTCTACGATCCTGTAAGCCTGCTCCTGTAATTTTTTCTGACATTCCTCAGAGATGGTCAGCATAGGCGCAGAGCAGAAAGAGTCGCCCGTATGTACGCCCAGCGGATCGATATTTTCAATAAAGCATACGGTGATGATGTTATTCTCCGCATCCCGCACCACCTCCAGTTCCAGCTCCTCCCAGCCGAGAATGGATTCCTCTACCAACACCTGTCCCACAAGGCTTGCCTGCAGGCCTCTGGCACATACTACTTTCAGTTCCTCTTTGTTGTACACCAGACCGCCGCCTGCGCCACCCATGGTGTAGGCGGGGCGAAGCACCACGGGATAACCGAGCTCTTCCGCGATAGAGAGCGCCTCCTCTACGGAGTAAGCAACTTCACTGCGGGCCATCTCAATGCCCAGCTTGTTCATGGTTTTCTTAAACTCGATACGGTCCTCCCCGCGCTCGATGGCATCTACCTGAACGCCGATCACCTTGACGCCGTATTTCTCCAGAATGCCTGCCTTGTTGAGCTCTGCACAGAGATTTAATCCGGACTGTCCTCCCAGATTGGGCAGCAGCGCATCAGGGCGTTCCTTTGCAATGATCTGCTCCAGCCGCTCCACATTGAGCGGTTCAATATAGGTCACATCCGCCGTCTCCGGATCCGTCATGATCGTCGCCGGGTTGGAATTGACCAGCACGATCTCATACCCCAGCTTCCGAAGCGCTTTACACGCCTGCGTCCCCGAATAGTCAAACTCGCAGGCCTGTCCGATGATGATCGGGCCCGAACCAATAATCAGTACCTTATGAATGTCTGTTCTGCGTGGCATATCCATCCTCCGTTCTTCTGCCTGTTTCACTTTCTGTTCTATACTAAAGATAAGTATACAAAAAAAACTGCATTTTAACAATGCAGTTTTTTTTCATCTATACGGTTTTATACTTTTCAATGTAAACCGGGAATGTGTCGGTGCCTTTCATCTCCTTGCCGGCTGTAATGGTAACATTCTTATCAGTAATGAGATATTCCACGCTGGCGCCTGCCTCCACCACAGTGTCCTGCATCAGAATACAATTTTTGATCTTGGCGCCCTTGCCGACTTTTACGCCACGGAAGATCACACTGTTCTCCACTTCCCCTTCGATCACGCAGCCGTCCGCCATCATCACGTTCTGTACCTTTGCTCCGTCTATGTAATGGGTCGGATTATCGCCGCGGATCTTGGTGTAAATAGGTGCGGCGGAAAACAGGGCATCCAGATTATAGTCGTCCAGAAGCTTCATATTCTCTTCAAAATAGCTCTTCATGCCGCTGATACGCGCCACATAGCCCGTATACTTGTAAGCCTGTACGTTCAGCTTGTTAAGCTGCGGCATGATGACGTCGCGCATAAAGAAGGTACGTCCCTGCTCATAAGCCGCGCTTACGATATCGATCAACAGCTCACGTTCGATGACAAAGATATTCATGGAAATGTTCTGGATACCGTCTGTCTTTGGATTGATGGACACTTTACGGATTCGTCCCTGTTCCACATCAAAAGTATAATAGAAAACTCTGTCACTGGTCTGATAATCCAACAGCTCTTTGGGCAATTCCTGTTCATTGTAAGCGATGGTGAGATCCGCACCGCTGTCCATATGCGCCTGCAGCATCGCATTGAAGTCAAAATTGACCACCACATTCGTATCGGACATGATGACATATTTCTCTTTCTGGGACTTCAGAAAATCCAGAAGGTTAGCCAACGCGCCTGCACGTCCCACATAGGGACCGCCGACCTGCTTCTCGGCAAAAGGCGGGAAGATATGCAGACCGCCGTTCTTACGAACCAGATCCCACTCGCGCCCGGACCCCAGATGATCCATCAGGGAATGATAGTTCTTGTTTACGACAACGGAAATATTGTCTATTCCGGAATGCGTCATACTGGACAGAATAAAATCTATGATACGGTAACGGCTGGCAAAAGGAATGGAAGCCATCAGGCGCACGCCGACCAATTCAGGAACCAGAGCGTCATAACTGTTGGGAAAAATAATACCGATTACATCTGTGCTTGACTTTATCATTCTGCTTCACCGCCTTCCACATTATCTCTCACCATGGCATCGGGACCTATCACCACATTCTCACCTATGGTAACGCCGGATGCGATAGTCGCCACACCCTTTTCCGTCCCGGTGGGCATTGCACCTACCACGGCATTCTCACAGATCGTCACATTTTCCGCCACAATACAGTGCTTCACCACTGCACCGGCCTTGATGGTCGTTCCGCCCATGACGACAGCGTCCTCCACCACCGCTCCGGCTTCTACCTTAACACCGCCGAATAAAATAGAGTGCTTTACCGTACCTTTGACCCGGCAGCCATCGGTGATCATGGCATTTTCCACCACCGCTCCGGCGTTGATCTTATGCCCTGTCATACCGGTATTGCGGCTGTAAATCTTCCAGCCCTCATCAAAAAGGTTGATACCGCTGTGTTCCGGGTCCAGAACCTCCATATTTGCTTCCCACAGGGAGGAAATGGTTCCCACATCCTTCCAGTATCCGCTGAAACGATACG
>CAMWJV010000125.1 GCA_947174665.1 uncultured Lachnospiraceae bacterium
ACTCTTTTACCTTACCCAGGAGCAGATCAACCGCATCTCCGGTAAGGATGGGGACATACAGCGTGAGCACAACGGTTACCGCCGCCAGAATCAGGGATGCACCCACCAAAAACCAATATTTTCTGATATAGTTTAAAACCTTCCCAAGGGTCGCCATCTGCCCCTGTCTTCTGCCGTTCTTCGCCCTATCTGCCATTCTGCACACCTCCCCTCGCCGCTTTCAGCCTCTCGTCAGGATACTGTGAAAAATAAATTTCTCTGTACACGTCGCAGCCTGCCAGCAGCTCCTCATGAGTTCCCACGCCTGCCAGCTCGCCGTCGTCCAGAACCAGTATCTTGTCTGCATGGCGGATAGTAGATGCCCTCTGGGAGACAATGAACGTTGTGGTGCTCCCCTCAAGACCTTTAATCGCCGCCCTGAGTTTTGCATCTGTTGCATAGTCCAGGGCGGAGGCGCTGTCATCCAGAATCAGAATTTCCGGTTTCCTCACCAGCGCCCTGGCAATAGTCAGACGCTGACGCTGGCCGCCCGAAAGATTCTTGCCGTTCTGGGCAATCTCGGCATCCAGTCTGCCCTCCTTGCCCTCCACAACTTCTTTCGCCTGAGCTGTTTCAATGGCCTGCCACATTTCCTCCTCCGTGGCATCAGGCTTGCCCCACTGCAGATTGCTGCGGATGGTTCCCTTGAACAGCACTGCCTTCTGGGGCACCACGCCGATGCGGCTTCGGAGTTCTTCCTCAGGGATAGTTCTTAAATCCCGGCCCTCCATGCGGACCACGCCCTCTGTCACAGGATAAAAACCGGGAATCAGATTCACAAGGGAAGACTTGCCGGAACCGGTGCCGCCGATGACACCCACGGTCTCTCCTCTCTCCACTGTAAAATTCAAATCATGCAGGGTTTCTGCACCGGCCCCCGCATAAGCAAAGGAAACATGGTCGAACTCCAGAAAGGGAGCGCCCGTCTTCACACCATAAAGCTCCTGCAGCGCCGTCTGTTCCTCATTTTGTATCTCAAACACGCCGGCCACACGGTCCGCGCAGGCCAGCGCCTTGGTTATTGTCACGATCAGATTGGC
Source organism: uncultured Lachnospiraceae bacterium (assembly GCA_947174665.1). Taxonomy (GTDB): domain Bacteria; phylum Bacillota; class Clostridia; order Lachnospirales; family Lachnospiraceae; genus Acetatifactor. Next base: position 1,080 of record CAMWJV010000125.1, read on the forward strand.
CAGCTTTACCAGCTCCACCAACACCTGGGACATATAGTTGACAATGGCGATGACCTCGCCTCGTGTCAGAATGCCCCCGTCCACCTGGACGGCTCCGGTATAGATCAATGCTATTGTTGCGCCGTTCACGATCACATAGGTCAGGGGATTCATCACCGCACTTATTTTTCCCACAAAGGTCTGGCTGTGAGCGAGAGCTTCCGTATGCTCCCTGAACTTTTTCTCCTCTTCCTCTTCCCTGTGGAAAGCCCGGATCACGCGGACACCTGTCAGGTTCTCCCTGGTGATTCCCAGCACTCTGTCAAGTCCTGCCTGTACCTTCTTGTACAGGGGCATGGTCCATGCCATGACACCGATCACAACGATTGTAAGAAGGGGAATCGTCACCACAAAGATCAGCGCACTCTTCACGTCGATGGTAAACGCCATGATCATAGCCCCGAACACAATGATGGGGGAGCGCAGGAACAGCCGCAGTACCATGTTTACACCGGACTGCACCTGGTTGATGTCGCTGGTCATGCGGGTGATCATGGTGGATGTTCCCGCCTTGTCGATATTGGTAAAGTTCAGACCCTGAATATGGTCAAACAGCGCCTGCCGCAGCTTGGTGGAAAATCCCACCGCCGCCTTTGCCGCAAAAAACTGCGCCGTCACGGAGGACAGCAGTCCTACCACAGCCAGGGCAAGCAGGCAGGCTCCCATCTTTCCGATGTAGCCCATGTCGGAATTTTCAATTCCTCTGTCGATGATACTTGCCATGACAAGGGGCACCAGCAGCTCAAAAAAAGCCTCCAACAGTTTAAAAAGCGGCGCCAGTACGGATTCCTTTTTATAATCCTTCAGATACTTCATCAACCGTCCCATGTTCATCCTCACTTCTCTGTTTCATATATATATCACCAGTTCACACGTCAACCTGCAAGTTCAAATTCCATGCTTGCATGGGAATTTGAAGCGGCAGACCGCCAACGCATAACCCTCCGGAGGTGAAACATCTATCCATTCCACATTCCGTTTCGCATCTGTATTCTGCATATCTTTGCCGAGCACCGCCGTAACTCCTTCCCCCGTCAGCTTCCCGTAGGCTTCCTTCCGGCTCCACAACCCAAAAAAGAGCCCCTGCTGCTCCCTGTCACTCTCACAGCGTTCCAAGGCACGGCACTCCGGCTCCGAAAAAAAGCGTTTTGCCAGCTTCAACACGTCCGATGGCTGGATCTTCTGAATATCCGCCCCCACCTCCTGCCGGGATACCGCACAGAGCACATACTCCCCGGAGTGTGAGAGACTGAAAAACAACGGAATATTCTCAAAATAGGGCTTGCCTTTATCCCCGTAACGGTAGGTCAGGGGAAGTGGCTCCGTCAACTCGGAGAAAAGACCGGACACTGTACAGAATCTGATGCGTGGAGACTGCTGCGGCTTGTCCCTTTTCCAATCCTGCACTGCCTTCTGCAGCAGCAGCCCTGCACCCAGTTCTGCCGCCTTTCCCTGAACAGTTTTTGCCGCCAGCACCTTCGCCCGTCTGGCTTCGTCCACCTTATGAAGCATGGAATCAGCCGGGATGCCGGCATCCCCCTGTATCAGTTCCTCTATATTCAAAAGGTAAATATTCATTCCTTCTCGCGGCCCTCCTGCACAACTGCAACACCGCTATTATCAGATAATTTCCCCTGTTTGTCAAGATTATCAGCTTCTTTTTCCGCTTGACACCCTAACAAGTCCCCTGATATAATCAACACAAAGCATATATTCTTTGACGGATTTTGTTTTGTACGGATATGTCCGGCACATTTAACAAAAACAGTCCGCATCTGACGGCATCCTGCCGTTGCAGGCGATCTTACTCGCCTTTTCATTGGGAAATCTCCCTTATGATTCAATGCAATCTATGCTTTGATTCCAACAAAATTTTAAAAGGCATAGTGTATTGAGACAAAAGGGAACAGATTAGCTCCTGCCTTCATGCACTATGAGAACAGGAGGAACACATGAGACAATTGGACGAACTGAACCTGGTAGACGACTTTCTGGCAAACAGCCTGACCAGCCATAAGATCTACGGAGAGCCCGCCGCACACTGCATTCTGGAATGCATCCTGCGCAGAAAGCTGGGAAAAATCACGGTAATACCACAACGCTTCCTTCAGGGGGAAGACACGGACAGACACGGTATCCGGATGGACGTATATCTGGATGAGGAGGACGGAGAACTCTTTGACATGGAGCCCGACAAGAACGGCGACAAGGAAGGCATATGCTCTCTCCCGAAAAGAGCACGTTTTTATCATGCCAAGTTAGATGCGGGAACGCTGAAAGCGGGGGAAGAATACGGAAACCTGCGGAATGTCATAGTCATTTTCATTACCACATATGACCCCTTCGGCTGTGACCGGGTGGTGTACACCATAAAGAATGGCTGCGTGGAAATGCCGGAGTTACCCTATGAGGATGGGGCAAGAACAATTTTCCTCTACACAAAAGGAACGAAAGGAAATCCGCCGGAAGACTTGCGGCAGCTTTTGCGCTACATGGAGCATTCCTCCATAGAGAACGCCGGAACAGAAGCTCTGCAGAAGCTGCATGAGATGGTAACAGCAGTAAAGAAGGATGGAAAGGTAGGACTGGCCTATATGAAGAGTTTTGAAATAGAAGCGCGGCTTCGGAAAGAGGGGCTTATAGAAGGAAAAGCAGAGGACATTCTCGACCTGCTTAGCGACCTGGGCGAAATACCATCACCCTTACGGGAAAAGATCACGGCGCAGAGAAGTGAATCCACCCTGCGCACATGGCTGAAGTACGCCGCCAAAACAGAAAACATGGATGATTTCATGAAGCGTATTTCGGGCTGACGTATTATCGACACAAAACAGCAGTTTCAACATCTAATGCACAAAACGGCATTTCTTCGGAACCTCATATCCCGAAAAAATGCCGTGTATGCATTACAATTCATAGTACTTCGCCTGGGCATTCCAGAGGGCGGCATAGACTCCGTCGCCATCCGCCAGCAGTTCCTCGTGGCTTCCCGTCTGCACCAGCTCCCCGTGGTCAAACACGGCAATCTTGTCGCAGAACCGGCAGGAAGACAGTCTGTGGCTGATGTAGATGGCAGTTTTTTCTCCTGCAATCTTGTCAAAGTTGCTGTATATTTCGGCCTCCGCAATGGGATCCAGGGCCGCCGTAGGCTCGTCTAAAAGCACAAAGGGTGCCTCCTTGTAAATTGCCCTGGCAATGGCCAGTTTCTGGGCCTCCCCGCCGCTGACTTCAATGCCTTCGTCCGTGTAATCCTTGTACAAATAGTTCTCGATACCTTTTTCACCCATTTCCGCAAGCCGTTCCCCGAAGCCCGCATCTTTGAGACAGCGGTGTACCTTCTCGGCATCATACTCCTTGTCCACGGCAATGTTCTCCGCCAGCATCAGTGCAAACAGTACATAGTCCTGGAATACCACAGAAAAGAGCCTGGAATACTCATCATGACGGAACTTTTTAATATCCACTCCGTTTATCAGGATTTCCCCCTCGTCCGGGTCATACAGCCTGCAGAGCAGCTTGATCATGGTGGTTTTTCCCGAGCCGTTCCTGCCCACAATGGCAAGCTTCTCCCCCACACGCAGCTCCAGCGAGAAATTTTTTAACGCATATTCCTCACTCCCCGGATATTTAAAGGAAACGTTCCGAAATTCAATATGGTATTCGTTGTCGCTCCTCTTCTCCATGGGCAGAGAGCCCTTGTACATCTCATCAGACAACTCCAGCAACTCCAGAACCCCAACTTGCTTTTTCGCCGTCAGACCGACATCAAAACACCCCACCACAGTGTTTACCGTCTGGTTCAGAATGTTGGCAAGACACCCGCTATACAGAATCAAGGAGCCCACCGGCATATTTCCGTTCAGGGCAACAAAGGCCACAATGCAGTATGCTCCTATGGTGGACAGCACATATATGGCTGACCAGACACCGCTGCTGCATCCCTCTCCGATTGCAGGACGCTTTATGCAGTAATTCGTAAATTCCCTGGTCTGCAGCTTGTCATAGGTCCAGCGCTTCATCACCTCATAGCTGTTGTATATTCTCACATCCTTGCCGTTTCCGTAGCGGTAGTGCCGGGAACCATAGGCAAAGTCCCAAACATAATTCCACAGGAATTTCTTTTCCTCCCGGTCAGGCACATGGAACATGATGTAATGACACATATTCCGAAAATACCGGAACAGCTTCATGCAGATTCCAAGGCACAGGCACAGCAGAAGCAGAACGGCGGCAGTCCAGCCCATATCCTCCTTCTGAAAATAAGTAAACATAGGAGCGCCGATGATCACCGCTGCTATTACTCCCACCAGATTGCCCAGCACGCCCTTCCCCTGCCAGAACATGCTGAAAATGCCTGCACCCCAGTTGTTGTCCATTCGGATTCTCTCCTGTATCTCCTTCAGCCTGGGACTGTCCAGCAGTGAAAAATCCAACTGCATGATCTTCTCCTGCTGCATCGCCCGATATTTTTCCGAAAGCATTTGGCTCCTGATGTCTATCCGCCGGTTCAGAATATTCTCCGCCGACCTTCCCAGACTCAAAAACACCACTCCGAAAATAACCTGTCCCAGCAGCCGTGAAAACGCAAATCCAGCCGATATTTGATTGAGCACATAGGCTGACAGCAGCATTCCCCCGTAAGTCAGACCTGCTGCCAAAAGTACAGAGACCACATTCAGAGGCACATAAAAACGATCCAGGCTCATAAGAAGCTTCATCACACGCCGCACATTGTCCAGATTCTGCCGAAACGACAGCTTTTCCAAAAGCTTTGATTCCTCCTGCATGACTAAAACACCTCCTTCTCCAGCCTATCCCTGGCATAATAGCGACTCTGCACCTCGAACATTTCCGCATAGACCCCTTTTAAGTCCATCAGCTCCTGGTGGCTTCCCTCCTCCAGGATACCGCCTTCTCCCAACAGCACAATCCGGTCCGAGAACCGTGTACTGGCAAGTCTGTGGGAAATGAAGATCGCCGTCTTCCCGCCGGAATACCGGGCGTAGTTATCATAAATCTCCGACTCCGCAATGGGATCAAGAGCCGCTGTGGGCTCATCCAGCACCAACACGGGGGCATCCTTGTACAGGGCTCTGGCCAGCAGGAACCGTTGGGTCTCCCCTCCCGACAATTCCACCCCGTTTTCATCTATATCCTTATCAAAAAAGGTGTCCATGGTAATGCCCTTCTCCCGGAATTTTTCTTCCAGTCCGGCATCCTCCAGAGCCCGCCAGGCTCTATCGCTGTCGTAATCGCTCTCATAGGTCAGATTTTCCGCCACCGTCACCGGAAGCAGAAAAGTCTCCTGAAAGACGGCGGAAAACAATTCAAACAACTCTGCCCTGGGAAATTCGTTCCGATTTACGCCGCCTATCAGAATGCTTCCTTCATCCGGGTCGTACATGCCGCAGAGCAGCTTGACGAAAGTAGTCTTTCCCGCCCCGTTTACCCCCACCAGGGCCAGCTTTTCCCCGGCGCTGATCTTCAGGTTAAAGTGATCAAATATTTTTTTCTCACTACTGTTATCATAGGAAAATGATACATCACGAAACTCTATGGATACAGGCTGCTCCAGCTCCGAAATATGCCTGTTTCCCCTGTGCAGTTCCTCCTCCGGCAGTTCCATGTACGCCCTGTAAAAATTCGTGTCCCGGGTGCCGCTGCGCAGCTGTGCCAGACTGTCCATAATACTCCCCAGAAAGCCTGCGAAACCGGTGATGGCCCCGAAATACAGCACGAATTCCCCCGGATCCACGGCTCCGTCAAGCACCTGCTTCAGCAGATAGGCATAGGCAAATATATCTCGTGCCAGAGTCAGCAGGCTGCCCATCTGCCAGTAACGGTAATCTGCCATTCCCTTTCTTTTCTCCAGCCTTCTGCTGCTGTCCAGCAGCATGTTCTTCTCCTTATTCAACCATTCGGACATGCGGAAAATTCTTATGTCTTTTGCTGCAGCCCTGTTGCCCAGGGCGTTGTAGAAAACATAAGACATTTTCTTGTTCAGCGCCGCGTCCTCATCCCGAAATCTATCCATGTATTTGATTTTAGCGAAGCTGATGGCATACTGTATCAGAGACAGCACCAGAAGCAAAACTACCATCCAGGGACTTAAAAAACTGAGCACCGTGCTGTACAGCACAAAACTGATGATATTTTTGATGATGTCAATGGTCCCGTAGGTCATCTTATAGGAAGCGCTCCAGTCTCCCTGGTTGACAACTCCCATTGCCTTCCAGTACAGTTCCTTGGCTGCCCCCTCCTCCACATAACGGTAAGGAATCCGCAGGCTCTTTAAAAACAGATTCGCCAGCACATCGTTCCGCCTGGTATTATAGAGATGATACTTTCCAAACGCGCTCACCGTCTCCAGCACCTGAATGCTTAAAAACAACAGTCCGAATACTCCCAAAGTCAGCCACAGCCGCTGCATGGTGACTCCCTTCGTCACCAGATCCACTACCAGCTTCGGCAGATAAATACCGAACATGGGCTGTATCGCGCCAAAGACAATTTCCGCAAGGCACAGCCACAGAAAGACCGGGATGCTTCTTCTGTAAAATTCAAAGAAGTAGCCTATGTTCTGAACAATACCGTATTTTTTTTCATACTTTGTTTCTGTTTGTGTATCCGTCTGTTTCACTTTCGTCCGCCTCCCGCCTCGTTTTCTGACCCGCTGTCCGTAATCCTGCGCCTGCTCTTCTTTCACGCCGCCCGCCGGTCCGCTCATGCTTTTACCCGTCCGGTATATCATAACATGGTTTCCGCCTCGAAAACAAAAAATGCACGAATGGTTTCATTCGTGCACCAACGGCAGAAGGATTTCCGTTGCAAATACATTTTCCTCGTCCTGTCTGTCAATATACCCCTTATATCTCTCCACTACTCTGTCAATCCGCATCAGTCCAAATCCGTGAGACCGACCCTCCTTGGCGGACAGATACCTGACCTGGTGGTTCTCTCCCCGTCCTTTGTCCGGCCGCCCGTTCACAGCATTCATGACATAAATATACAGCTGGCCTTTGAGAATATCAATATATACTCTGATAAACCTCTCTTTTTCGTCCTCAATCTGCAGACAGGCCTCCATTGCATTGTCCATCAGGTTTCCGATGATAAGCGACAGATCTATCTCCGAAATATCCAGCCGGGAAGGAACAATCGCCTTTGCCTCCACGGCGATATGCTTATTCTTCGCCAGGGACAGCTTACTGTTCAGCACGGCATCAATCATGACGTTTCCCGTCTTAACCACGGTGTCAACCATGGTGAGGTCCTCATCCAGTCTGTCAAGATATTCTCCAAGCCTGTCCGTCTCTCCCATTGCAAGATATGCTTTCATGGATTGGATGTGGTTGTGGTAATCATGCCGCCAGCCCCTGGTCTGCCGATACATATTCTCCACTTCCTCGCAGTGCTTTTGCAGCAGGTCGCTCTGATAGTGGCTGATCCGCCGGTCCACCAGCCTGCCAATCCAGACTTTTGCCCCAAACAGCAGCCCCAGAAAAACGAGAACACCCACTGCTATCCAAAGAATTATCATATTTCAGCCTTTCATACTTCCTTTGTAAAACTCTATAAATCTTTGGTTCAAATCCCGGTACATTCTCCTGCTCACCGGAGCGGACTCTCCGTTATCGAAGATGACGCTGTCCTGCATAATCTGTTTAACATTCTCCAAATTGCATAAGTAAGAGCGGTGGCATCTGACAAATGCCTCCTCCGGCAATTCTCTCTCCAACTCCGAAATACTTTTCATCACCCGGATTTCCGTCCTGTCCGCCATCGCAAACCTTGTATAATGCCCCTGGGCCTCACAGCAATTTGCTTCCCGCAGATCCAGCCTGACCACGCCATCTTCCGTTCTGACTGTAAACAGATTCCGAGTGTTTTTCCGGCTGCACACCCTATCCATACATTCAAAGACCTTTTCAGCCGAAATGGGCTTGATAAGATAGTGCAGCGCCTGCACCTCGTATCCCTCCCGGAGATATTCAGACAGCCCTGACGTAAACACTACCGGCATTTCGCTGTCCTTTTCCCGCAGCTTCCGTATCATGTCCATTCCATTCATTCCGGGCATCTGAATGTCCGCAAATACAGCATCCGGCGCACCGTCTTCCAGGCTGAACAGAAAGCTCTCTGCATTACCATAGATAAAGATGTGAACAGTTCTGCTCCTCTCCTCTGCCCAGGCCAGAATATACTGCCGCAGCAGGCTGCTGTGTACCTCCTCGTCCTCTACGATAGCTATATCCATCACTCAGCATCCTCAACATCACATGTCAACTCACATTTGTCCCGCTGTTCACAGTTGTCCTGATCACCCGCAGCTGTCCGGCTGCTCCGGCTTCCCGGTAATGCTCAGGCACAGCTCCTCCAGCTGCTTCTCGTCCACTGCACCCGGTGCCTCTGACATGAGGCAGGATGCGTCCTTCACCTTGGGGAATGCGATCACTTCCCGGATACTCTCCGCCTTTACCAGCAGCATGACAAAACGATCCAGGCCGATGGCAAGCCCTGCGTGAGGGGGAACTCCGTACTTAAAGGCATCCAGCAGGAATCCAAACTGTTCATGGGCCTTCTCATCGGTAAAGCCCAGTGCGCGGAACATCCTCTCCTGCACGGCGCTCTGGAAGATTCTGACGCTGCCGCCCCCAAGC
>CAMWJV010000126.1 GCA_947174665.1 uncultured Lachnospiraceae bacterium
CGTTGCCTCAGCTTCCGCCGATACAGGCTCTGCCGCTGCCGTTGCCTCAGCTTCCGCCGATACAGGCTCTGCCGCTGCCGTTGCCTCAGCTTCCACGGTTGCCTCCGGCGCTGTCGGTGCTTCGGATGTCGCCATCGGCTCCATCTCCGGTAACGGAGCACCACATTGCGAACAAAACTTCTCTGATTCCCCTACGGGATTCCCACATCTCTCACAAAACATTTCTTCCCCTCCTGATCAACTCTCACTGCTCTGCTTGTCTGCACACAAAAAACCGTCCTGTGGAAAGCCTATAGCTATTCACAGAACGGTTCTCATCACTATCACTGTGTCTTTCTGTCAAATTACCTACGTGCGCATACATTCTGTACTTTTTATAAATTATATTTCATGTATGCTGCTTTGTCAAGGAATTTGTCTGCTGAGACTCTCCCGGCTACGGTATTTTTCTTAACGGCATCTGTGCCGCTCTGCCAGGTCCGCTATGGTGACATTGTCTATGACATTGTTCACCGCCTCATACAACTCCTTCCAAACCTCCAGGGTTTCACAGGTATCACACCTCTCGCATTCAGGCGCACCCTCCTCCAGGCAGGCCACAGGCGCCATGTCTCCCTCTGTCAGCCTTAATATCATGCCGACGGTATACTCCCCGGGATCTCTTGCCATACGGTAGCCTCCCTGGGCTCCTCTGACGCTCTTCACATACCCCGCCTTATTCAGCACCGCAATGATCTGTTCCAGGTATTTCTCGGATATACCCTGTCTTCCGGCAATATCCTTCACCTTGATGCATTCTCCCGTGTCATTCAGCGCAAGATCCAGCATGACCCGCACCGCATATCTGCCCTTCGTAGAGATTTTCATACCAGCCTCCCTATTATTTATAAGGAATAACCCCTCCGTTGTATGTATTATTAATATATTCCTTAATCTCGTCGGATTTCAGGACCTCTACCAATGCCTTGATCTTGGCGGAATTCTCATTTCCTTCCTTGACTGCAATAACATTCACATAAGTGGTTGCCGCATCGGATTCCACACTCTCATACAACAGCGCATTTTCTGACACGGTATAGCCTGCCTCCATTGCATAGTTGCCGTTCATGATACCGAAGGTGACATCCTGAAGCGTTCTGGGAATCTGTGCCGCCTCAAGTTCAACGATTTCAATGTTGTAAGGATTATCTACAATATCCAGCTTAGTTGCTTCCAGACCCGCACCCTCCTTCAAGGTCAGGTAGCCGTTGTCCTGCAGGAGCAGCAGCGCCCGGGCCTCATTCGTGGTGTCATTGGGAACTGCAATGGTTGCCCCCTGCATATCCGCCAGGTCGGAAGACTTTCCGGGATACAGACCGAAGGGCTCATAGTGAATACCGCCTGCATTTACCAGATGAGTACCCTGTTCCGCGTTGAATGACTCCAGATAAGGAATGTGCTGGAAATAGTTTGCATCAAAGTCTCCGGATTCCACCACATTGTTGGGCTGTACATAATCTGAGAACACCTTGATTTCCAGAGTATATCCCTTTGCCTCCAGCAGGGGCTTCGCCTGCTCCAGAATCTCTGCATGAGGGGTAGCGCTCGCCGCTACTGTGATGGTCTTGTCATCGCTCCCTCCGCCGCAGCCTGTGAGCAGTATCGCCGTTATAGCCGCCACGCTCAAAAGTGAAACTAATTTCTTCTTCATAATACTTCCTCCTCGTTTTCTGTAATCTATACTCATCAGCCTCAGTGCACTGTCCGTTTCACCGGCTGCCAAGTATCCCATGCTTCATACTTCTGTTTTCATCTTATTCTCCTGTCCAGTTTTTGGGACAGCTTCGTGCCTGCGAACTGCATGACCTGCACCAGCAGCACCAGCAGGATCACCGTCACCCACATAAGGTCTTCCTGACGGCGGTAGTAGCCATACTGGATGGCAATATCTCCCAGTCCCCCGCCTCCCACGATACCGGACATGGCAGAATATCCCAGCACCGTGCCCAACACAATAGTGGCGCCCACCACCAGGGATGTCCTCGCCTCCCCAAGCATTACTTTGAAAATTATAATGCGCAGATTTGCACCCATGCTCTGAGCCGCCTCGATCACGCCCTTATCTACCTCCAGCAGGGAAGACTCAACCATCCTTGCGATAAAAGGAGCCGCCGCCAGCACCAGCGGGACAACGGTTGCACTGGGCCCATAGCCTTTGCCTACGATTGCCCGGGTAAGAGGAAGCACCAGTATCAGCAGAATGAGAAAGGGCACACTTCTCACCACATTGACAACAGTGTCCAGAATTTTGTACACCACCCGGTTGGGCTTCAGTCCTTCCTTTGCAGTAACCACCAGGGCAATCCCCATGGGCATGCCCAGGACGTAGGCCGCGGCAGTTGACACCAGCGTCATGTACAGTGTAATGAACAGATTCTCGGCCAGCATCGTCAGCATCACCTTATTCCACATAGGAATCCACCTCCTCTACTATAAGTTTTCTCTCCTTTAGATAATGAATCATTCTGGCCGCAACAGCCTCATCCTCGGGCAGCTGCAGGATCATCTGCCCGTGAGCAATACCGCCAATGTCCTTAGTATCCGCCAACAGAATATTCACCGGCGCCTTGCACTCCAGTACCATATTGGCGATAACAGGTTCAAAGGAAGAGTTTTCCGTAAACACAATGCGTATGTATCTCTTTCCGCTCATCTCGCCGGCCTGGGGATTTACCATGAACACCAGCTTCTTTGCCGCAGAAGTTCGGGGCGAGGTAAACACCTCCTCCACCGTGCCGTGCTCCGCCAGTTCGCCGTTGTCTATGATGGCCACATGAGAGCAGATTTCCTGCACCACACTCATCTCATGGGTTATAATGACAATGGTAATACCGAAATCCCGGTTAATCTGCTGCAGCAGCTGCAAAATGGACTTTGTGGTAGTGGGGTCAAGGGCACTGGTAGCCTCGTCGCAGAGCAGGATCTTCGGATTATTAGCCAGCGCCCTGGCGATTGCCACCCGCTGCTTCTGCCCGCCGGACAGCTGTGCCGGATAGCTTTTTGCCTTCTCCGCCAGCCCTACAATTTCCAGCAGCTCCATAGCCCGTTTTCTGGCCTCCGTCTTCTTCACACCCACAATCTCCATGGGAAAGCACACATTGTCCAGCACGCTCCTCTGCATCAGCAGATTAAAATGCTGAAAAATCATGGCAATTCCCGTTCTGGTCTGTCGAAGTTCCTTTTCGGACATAGCCGAAAGGTCTCTTCCTTCTATCAGAACAGTGCCTGTGGTAGGCCTCTCCAGAAAATTCAGGCAGCGCACCAGAGTGGATTTCCCTGCACCGCTCATGCCGATGATACCACAGATGTCACCCCGCTCAATCTCCAGGGTAATTCCCCTTAACGCCTCCACCTGGTTATCCTTGCCCACAAAGGTTTTTGTCACATTTTGAATCTGAATGATGGATTCCATGCTTTCTCCCTTTTTTAAATCCCTATTATTCCTATAGGATTATCATGAATTGCATGCTATGTTATACCGTTCTCACATGTTTGTCAAGCGGATTTTGGAAAAAAATTGAATATGCCCGAAAAAAATGTTATAGTGTATGCTGTATTCATATTTCCAAGGAGGATTTGTTCATGGATCAAAACACATACCGGGTTCCCTGTATTTATATAAACGATATTTTCAGAAGCCGGCAAGATTCGGGCAGCTCAGAACCTCTGAATATCTCCGTCCCCGGCTCCAAAAGCATCACCAACCGGGCACTGCTTCTGGCGACGCTGGCTGAAGGCGAGTCTACCCTCCGGGATGTACTCTTCTCCGATGACTCCAGACACTTTTTGAAGTGCATTCAGAATTTGGGTTTTGAGACAACCGTAGATGAAGAAAACAGGATCATTACCGTAAAAGGAATGAGCGGCACCATTCCCGCAAAGGAGGCGAGTCTGTATGTGGGAAGCGCCGGCACCGCCGCCCGATTTCTCACTGCATATCTGGGATTGTCAGAGGGCGTTTATCACATGGACGCCTCAGAGCAGATGAGGAAGCGCCCTATGACCCCCTTACTGAACTCTCTGGCGGAATTGGGCTGTGAAATAATATACGAAGAAGAGGAAGGACATTTTCCCTTCACCCTGAAAGGACACGGGTTCGGCAGCAGCCGGATTACCGTAAATATTGAGGAAAGCAGCCAGTTTATGAGCGGCCTGCTCATCGCCTCCTGCCTGTCAAAGGAAGATTTTCTCGCCGAGACAGAGGGCTTCCACGGCAGAGCCTATATAGAAATGACCGTGAAAATGATGCAGCAGTTCGGCGTACAGGCTGCTCCACTGTACTATTGTGCCGGTGAGGGCGGAAACCACGAATGTTCAGGCTGTGTCAACAGCACCGTGCCCTACGCCTACCACATTAAGGCCGGACAGCGCTACCGGGCACTGGATTACCGGGTACAACCCGATGTTTCCGCCGCATGTTACTTTTACGCCATGAGCCCTCTGCTGGGCATTCCGGTACAGGTACAGCATGTGCATAGAGGACAGAATTCTCTTCAGGGCGATATCGCTTTCCTGCATCTTCTGGAAGAGATGGGCTGCAGCATCGAGGACAGACCGGAAGGCGCCCTGCTTATGCCCCCGGAGGATGGAATTTATCATGGTATCAGCGCGGATATGTCCGCTTTTTCGGACCAGGCCATCACCCTTGCTGCCCTGGCTCCCTTTGCGGACGGTCCCACCACCATAAGCGGCATCGGCCACACTCGCTGCCAGGAGAGCGACCGTATGACTGCCATCGTCACGGAACTTGGCAAAATGGGAATCCGCTGTCGGGAGACCGAGGACAGCATAACGATTTATCCGGGTAACCCTTTCCCTTCCGAAGTGGACACCTACGACGATCATCGCATGGCCATGGGCTTTTCACTGATCGGGCTGCGGAGCGACGGAATCATCATCCGCAATCCCGGCTGCTGCCGGAAAACTTTTGAAAATTATTTTGAAGTGCTGGACAGCGTCACAGCAGAACTGACACGACAGACTTTGCAGTAGAAAATTCCGCTTCAATATGGTACACTTAAACCCTATCTTTTACAGAAAGGCAGGCATTTGATATGAGCAGAAAAAGAGCAGTTGTCTCCCTGGGACATAACGCATTGGGATACACGACAGAGGCACAGTGGGATGCGGTAAAGGTAACCGCCAGGGCGCTGGCGGATCTGGTGGAAGAGGATTACCAGTTGACCATCACCCACAGCAACGGCCCTCAGGTCAGCATGATCCACAAGGCCATGACCGAACTGCGCCGCATCTATATTGATTACACCCCCGTTCCCATGTGCGTCTGTTCCGCCATGAGCCAGGGCTATGTGGGCTATGACATTCAGAATGCCCTGCGCTCCGAACTTCTGGGACGCGGCATTGCCAAGCCGGTCAGCACCATTCTGACCCAGGTGACCGTAGACCCCTACGATGAGGCCTTTTATGAGCCTACAAAGGTTATCGGCAGATACATGTCCGGTGAGGACGCCGAGATAGAGATTAAGAAGGGCAACTATGTGAAGGAAGACCCCGGGAAAGGCTTCCGCCGTGTCATTGCTGCACCGAAGCCTATTGATATTGTAGAAATCGAGGCCATTCGCACTCTGGCGGATGCAGACCAGGTAGTTATCGCCTGCGGAGGAGGCGGTATTCCCGTCATCGAGCAGCAGCACAATCTAAAGGGTGCTTCTGCCGTTATCGAGAAGGACGCCATCGCTTCAAGACTGGCTTCCGACCTGTCCTGCGATGAATTGATCATTTTGACCGATGTTCCCTGTGTGTACAGGGATTTCGGCAGTGAGAACCAGACACCTATTCCCTCCATGACCTCCGCCCAGGCCAGAGAACTGATTGCAGAAGGACAGTTTGAGGCAGGCACCATGCTGCCCAAAATTGAAGGTGCGGTCAACTACCTGGAATCAAAAAAAGACGGCCGGGTTCTGATCACCTCCCTGAAGGAAGTGCGGGAAGCCGTAAAGGGCAGAGCCGGTACTGTCATACAGAATTAAAAAAACGGCAGACAGGTCAGTCTGCCATACCGAGAACCGACAGCAACGCGCCTATAATAATACAGAAATCCGAAAGGTTGAACACAATTTTTCTAAGTCCTTTCCATTTGACACCAAAGCTTAGATAGTCAACCACATACTTACGCTTCAGCCTGTCATATGTATTGCTGAACGCACCACCCAGCAGCAGCGCCAGGCCGGCGCGGAGCAGGTTGTTGCCCCGGTGTCCCAGGCTGATAAAAAACACTACTGTCAGTACTGCAGTCAGCGCCAGTGAAACCACTGCTACCGCCGACTGCTTTTTTTCTCCGGCATTGAGAATCATCCCACGGTTGTGATGCCTGCGAAGGAGCAGTCTGCCTCCCAGCAGCTCCCTCTCGTTCTTTCCGTTCCCTTTGGCGGTAATATATTTTTCCACTTTGGTTTTAATATACGAATCTCCGAAAAAGATAACTGACACAAGTGTCACAAACCCAATAGCAGCCACCATTTTATGTTCCTCCAACCTTAATTAAGTTATAACAGTTCAGCACACGCCCATTCGCAAAACGCGCCTCCGGCGCTCTCCGCTGCTACGCAGCTATTTTGCTCATGAAAGGGCGTTCCCTCAGACCGTCCGTCAAACGGCAAATTTGTGTAAACACAATTTGCCGTTCACTAACGGTCTGGCTGAACTGTTAGTCATAGTCTACGCTCACCAGGCACAGGCCCTGAGCAGGTGCCGTGGGACCCGCTTTCTGCCTGTCAGGATTTTCCAGAGCGACTTTTACCTGCTCCGAACTCATGCGCCCGCATCCCACCTCCAGCAGCGTTCCAACCATGATCCTGACCATGTTCTGCAAAAATCCCGTACCGTGAACGATAAATCGAATATATCCCCCATCCCGCTCAATCTCAATTCTGTCTACCCGCCGCACCGTAGATTTCTTCATCCGGGGATTGACACAGAAATTCCGAAAATCATGCTCTCCCTTCAACAGCTCCGCCGTCTCCCGCATCAGCTCCACATCCGGCTTTTCCTCCAGCCTGGTATAAAATTTCCTGTCAAAGACAGGCTTCACATCCCCGTCAAAGCAGGTATAGCGATAGGTTTTACCGATAGCATTATATCTGGCATGGAATCTGGGAGACGCCTCACGCACCTCACGCACCGCAATATCGTCCGGCAGATAGCGGTTCAGGTAGTCCCGGATTTCCTCCGGCGACAGTTCCGTCTCCAGGTTTGCGTTTGCCGTCATACCTTCTGCGTGAACGCCGCCGTCAGTGCGCCCCGCGCCGATGATCTCCGTCTCCCGCCCACACATCAGCGTCAGCACGCTCTCCAGCTTACCCTGTATGGTGTTCTGCCCCGGCTGCCTCTGCCAGCCATAGTACCTGGTTCCGTCATATTCGATCAGGAATCTGTAGTTTTTCATAATATCTCCCGCTATGATTAAAATTTTACTACCAAAAACAAAAAAAATATTGTATACTTTAGATAAGATATTCTAAATACTTTCTTAAATTCGGAGGATAACATCATGAGCAACGATCAATTTGAAAACCTTGGCCCGCAGGTGAAAGAACTGCGCATCCAGATGAAGCTGACACAGGCGGAGGTGGCAAACGCCCTGAACGTAACGCCCGGCTACATCAGCAACGTGGAAAACAACAGAACCGCTATGTCTCTTCGCGTGCTGATTTACTACGCACGCCTGATGAACATTACGCTCGACTCCCTGATCGGCAAGATCGCCCCTGAATACAAACAGACAGCTCTGGACAACGAACTGATGCAGCTCATATCCAAGTTGGATGATGACCAGAAGACCAAGCTGATCAAAACCATCAAGCTGTGGCGCAAATAAGCTTTCAAAAGCTGTGTCCGCCGCCGCTCCCTGAGCTGCCGCCGCCTCCGCCACCGCTGCTGCTTCCGCCGCTGTCGCTGTCGGAACTTTGAGGGTCGTAGTGCTTCGTCTGTCTCAGATGTTCCGCTCCCGGATTTGTCAGGGCATAATGATGCCGCATACCCGACAGCAGCTCATGCCTTTCCGGTACTCGGTTTTTTGCCGCTCTGCGCATCAGAAAATAATTGAACAGCAGGGCAAGGATCACCGCCAAAATCGCATTGCTCACATACTTCATGGGCTGAGCAATGCGTCTTCCGGAAAGCAGTGTCTCTATCTCTCCAAACACTTTTTTTGCACAGCCGAAATAATCTCCCCTGGATGCGTAGCGATAACTGTTGTCCGTAATAGTATCAGAATAGCTGTTCGTCACCACCAGACTTATCTCTCCGTTGTTCTTGATCCATATATTCCGATTGTCCATGTCAATCAAAAAGACTGTACCGCTGTTCTGTCTGAATTTCTCCCTGTAATAGTTTTCAATATACCTCTCCGTGGATACAGGATTCTCATCAATACTCTTGAATGCCACATTGCCCCATTTTGTGATTCCCTTCATACATTCCGCCAGAGCCACTTCCTCCTCATCCGTCAACAGATCGGCATCATCCTCCAGAATGACTGCATACCCCGTTTCCGAATTCGTGTACAACACAGCTGCAAAGGCCCTCGTTTCAAAAAGCAGCGACAGCGCAAGAACGACAAGTCCCAACGCCGCGCACCTTTTCATTCCCCGTGCGAAACTCATCCCGGCAAAGGCACCGAATTTCTCACGCATTGTCGTCACCCCCCTTTTTGTCAAACTGAGGCAGTCTTCTCATAGCAAGTCTGTTATAATTGCCTATCAGATCCTTCAGAAGAAATACCACCGTCAAAAGTATCAGCAGCGCGGCTCCGTAATACCATAAATCAGACACCGGATGCCCCAGCTGTATGATACTGCCTGCAAAAACCGCGCCTGCTGAAAACAGGAAGCCCAGCCCGCTGTCCTTCATCTTCTTGCATTTTCTGATGCCCGCCACACAGATCCAAACCATAGCGGCAATAATCGCAATCCACAGGAAAAACGTACCGATACCGGCCCGTGTGCCAGCCAGTATAAATACCCCCACTACTAATATTTGTACTGTTGTCACTATACCTACAACTGATATGGCAGTGGGGTGTCTCTTCACTTTCTTCTGCTTTTGAAGCCCGCCTCCTCTCATTTGCAGGCCACGATCCCCCTCATTGGCCTCTCTGCTGAAAATAGCCGAAAGCTCTCTGTAATAAACGAATGCAGACAGGACGGCAAGCACGGCGCTCACGCCCATCAGCACGGCAGGACGCAGAGTCAGGAACAGATTTAACAGGATAAATACAGGAATCGCCAACAGCAGTGAACCGGCAAAAAATTTCTTTTTATCCACCGGCATATCCGCCACAACCTTCCCTGTCTGACCGTTCACCGCCGCATATGCAATGCGGTCCCCGTTCCGGTACGACATAAACCACACAGGAAACATGACTCTGTCCACACCATCGCATCTTGTTTTCAGATTGTTCGAAAGTTTCTTTCCATCATCAGGCTGCTCAATCCCATGGCGTTTAAATACCGACTCCTTCGCCAGTTTATCATAAGTCACACTGTTGGCCAGCTTCTCCGCATCCTCCCGATAAAGCTCCGGGTCCACATCAGCCGTATCTGCATAGAAACCGCTCAAAAAGGCAGGGGTAAACTCCTTTCTGCCCTTGATATAATTAGGCGTTTGCGAAACGCCAGCCCCCGCATAAATGCGGGATTCTTTTTGTTTT
>CAMWJV010000127.1 GCA_947174665.1 uncultured Lachnospiraceae bacterium
ACTGCATCCGCTTCAGGAGCTTTACAACCCGACACCTCTTGTGGCGCACGCCGCGATTGCCCGGCAGGTCATGTCGTCCATCCATACAAAGGTGAACGAATTCAAGGAGGAAGACGGCAACCTCTATGCCATATACGGAACTCCCGCGGAGAATCTCTGCGGTGTGCAGGTAAAACAGTTCCGCAAAAAGTATGGCATTGTGGAGGGCGTGTCGGACAAGGAGTATGTCAGCAACAGCTTCCACTGCCATGTTGCCGAGGATATTACCCCCATCGAGAAGCAGGATAAGGAGGAGCGCTTCTGGAACCTCTGCAACGGGGGCAAGATACAGTATGTAAAGTATCCTATCGACTACAACATAGATGCGATCAAAACATTAATTCACCGTGCCATGGACATGGGATTCTACGAGGGAGTCAATCTGTCTCTTGCATACTGTGATGACTGCGGCCACCAGGAGCTTGAGATGGATGTCTGTCCCAAGTGCGGCAGCCGCAATCTGACAAAGATTGACCGCATGAACGGCTATCTGTCCTATTCCCGGGTGCATGGGGATACCAGGCTGAATGATGCCAAGATGGCGGAGATTGCGGAGAGAAAATCCATGTAAAAGAGAATGAAGACTTTCTAAGGTTGGAACGTACCCAACCTAAGAAAGTCTAAGTCATTCCCCGAAGAATCCGCAAGCGGATTCTTCCTGAGGGGGTTGAGCGGCAGAGCTTCTTCACACCGAAGAATGCCTCTGGCGAGTCATTCTTCTCCGGATGTCAGGTCCGGGAACTTTGGAAGCGGAAGGAATTGTATGTTTTATGAGGTATCATGATATAACAAAGGATGATATGAAAAATGGAGATGGGCTGCGGGTGGTGCTGTGGGTTGCCGGCTGCAGTCACTGCTGCAAGAACTGCCAGAATCCTGTCACATGGGATCCGGACGGCGGGCTTGCCTTTGATGACAGCGCCAAAGCAGAGATATTTGAACAGCTGGAGAAAGATTATATTTCGGGAATTACCTTTTCCGGCGGCGACCCTCTTCATCCGGCGAACAGAATAGGGGTACGGGAGCTGATGGCGGAAATTAAGGAGAAGTATCCGCAAAAGACAATCTGGCTGTATACCGGAGATTCCTGGGAAAATATTTTGTATTACCCCATGATGCGGTTTGTGGATGTGGTGGTAGACGGGGAGTTCCATGATGAAGAGAAGGATGTGAAGCTGCTCTGGAAGGGAAGTGCCAACCAGAGAGTCATTGATGTCCAAAAGACGCTTGCACAGCCTGATCCGCTGATGCCTGTGCTGCACTGCAGCGATTACGCGGATTCTTATGAAGTAACCCGTAAGCCGGACAATACATGTGAGTGCTCGTGAAAGTCGGAGGAAATACAGTGAAAAGAATTGCACAGTTTTTTAAGGTGAGTGAGGAGAACTTTTTTACATCCGTGAAGGAGGAGTTCCCGGACTATACGGAGGAAGATATTCGGGATATGTATGAGTCCCTGTCATTGCCGGAGCGTGCTACAAAGGGCAGCGCAGGTTATGATTTCCTTGCCCCGTTTTCTTTCAGCCTGTCCCCCGGTTCAACTATAAAAATTCCCACGGGAATACGGGTCAAGATGGAAGAAGGCTGGGTGCTCAACATCTATCCCAGGAGCGGCCTGGGATTCAAGTACCGCCTGCAGCTGAACAATACCGTCGGCATTATTGACAGCGATTATTATTACTCTGACAATGAAGGCCATATTTTTATCAAGCTGACCAATGATTCCAATGAAGAGAAGACAGTTGAAGTTGCCAGGGGCAGCGGTTTTGCCCAGGGAATATTTCTGGAGTACGGCATCACTGTGGACGATAATGCGGAGGGCATACGCAACGGAGGCTTTGGCAGCACAACATAAGTATAAACAGACTTCTTTTCCGGCATACTAAGTTCGAAGAGAATGAATATACCGGAAAAGGAGTTTTTATTTTGGAGAGAGAATATATATCCGGGTGTCTGCAGAATGATATGCAGTACCTGAATCAGGTGTTGGCTGTAGAGAAAAACTTTGATGTCATCTACAGGGTTATCAGTATCGGCGGAAAAGAAGCCTGCATGTATCTTGTGGACGGCTTCTGTAAGGATGATCTGATCCAAAAGCTGCTGCAGTACCTCATGGATCAAAAGGCAGAGGATATGCCGGGAGATATGCACGGGATTTCGAAACAGCTCATGCCCTATGTGGAAGTGGACGTAGAGGGGCGGTTTGACAAACTAGTCGACTCGCTGCTGTCGGGTATGTTCATGCTGCTGATAGACGGATATGAGAAGGCACTGCTGATCGACTCCAGAACTTATCCCGCCAGAGGAGTGGAGGAGCCGGAGAAGGATAAGGTCCTGCGGGGTTCCAAGGATGGGTTTGTGGAGACAATTGTGTTTAACACAGCCCTGATACGGCGCAGAATCCGCAGCGCAGATCTTTGCATGGAGATGATGAATGCCGGAAAAAGCTCCAAGACGGATATTGTACTCTGTTATATGAATAGCAGGGTGGACAAGGCTTTTTTGCAGGATATTAAAAGAAAAATAGAAAATATTCAGGTGGACTCTCTGACAATGAATCAGGAGTCGCTGGCGGAATGCCTGTATAAGAGGCGGTGGTACAACCCCTTTCCGAAATTTAAGTACACGGAGAGACCGGATACGGCCGCAGCCCAGGTGCTGGAGGGAAACATAGTTATCCTTGTGGACAATTCGCCCTCGGCTATGATACTGCCAACCACTATCTTTGACGTGGTGGAGGAGGCGGATGATTACTATTTCCCGCCTATCACAGGAACCTATCTGCGGCTGACCAGGCTGCTGATCACGCTGTTTACCTTCTTCATGACTCCCACATTCCTGTTGCTTATGAATCATACGGAGTGGGTGCCTGAGAGCTTTTCCTTCATCCTTTTACAGGAGGATCCGAATATTCCGCTGATATGGCAGTTCCTCATCCTGGAGCTTGCTATAGACGGGCTGAAGCTGGCGGCAGTGAACACGCCCAACATGCTGAGCACGCCCTTAAGTGTCATGGCCGCGCTGGTGTTGGGAGAATTCTCGGTAAACAGCGGCTGGTTCAACAGTGAGGTTATGCTGTACATGGCCTTTGTGGCTATTGCAAACTATACCCAGCAGAATTATGAGCTTGGCTATGCCCTGAAATTTCTGCGTATTCTGACGCTGCTCCTGACCCAGTGGTTTGGATTGTGGGGCTATATTGGCGGTGTTTTGCTGGCGGCGCTTTTCATCTGTTTCAACAGGACAGTATCCAGAAGCAGTTATATTTATCCTCTGATTCCCTTTGACTGGAAAAAGCTGAAAAACAGGCTGGTGCGTAGGCGGCTTCCTGAGTCCGGGAAGTGATATGGAGGGAACGTAAGCGCCAGCCATTTACCTTCTTGCTGATATGCACTTTACAATATGGTTTGCAGGATGATATAATGTAGTATATAAAACCGGAACATCAAAAGTGATGTGCTGAATATGATGGAGGTGCCTATGTTTAAGCTGGTAACGGATAATATGGCGGATTTGCCCCGGGAATATCTGAAAGAACACAATGTGGATTTTGTGGCTCTGAGCTATATACTGGACGGAGAGGAATACGGAAAGGAACGGGAGCTGGACTATAAGGATTTTTACGGCATGATGAGAAACGGTAAGATGCCCACCACCTCCCAGGTAAATCCTGAGGAGGCAAAGGCCTTTTTTGAGGAGTGTATAAGAGAGAATGATAAGATACTGTATATTGCATTTTCTTCCGGCTTAAGCGGCACCTTCAACAGTGGAAGAATTGCCGCGGAAGAAATTATGGAAGAGCATCCGGATGTGAAGATAGCGGTAATTGACAGTTTGGCGGCTTCGCTGGGGGAGGGGCTGCTGGTACATAAGGCGGTGAAACTGCGGGATCAGGGGAAAACTCTGGAAGAGACCGTGGAGTGGCTGGAGAGCCATAGACTGAATCTGGTTCATGCATTTACGGTGGATGATCTGTTCCATCTCCACAGAGGCGGACGTGTCAGCAGAACTGCGGCTATTTTGGGAACACTGGTTTCCATCAAGCCAAAGCTGCATGTAGATGACGAGGGACATCTGATCCTCATCGGCAAGGTCAGGGGCCGCAGAAAATCCCTGGATTCTCTGGTAGATTATATGGAGGAGAAGATGGACTCCTGGATGCAGGAGAATAAGGAGGATTATGTCTTTATCAGCCACGGGGACGCGCTGGAGGACGCGGAGTATGTGAAAAAAAGAATTCAGGAACGCTTCGGGATGGAGCATTTCCTGATCAACAATGTGGGACCTGTCATCGGCGCACATTCAGGCCCCGGAACCATTGCACTGTTCTTTATGGGGGAGTCCAGATAAATACATTTTGTTGCATCCGTTTTGCTGTTCTGATATAGTTAAAGTACAGAATAGACAAAGACCGGGAAATGGAGGGTGACGGAGTGAAGAAGAGAATTGTATGTGCCTGTGTACTCAGCGCAGCCATGACATTCTGTATGACTGCCTGTGGGAATACCGGAGGGACCCAGGGACAATTGTCCCAACAGAACAGCGGAACGGGAGAACCGGCAATAGGGGATGTGGATGACACAGTCTCAGGGGAGACACAGGAAGATGCGGAAGGCATCGGTGCGGGAGCAGCAAAAGAAGACGGGGAAGGCAGCGGAGAAAACATGGAAGAAACGGGCGCAGCTTCAGATTATATTGTAAGCTTTGACGGTATTGCCAGGGCTGAGATCAAGGCGGGAGTCAGCGTACATGATCCTTCCGTTATCAAGGCAGACGGGAAGTATTATATTTTCGGCTCTCACATGTCCACGGCGGTGTCCGATGATCTGCGCAACTGGACATCCCTGGGAGACGGCTATAAGAACAGTAATCCCATTTACTATGGGCTGATGGAAAATAAAGACGCCTTTGCATATGCAGGAAGCAAGGGAAGCGTGATCCCAACGGATGACGGAGGATGGCATGTGTGGGCTCCGGATGTGATCTACAACAAATCGACGGGGCTGTATTATCTTTATTTTTGCACCTCATCCACATGGAACGCCTCCAATCTGTGCTATGCCACCAGCGAAAACATAGAGGGTCCCTATGAGTGGAAGGGAGCCTTGATTTATTCCGGGTTTACGGAAGGGGCTTTAAGCGCAACCGACGTAACGGAGTATGTGGACAGGGACGAGGCCAAAGAGCGGTATATCAAGTCGAACGGCGAGTATAATTTTGACAGATATCCCAATGCCATAGACCCTACAGTGCTCTATGATAAGGATGGGAGACTGTGGATGGTGTACGGCTCCTGGTCCGGAGGCATGTATCTTTTGGAACTTGATCCGGAGACGGGAGAAGTCATTCACCCGGAGGCGGATGAAGCGAACCGCGTGGATCCATATTTTGGAAAGCGCCTGATGGGTGGCCGCCACACCTCCATAGAAGGGCCGTATATCTTATATGATGAGGAGAGCGGGTATTATTATCTGTTTGTGTCCTACGGCGGCCTTGCGAGAACGGGCGGGTATCAGATCCGTGTGTTCCGTTCCGAGACCATTGACGGCGATTATGTTGATATGAACGGGAAATATCCCTTGGATACCGGAAATCTGAAACAGAGTCCCTATGGTCTGAAGCTGTCCGGCAACTATTATCTGCCAAGCTTATCAGTGGCTTATATGGCAACGGGCCACAATTCTGCGTTTATTGATGATGACGGCAGAAAATATGTTGTAAATCATACCAGATTTGACATTAATTCCGAGTTCCATGAGCCACGGGTGCACCAGTTTATTGTAAATGAGGAGGGCTGGCCCTGTATGCTGCCATATGCCACAGACGGCGAGATGGTCAGTGAGACCGGTTATGGGGTAGAGGAACTGTCAGGAAAGTATTATGTGATCAACCAGGGCACCTCTATTGACGCCCAGATCGCACAGCCCTTTATCCTGTATCTTGAGGAAGACGGCACGGTGCGGGGAGAGGAAATCCGGGGCAGCTGGGAGGCTAAGGCTGGCAGTTGTTATATGAATATCACCTATGGAGATAAAAGCTATAGCGGTGTGTTCTGCCGGATGAACGACGAAGCGGGTACCGAGGTCATGACCTTCAGCGCTGTGGGCAGCAATGAAAGCGTCTGGGGAGTGAAATACCCGTAAAGAATTACCCATAAAGAATTGATGCCAAATATTAAAATTATGCAAGAAAACTTGCAATTTCAAAAAAAATCCCCTGTTTTTCAGTAAAGAAGAACAGGGGAATTTGGAATATTGCAATTTTTATATCAGTTAATTGTTACAGTTACCGCCATTGTTGAATAATTCATAGAAAAAAGATAAGAAAGAGGTTTACAATGAACAGTGTCTTCTTCTCCGGGAAATTAAAAAAGAAATATAATGCGGTTGATGTACAGAATACAATATGCACATTTGCCAAAGAACATGAGATTGCCGTTCAATGTCCCGATGAGACCAAAACATTCGTTGATTTTGGAATTAAAAGTGAAGGTTTCTGTTTTTCAGTGGAAAACGGCATATTAACTAAACAATATATAAAGCATGACGTGGATGATGCAGGAAAATTTCGGTGCATATATGAACTGCTGTACCAGCTTCGCGGTTTGTTTACAGAATATGAGGTGTTTGATGATTTCGGGATATGGGCGGACTACTGTTATCAGAAAGAGCCGGTACAGATCACACTGCGGAAGTTAACCGAAGAGGAAGCTGAAATAAAGGAACATCTGAATCTTTCCCGCTGCACGGATTCCTGTCAGATACTGCTTGGAATCATTGAGTTATTTATATGGGACAAAGGCCCTTTCAAAGATGAAGTTTTGGGTGACTGGTCCATCATGATACAGAAGATTCAGGATAAAAGGCTGCGTGCAGCTCCTATATGGCTGTATGGAATTGTAGATACCTGGATTTATTACTGCATG
The DNA here is from genome assembly GCA_947174665.1 of uncultured Lachnospiraceae bacterium. Classification (GTDB taxonomy): domain Bacteria; phylum Bacillota; class Clostridia; order Lachnospirales; family Lachnospiraceae; genus Acetatifactor. The sequence goes on from CAMWJV010000127.1 coordinate 6,965, forward strand.
GACTTTTGCGGAAAACCCGTCAGCGAGTATCCTGAGAATAATAAGAAACTTAGGGCGGCAATGGAGGCAGCCAGATGTGGATTTACAGCTAATATCCTTCATGTATGGGGCGGATGCTCCGGAAAACTGGAGAAAGATATTACCGTATTTTTTGAGTACGAAGATCAGAAATACAAACGTCAGACAGGTTACAAACTGGATCAGTCCTTTTACGGCGTATATCGCTATGTTCTTTCCTCTCTGGAATATCTTGGATTTCGTATGCGCCAACAGCCCAATTATCCTTCTGAAACGTTGGATGTAACTTGTTTTGATTATTATTCGTTGATATAAAAATCAACGACGAGCTTTTCGAACCGTGAGTGTGGTAGAACAGCAGAGGCTTCCGAGAGAAATCTCGGAGCTTCTTTTTATGTTCAACAAAAAAATTTCTATCATGTCACATTTGGGTTCTGTAATCAGTCTAATATATAGAAACAAATGATAGAATTGAATTTAGTATGTGAGGGGAGGGAAGAAATGAGTCTTATTGAAAAGGCAAAAAACAGGGATCCGGATGCGTTTGACAGGCTGATGCGAACGCAGCTGCAAAAAATGTACCGAATAGCGATTTCTATGCTTCAAAATGAGGAAGATGCAGCAGATGCAATACAGGAAGCCGTCTTTAAGTGCTGGCAGAAGATCGGACAGGTGAGAAATGATGAATATTTTGAAACCTGGCTTATCAGAATCTTGATCAACCAATGCAATGATATTTTGAAAGATAGAAAGAAAATTATGTATGTAGAGGATATTCCGGAAATAGTGCATGAGGATCATTACTTTACCAACGAGTGGAAGGAGGTGCTTAATGGTTTAAATGAAAAATATCGAGTCGTTATGGAACTGTATTATGTGGACGGCTTCTCTACAAAAGAAATTGCAGGAATGCTGCACATAAGAGATGTGAATGTACGAAGCAGATTGACAAGAGGGCGAAAACAACTGGAGCAGCTTCTCAGTGAAAACGGGGTCGATTAGATAGGAGGATCATTTATGAGAATAGAAGAATTTAAGAATCTATGTGAAAATGTGCAGATATCGGATAAGGTTTTAACAGGTTATCAGAATGCCATTGATCAAATAAAAACGGAAGACAGCAAAAACAAGGCTGCAAATAAGCCTTTTATGCGGAGAAGATTAAATACGCTCTCGAAAGTGGCTGTTATTTTCGGGGTGTTCCTTGTATTATCAGGAAGTACTTTTATTTCCGTAAGAGCATATTTAAGCCATATGGAAAGGCTGAGAAATATACCGGATGAAGAAATTATTGACTTACATGAAAACGTCTTTCAGCATGACAGTGGATATATGTCCAGAGCGATGACGGATGCGGAAGACCGTCGTTATGCTGAACTTTATGATTTATACTGCAGGGATTTGGCAGATCCGGAAGGTGAGGTCGTTGTTATTTCTTCGAAAACAGAATATGAGGGCGAAGGGCTGGCCTTTTCTACGGAAGACGGCATTTTATATGTTCCTGAAAGAGAAATGTCTGAGGAAGAAATACTTCAAATGATCGCATTCAACATGTTAAGACAATATGTTGAGGATGAAGCATATATTAAAGCCAGTAATCCGCTCTATTACATGAATTATCTGGACCAGATGACTATGGAGGAAGTGGATGAGATATACATCAATTATCATTCCGCGAATACGCACACAAGCTTTGCCAGCAGGGAATTATCCTTTGACGAATTGGCAAGAAGAAAAGTACTTAAGACGCTTTATAAAAACAGTGGAAAATTACCTGAGCAAACCATACCGTTTATACAAGATGAAAGTGACTATAAAGGTGAAGGAATAGCATTTTGTATCAGCAATTGCACATATTATTTCCCTGATACTGACCTGAGTGATGAACAGCTTCTTGAATTAATTGATTTTCAGATAAAAGCGGAATATTGCCGGCAAAGAATAAAGGATGAAATAGAAAGAGGAGTCAGAAGTGATTGGCCTTATATCGAATATGTGAAGCGCGACAGGATAGTGACTCTGGATTCGGATACAGAAGTGGAAGAAAGCATTTTGGTTCAACCATGGTTAGGGGCCTATGAAGAAATTCTGAAACAATACTATGAAGAAATTCTGAACCAATACTATCAGCAGAATGAAAAATATTTTTTCGACCCGGAGCGTTACTATGCTAATGTATGTTTCATTTATCTGAATGATGATGAAATCCCGGAAATGTTATTCAGTCACGGTTATACTGATATGGATTATGATGACCGCTGCAATACAAGAACATATTTGTACACATATAAAGATGGAAAAGCGGTTCTGCTGGCGCCGGGTGAAAACACAATAGATGATTTCTATGGATATAATAAGCCTTTCAGTTATGCAGAGAGGAAGGGAATGGTTTATTGTGATTACTATTATGTGTATGGATTTTCAACTTACAATAATGAAACAGACATTATTGATAATGTGACGGATAATATGTCGCGGATGGACATCTGGGATTTCGAAACTATGACCTGTACCACTTCTAAAGCCAATATACAAATGCTGCATGCGGTATATAATTATGTAGAAGATGAATATGACGATGCTGAATTCAGCTATGAGTATTATGTAAATGTCTCAGATATCATTCGCGATGAAACCAGCGGA
>CAMWJV010000128.1 GCA_947174665.1 uncultured Lachnospiraceae bacterium
CATTATCCATTCCATAGGCGACATCCGTTAAAATTCCTATTTTTATCCCATACTGTTTTAGTTTTTCCATTGTCTCAATTGTTTCCGGATACGGCTCGGCATCTGCTTTAAAAAAAGAATAAAATCCGGATTTTATAGTATATAAATCTGTCTGTATCCCCCACCTCTTTAATATTTCATTAAAAATGCAATCAGAAGTTGTTTCCCATTCCCGATAGTTCACTCTGGTGTTATACTTCAGAAGAACATCTATTGCTGCAAAAATCATATCCTCTGATAAAGAAATATTGGCAGCAGCGGCAGCGTGCTCCAGCCCTGAACGATAAAGACCCTGCCAGTTTAGTGGATTTTTATATTTAATAAGTGTATGTCCCACATCAAAACCAATTGCTTTTATCCCTTTTATCTCGTTTTTAAATAGCATTTAAACATTTTCACCTCCATTTGCTTCATATATAACTTTATTTTTTTACATTTTTAACGATTTGATATAAACTGCAGATTTGTTGAATTGTTAAATATCAATATCTTACTACAGACACGCTCTCTAGTCCAGTAAATTTTTGTTAACCCGGCTATAAAAGGTGTTCTTTTTATAAATACTTTTTATCATTGTCCTTATACATCCTTATTGATAATACTGCGCCTGCGCGTTCCAAAGCTCACGATAGCGCCCATCCTCCCGCATCAGTGTCTCATGGCTGCCTTTTTGTATGATCCGCCCCTTGTCAAACACAAAAATATTGTCACAGAACCGACAGCTGGACATCCGGTGGGAAATATAGACTGCGGTCTTCTCCTCTACCAGTTCATTAAACCGCCTGTAAATATCATACTCGGACACCGGGTCAAGGGCTGACGTGGGCTCATCCAGAACAACAAAGGCCGCATCCTTATATAGCGCCCGGGCAATTGCAAGCTTCTGTGCCTCCCCGCCGGAAATCTCAATGCCGTTTTCCTGTAACTGATACAGGTTTGTCCGGATTCCCTCCGGCAGTTCCCCCAGACGCTCCCCCAGTCCTGCCTGCCGGATGCAGTCGATTACCCTTTCTTCGTCATACTCCGTGGAGACCGCCACATTCTCCGCAATGGAAAGGGAAAACAGCCAGAAATCCTGAAACACCACTGAAAACAAACTCATATACTCCCTGTAGTCATAATACCGTATATTGATCCCGTTCAGTAAAATCTCTCCTTTGGTGGGGTCATACAGCCGGCAGAGAAGTTTAATAAATGTGGTCTTTCCGGCACCGTTCTGTCCTACGATTGCCGTTTTCTCCCCAATGCGGAACTTTGCGTTTACATGGGATAATACATCTTCTGTACTGTTGGGGTATCGGAAAGACACATCCTTAAACTCAATCTCATAACGGTTATCCTCCCGCTTTTCCACCGGGAGCGTCCCCTCATACTTTTTATTTTCCAGTTCCATAAAATCCTCGAACAGGGAAAGATATCTGCTTTGTATTTCCACATTGACATACACACCCATCATATCGCTGATATTTCTGCAGAGCTGCCAAAAGGCGGCGATATACTGCAATACGCTTCCCACGCTGATCAGTCCCGCAATTGCTTTTAAGCCCACATACAGATAGCTTCCCATCTGCAGGAAGAACAACAGGCTCTGGTTCAGCGTCATGTATCGGTTTGTCCAGCGCCGCAGGATCCCCATGCTTCTCTCATAGTTTTCATTGCTTTCCCGAAGACCGTCCATGATCATATTCTGCATATGGTACACACGAATGTCTTTCCCCTCCTTATATGAGGTCAGAAAATGAAAAAAATATCCAAACCGACGGTTATACTCAACATTCCTTTCAAAATTCATCTGACTCTGTCTCCCGTTCTGCCTCTGCAAAACATTCTTTGCCGCCAGGACAAAGACAGCGGCAGCTGCCAGAAAAACAGGACTCCACCAAGCATTCAGGACTTTTGTCAGAGTATCTGTTCCCGCTGTCTTTACCGGGATACACACACCGAGAAACAAGACAAGAGAATACACAAGCCCTGCCGCCAGCTCCACCAGATTCCCCAGCTGTGTACAAAAAAATCCTATACCGCCATTGCTGGTCATTCCCTCCTGCGCCTTGAAAACCAGCTCCAGGGTTTCTTTCCTCTCCAACAGCTCGTAATCCAGCTGCAGCGATTTTTCGGAAATGATCTGTGTAATGCGCTCATCAATACTGCACCGCTTTACGCCCAGCACACTCTCCAATCTCCAGTGTACAACGCCCAGAATGAGATGGCAAGCCGCCATCACCAGAACCGTCTGCATGATCACATTGACGGTCTGTTTTTGGATTACCATATCTATGATTCTGCTGCCAAATACTACATTGATAAACGGGTGTATTGCGGCAATCATCTTTACGAACAGCAGCAGCGGAAAAAATCCGGGTTCCAAAGACATGATGAGACGGAATACCTTTCTTATCGTCGCTCTTTTTGATTGTTTCTCATGCTTCATTTTCCCTCACCCCGCCTTTCCGGTAATAGTGGCTCTGTATATCAAACAGCTCCCGGTACCTGCCATGCTTTTCCATCAGCGCCTCATGGGTTCCTTCCTCCGCAATCGTTCCGTTTTCCAGCAATAGTATCCTGTCACAGAACTTTGTGCTGGCCAGCCGGTGAGAAATAAACAGCGCCGTCTTATCCCTGGTCATATGATTGTATTCTTCATACAGACTGCTTTCCGCAATGGGGTCCAATGCCGCTGTGGGCTCATCCAGGATCAGAATCGGACCGTTTTGATAAACGGCTCTTGCCAGCAGCAGCCTCTGCCTTTCTCCACCGGAAAAATCCACGCCGCCGTCATCCAGCGTCTGGGTGACATAAGTCTTTGTCCCCTCCGGAAGGCGGCCCACCTTCTCCCGGAGTCCCACTTCCTGCAACGCCTCTTTTACCTTCTTCTGCTCCTCCTCGTCTGGCACGGTGCCGGACACATTCATCTCTACCGTAAAGGCAAGCAGGAAGGCATCCTGAAACACAACGCTGAGGAGCTTTTGATACTCGTCCGTCTTCCACCCGGAAATATCTTCTCCGTTTACAAGAATATTTCCGCCGGTGGGCTGATACAGGCCGCACAACAGCTTGACCAGCGTTGTTTTTCCGGCGCCGTTATTCCCCACCAGCGCCACCTTCTCTTTGGGCTTTATTTTAAAGCTAAAATGAGAAATAGTATCTTCTTCCGCCCCCGGATACCGGAAAGACACATCCCTGAACTCGATTTCCGGCCCCTCTGTACACACCGGCACTGACCCTGCTTTCGTACACACCGGTGTTGGTTTTGCTTCAGAACACGCCGACATAGATCCGGTCTCGGAACAAATAGGAACCGGCTCTGTCCCGAGACTCCCTCGCCCTGGCATCTCCATCACATAGCGATAATCGTTTGTTTCTCCGTTTGCCTTTTTCAATGCGCCACATGAAACCGACACTCCGAAAATCCAATTTGTAAATCCCCGTACCATCCCTAACTGCAGCGCAAATTCCGCCACCGTAATCTCTTCCGAAAGTACAAGACTAACCAGAACAAAGTATGCCAGAATCTCCTGCCCTGCCACACAAAACTGATTTCCGAAGGCCGGAATATAAAAACGGAACTCCGCACGCCTCTGAAAATCTACCGCATTTGCATGAAGTTTCTCAAAAATCCGGTGAAACCACCCGTCCATATGGTATACGCGGATATCCTTTCCGGCTCCCAGGTCGAGACTTACCTTCTGTAAATATTCCTGTTTCCGATGGACTTCCGACAGTTCGATACGATGCCTGTCATAATAGCGGACGGCATGCCCGCGGAGCACAAAGTCCAGCAGAAAGGTAAACAGCAGAACCAGTAAAATACGGTAATCCAGTGTTAAAACCGCCGCTGCATACGCAGAAAGCCCTAAAAGCTGTACGATAAATTCCACCGACTCCGTCATAAGCTTCTCTGCGCCCCAATTGCCCCCAATAACTGCTTTCCCGCCCAGGCTGATCTCTTTCTGCCGCTCAGCAGGCTCCACATTCACGTAATCCTTCGTCAGAACCTTCTCTATATAATTGTATAAAAAGACATGAAATCTTGTAAAGGTGCGGCAGTCCTGCAGATACTGTCTGCTGATATCACAGCAGATTCCCGCTGCCATGGAAAGAAACAGCATTCCCATCATGACAAGAAAAAACTTCTTCGGCTCCCCTTCCATGATACCTGCAATGGCAGCGGCGGGAATCAGCGTTCCGAGAAACGGAACAAGCACCCGGCATATCACATAGAGCGGCGTTACCCATATGGTTTTCGGATAAGCATGAAACAGTGCGCGTGTTACACACAGCACATTCCGGAATACAGAGGCATCCGTACTCCGTGCCGCCCCTCTTCCCTTTTTCTCCTGCCGTTTTCTTTCCATAGTTTCCTGTCTCCTGTCCATTTTAAAAATATATCTCTTTATAATTGATTTTAGTCTATCACACACCATGAGATATAATAAAAAAATGCACGAATTCACAAAATTCGTGCTCGAAATTTCAGATACAGAACATTAGCCGGAAACCTAGTCAAATACGATGTAGTGGCAGAATGTCAGAACGGCGGCCCGCCTACAGCGGCAGCATTACCTCTGTCACAAATACTCCCGGTTCATTTTTCCGGTTTACAAAGCCCTGATATTTTTCCGCTACCAGATCGATCCTGTGCAGCCCGAACCCGTGGCTGCCGCGCTTTTCACTGATCAGCTCAGACAGAAGCTTTCTCCGCGTTTCGGAAGTAGTGTTGGTGACACTTATATATAACTGTTTCCGAAAAATGCCGATATAAAGCCTTAAGAAACGCTTCTCCTCCGGCACCTTCCCGCAGGACTCAATGGCGTTATCCAAAAGATTCCCGATGATCGTACAAAGATCCACATCTGAAACCTTTAACTGCTCCGGCACTTTTGCCGTACAGTCCACTGCGATCTTCTTTTTTGCCGCAACGGAAAGCTTACTGCTTACAATCGCGTCCACACTGACATTTCCGGTGCGTATCGCTATATCAATGCTGTCCAGATCCTCCTCCAAATGCTCCAGATACGAGAGCGTCTCATCTATTTTCTGCATGGAAAGATACGCCTTGATCATCTGCATATGATTGTGATAGTCATGCCGCCACCCGCGCATTGTATGGTAAATATTCTGCACCTCGTCACGCTGCGTCCTCAGTACCTTATCCTGGTACTCACCGATACGTTTCTCCTGCAGATGGGACATTATCTTTACTGTAACAGGAATTGTTACCGCCGCTGTCAGAAAAACCGCTGCCAGACAAAGCACCGCACACATTCCGCCGCTCATTCTGCTCTCCCTCTGTAATAAGCAATAAATGCCTCGTTTAATGCCTGATACTTTCCCTTACTGACCGGTAAAAACTCGCCGTTCTCAAGCTCACATTCTGTCTTTCCGATCTGCGTTATCCGGGAAATATTAACACACAGCCCTCGCCGCAGCAAAAAAAATCCTTTGCCGGATAGCTCCGCCGCAGCATCGGAAAAATTTGCTTTCCATCTCCACTCTTTTTCACCGTCCGCTGTGTTTAATACTACATAATGACCATCTGCCTCCGCATAGAGAATGTCCCCAAGCATAACACGATTCACTCTGCCGTTTGACTCAAATACAAAATATTCCGGTTCCTCCCGTGCTACTTCCTCCGAAATCCTGCTTAACAGCGCAAAAAACTCCGGCTCTTTAACCGGTTTCAGCAAATACTGTTCGGCACCCACCGCATATCCCTCAATGGCATAATCCGCAGCTCCGGTGAGAAAGACGATCTTTACCCGTTTGTCTTTCCCGCGTACATTTTTTGCCAGCTCCATGCCGTTCATTTCTCCCATCTGGATATCCAGAAGCAAAAGGTCATATGGCGGCCGTTCCTCTGCTTCAAACAAAAAATGCTCGGCACTGCTGTAAACATCTACCAGCGCACGGCTTCCGGACAATTTCTGCCACCTGTCTAAAAGTGTTTTCAGGTAGTCTGCCTGAGGTTCTTCGTCCTCGCAGACCGCAATATGAATCATCGTTTGCCCTCCAAAAAATGCAATCAATTGCAGATTACAAAAGTATTATATCAAAAATATGCAATTGATTGCAAATTTTATCGGGCTTTTCAATACATCTATTCAGCCAGATACATTTTCAATCCGGCCTCTATCTTTTGGATTGTCTCATCTAAAGACTCCGTACCCTTCAGGTATCCTCCCAGACATTCAACCAATACCTCACGTATCTTGGAATCCTCTCTGACGGGTCTGTCCAGCGTCCCGCATATGTCGATGAGCTGCTTCGCTGTCTCCTTTGAGTAGGATTTACTGTCAAATTCCACATAGCTTCCGTCATCCGCCATGATCATAGTGGCCGCGATCATATTCGAGCGGTCCTTTTCCGACTGCTTTTTCAGGGAGAGGCTGTTCACCGGAAATCCGTTGTAATATTCGGAATCCTGCACCTGCTGGGACAACGCAAACCTCAGGAAATCCCTGGCGGTGTCCGAATACCCACTCTTCGTGCAGATGCCCATCTGTACGGAAGGAATAAAGCTGTTTTCAAAGGCTGTAAAGTCTCCCTTGATGTAATCCACCATAGACATGGGAAACATACAATCTATGAAACCTCTTACATTGGTAAGAGCAAGCTTTGCCTTTGCGGCCAGGTCCCACATGCCGTAACTGAGTTCATTCTCAGGCCGTTTATCAATCATGCCGCTGTTGTCTGCAATGACCTTGAGATACCCCAGATATTTACTCAGATTCTCCTTATCCAGCTGCTTGTCGCGGACAATGCTGTCGCAAAAATAAGGGTAGAACAGGTCTACCAGTTCGTCCACCGTCTGGCTGCCCAGGTAACTGTAATCCGCCTGGGACAAATAGTCAGCCATTGCCTCCAGGGAGTTCATGTTCTCCGGTGCTATATCTCTTCCCAGCGCAAGAGTAAAGCAAAACTGCAGAGGTACTACAAATCGTTTTCCATCTTCACCCACATAAGCACCAGTGATATTTGACAGCAGTTCTCCGCTTTCCTCCAGCGGCCTTACCACATCATCCAAATTCTCCAGGAGCCCTCTCTGGGCGTAGGACTCCATGTTCAGATGGTCCATTACCAGAATATCCGGCGCATCATCCCCCATGAGCATGGTATTCAGCTTCTTATAGACAGTATCGTAATCCGGCGTGTCGTAAGAATACAAGGGATATTCACTCTCTATATTAATCACCACTTCGGGATGAGCCTTATGGTACAGCGCCGCCGCCTGTTTAAGCAGAGAACTCTCATAGACTGTGTACAGTTTCAGCACTTCAGTTATCTCTGAGACTGCATTCGGGTCATACTCATAAAAGTTCAGTTTCTGTCCCTCATTTGTCTGAAAGAGCGCATAAATACCGCCATCCTCCGCAGCAGCCAGATTCAGACACCAGTAATCAGGCATACTGAAATCCGTCTCTATTCCGGCCACCAGCTGTTCCCACCGGCCTTCCTCTGCATCCGGCAGAAGACGGAAGATACCGTTCTCGCCGGCAGCAATGAGCGTTCCGTCCTTCAGGGCGTCGAGGAACAGGCTTCCGGAACCGCCGAAGATTACCACGCCTTCTTCAGCGTTTCCCGCAGGAAAAGGAATTGCCAAGGTGTCTTCTCCCTTTCCTTCCTTTCGCTTTTCAATCCGGCTCTCGACACCATCCGACGAGCAGAGATATACATTCTCGCCGTCTGTCACCACATTTCCCTCATAGATAACGGAGGGAGCTTCGCTTTCCAGTACGCTGCCATCCTCTGCCGACAGAATATCCAGGGAAGTGTAGGAGAGGACTGCCAGTGTGCCGTTGTCTAACGCCGCCAGCCCCTGAATCATTTCATAGCCTCCCCACTCTTCATTGGGGACGGACCACTTTTCCGGGGTTATATCCACAGCCTCACCGGCGGCACCCTTCCACAGATGCCCACGAAAGGAGTCTTCTCCCTCCGCCACATATCCTGCGTAGAGATATTGTGTGCCATCCGAGCTTTGCACCAGCTTTACCTCCACCCAGTCTGCATTCGGCAGCTCCATGGCCTCAAGCCAGTCCTGAGTCACATTTGTAAATGTGCCATTCTGATAAGCCCATTCCTCAAGACAAACCTTTTCGTCCTGTTTTTTTGTGGCCAGCAGACGCAGGGTATTCTCCACTGTATACATCTGAGCGATGGACGAGTCTGCCAGTTCCGGCGGCAGTTCCACTGACTTTTCCACATATCTGCCCCCTGTTCCTTCCGATGTGCCGCCGCTCTCCGAACCCGGCAGGCCTGCCTCCTTTGAATCATCCTTTCCACAGGCGCTCAACACACCTGTGAACAGGCTCAATACCAGCAAAATTGCCAGCAGTTTACTGCATTTTTTCTTTTTCATTTTCTGTCACTCCTTTACTGAAATGTATCATTACCTTCACAGAGTAACAGGAAAATGTCAAATACCTGTGTCCGACATGTGCCTAAGTTGTAAAATCTAACATCAGTTCAGCCAGCCACTGTAAATGGCGGAAATCGTGCCTGCACGAATTTTCCGCTATATACAGTGGCTGAGGGAACGCCGTTTAATGAGCAAAGAAAGCTGTGAAACAGCGAAAAGTGCCGAAGGCACGACTTTGCGAATGGCGTTCGCTGAACTGTTGCAGCGTACCGGAGCCAGCCGCTCAATAAACAACGGACGCTGCAACTGGCTCCGAACATAAATACAGATGCACGTTGAAAAACTCCCGATATAAGGAATAAGTATCGCTGTCCGCAACGGATACCACAATATTGTCCGCCTGTATGGCAGCATAGAGTCCTTCATCGCCGATACTCTGATACCAGGGCAGCTTTTTTGCCCCGGAGTCTGTCTCTCCGCCGTAAATCAGAGTATAGTCGTCCTCCAGGCCAAAGGAAAAGGCATAGTCTCCGAGAAGTGTCATCAGACTATCCCCATCCTGATACGGAACAGGCGCGGAACAGCTTACCGACGCATCCAGAACCTGACCGCTGACCGCACTCAGCGTCAGCGAGGCATCTATGTTCTGGTTGCTGACAGATACTGTCCAACAGCTGAACCATGGAGCAGCTTCTATATCCTGCCCTGCGGTCTCAGGGGCCCAGAGATAGCAGCTTATCCTATATTCTCCTGAAAAAAGATCATTTAGTCCGAAATGCGGCAGAAAGAATTCTTCCAGCCATTGTTCCCCGCAGTCCATTGCCTGAATCATGGTAAGCTGCCCCTGCAGGGGTTCATGAGGTCTGATCTCCGCTTTTTGTTCCAGACTGTATACCAGCTGCAAAAGCTCCTCTTCCGCCAGCTGATTCAGGACGAGGGCATCACCGACTTCCACTGTCCCTGCCGTTTCAATCTGAGGCAGCTCCACCAGGCCGCCACCTGCCAAAAGTTTATCCTGTTCCCCCAGCAGCCTGCCCTGAACCAGAAACAAACCGCTGAAAGCGATGGCAAGAGCGCACAAAACCCCCAGAAGGTTTATAAATTCGC
>CAMWJV010000129.1 GCA_947174665.1 uncultured Lachnospiraceae bacterium
CCAAAGCTTCCTCCAGATTTTCAGGCTCAATCTCCGTCATATACCCCAGTGTGCACAGATTGACACCGATTATGGTAATATTCAGTTCTCTGGTCTCCCTGGCGGCCCGAAGCACTGTCCCGTCGCCTCCGAGAACAATTATGCAGTCCGCAGCCTCCTTCCAGTCAATGCCCTCCGTCTTCATGGAAACCCGCTGCCCCTTTTTCTCCAGATAACTGCGGATTCTCTCCGTGACAGCCAGATTTTTGTCCTTATGTCTGTTCGTATAAATCAGAAAATGCTTCATAATACTCCAATCTTAAGTTTCAAATGAGAGTTCTCCACGGTCTCCCGGATGATTGTCTGCCACTCCCCGCTCCCGGACAGGCCGTTCCCCGCCTGTGTTATATCTCTCAGCGCTGCCTCCGCGTCCTGCTCCGTGAGCATACGCACCGACTCCTCCGGTTCGTTCTCCTTCTTCAAATGCACAAGGTACTCAATATTTCCCTCCGGCCCTTTGACGGGAGAATACTCCAGGTGCAGCACCTTAAACCCGATGCTGTCGGCATAATCCACAATTTTTTTAATGACTTCCCGGTGTATCTCCGGTTCTCTGACTACACCGTTCTTACCCACTTTCTCCCTGCCGGCCTCAAACTGCGGCTTGATCAGGCACACCATCTCGCCTCCCGGCTTTAACAGGTTCCGCGCCGGAATCAGAATCTTTGTCAGAGAGATGAACGACACATCCACGCTGGCAAAATCCAGATCGTCCTCTATGTCATCTCTGACCATATATCGAAAATTGGTCTGTTCCATGCAGACCACCCGCTCATCGTTCCTCAGCTTCCACGCAAGCTGTCCGTGTCCCACGTCCACAGAATACACCTTTGCTGCCCCGTTTTGAAGCATACAATCGGTAAATCCCCCCGTGGATGCCCCGATGTCCATACATATCTTGCCTTCCAGTGAAAGTCCCCACACATCCATGGCCTTCTCCAGCTTTAAGCCCCCCCGGCTCACATATTTCAGAGCATGTCCTCTGACTTCAAGCTGTATTTTACTCTCGTCAAAGGCGGTTCCTGCCTTGTCCTCCTTCTGTCCGTTGACATAGACATTCCCCGACATGATGATTGCTTTGGCCTTTTCCCTGGAAGCGGCATAGCCTCGGTTTACCAAAATGACGTCTAACCGCTCCTTCATACTCCCTCCAGCGTCCGACAGATGCGTTCTACAATGCTGTCCGCATCTATGCCCACCTCCTGCTTTAACGCTTCCACATTTCCGTGTTCTATGTATGCGTCCGGAATACTGATGTTTAAACATTGATTGCGGAGACCGTTCCTGTTCATGCAATCCAGCACCTTCTCACCGTAACCGCCGCAGGCCACATTCTCCTCCATCGTGACAATCAGCATGTGATCCCGGCATGCCTCCTTCACAGCTTCCTCGTCAACAGGCTTTACAAAACGGGCGTTGATAAGGCTGACACCATAGCCCTTGCTTTTAAGCTGCTCCCTGACACTCTCCGCCGTCTTCACCATACTGCCGACGGCAAACAGAGCAATCTCCCACTCCCTGTATATCCACTCCGCTTTTCCCAATTCAATGGGCGTGCGATAGTCCTTAAGCCCGTCATAGGCGCTGCCCCTGGGATAGCGCACCGCTATGGGCGCATCATAGGCAACAGCAAACTTCATCATGTCCGAGAGCTCCCATTTATTCTTAGGCGCACAGACACACATATTTGGAATACCGGTCAGATATGTAAAATCAAAAATGCCCTGATGGGTCTCCCCGTCACTTCCCACCAGCCCTGCTCTGTCTATGGCAAATATCACCGGCAGATTCTGGATGCACACATCATGAAGGATCTGGTCATAAGCCCTCTGCAGAAAAGAGGAATACACCGCCACAATAGGTTTCAGTCCTCCTGCCGCCAGACCGGCAGCAAAAGTGGCCGCATGCTCCTCCGCAATCCCCACATCAAAGAAACGCTCCGGATACATATTTCGAAATCTCTTCAGCCCTGTACCGTCCGGCATGGCCGCAGTGATAGCCACAATCCTCTCATCCCGCTGCCCCAGCTTACACATGACGGTGGAAAACACATCCGTATAGTTCGCCACGGTTCTTGGTTTGGAAGGCAGCCCAGTCTCAATGTCAAATGGCTCCGCCCCGTGGAATCGGGCCGGATGTCGCTCCGCAGGTGCATATCCCTTTCCCTTCTGGGTCAGGGCATGAATCAGCACCGGCCCCTTTACGCGCCTTGCCTCTCCCATGACTCTCACAAGCCCCTCAATGTCATGTCCGTCTACGGGGCCAAGATATGTGATACCCATATCCTCGAAGAACATTCCCGGTATCACCAGCTGTTTGAAGCTGCTCTTCGCCCTGCGGATTGTCTTGATTGTGCTATTTCCCCTTCTCGTTCCCTTCAGGGCCTGATATATTCCCGCCTTCAGATCCAGATATCCTGTAGCTGTACGGATGTTGTTCAGATATTTTGACACACCGCCCACATTTTCTGAGATGGACATATTGTTGTCATTGAGAATAATGATAAAATTCGTCTCCAGCTTTGCCGCATTGTTCAGCGCCTCATAGGCCATGCCCCCCGTCAGAGAGCCGTCGCCGATGACCGAGACGATGGTATTGTTTTCCCCTCGTATATCTCTCGCCCTGACCAGACCAAGCCCCGCCGAAATGGAAGTGGAGCTGTGCCCCGTATTAAATACGTCGCAGCTGCTTTCCTTCCTCTTCGGGAAACCGCTCATGCCATGAAACTGGCGCAGAGAATCAAATCCGTCCTTCCTGCCCGTCAGTATCTTATGAGTGTAGGACTGATGTCCCACGTCCCAGATAATTTTGTCTTCCGGCAGGTTGAGCGCAAGGTGAAGCGCCATGGTCAGCTCAACCGCCCCCAGGTTGGAACCCAGATGTCCCCCTGTGACGCTGATCTTTTCAATCAGGAATTTTCTAATCTCCTGTGCAAGCTCGCTCCAGTTTTCCCTCTTTATCTGCTTTATGTCATTTGCCTTCTCTATCGTCTCTAAAAACATTGCATATGCCTTTCGTAACGGACTTTTATTTTGTGCGGTGGATCAGCTCCACAATCAGTTGTTTTAAAAAAACGTGCTCAGCCGCAAACCCGTCCAGTATCCGGACCGCCTCATCGGACAGAGCCGCCACATCTGCCCTGGCCTGCTCCAACCCTTTCAGCGTCACATAGGTCTGTTTCCCGTTCTGCTCATCACTCCCCACAGGCTTTCCCAGCTCTGTACTGTCTCCCACCACATCCAGTATGTCATCCTGAATCTGAAATGCAATTCCGATATTGTACGCACATTTTTCCAGGGCTTCAATCTGCTCCTGTCCCGCGCCGGCCAGGATTGCTCCCACCGTCATTGCCGCCTGTATCAACGCCGCCGTCTTGTGTTCATGAATGAACAGAAGCTGCGCTTCGGTTATGTCTTCGGACTGCCCCTCTGCCTCAATATCCGCTGTCTGCCCGCCTATCATGCCGCAGATGCCTGCTTTCCGCGCCAGCACAGACAACGCTCTTGCCGCTCTGTCCAGATATTCCCGTGAGGTGTACAGAGACGTGACAGGTCCCCCGGTACAGCCGCAGAACTCAAAGGTGCGCATAGCCGTCTCAAATGCATAATTCAAAAGCCCGTCTCCCGCCAGAATACCCATGGTCTCTCCATATACCGCCCATGTGGTTTTTCTGCCCCGGCGATACTCATCATTGTCCATGGCCGGAAGGTCGTCATGCACCAGAGAATATGTGTGGATCATCTCCACCGCCGCCAGAAACGGCTCCACAAACATCCTGTCTTCCTCCCTGCCGCCGCAGAGCAGAAATGTCTCCCACATCAGCATGGGCCGAAGACGCTTTCCTCCTGCCCTGACACTGTAATTCATCGCCTCGATCACAGTCTTCTGCGTCCCCTCCTCTGCGGGAAGATACCGCTCCAGAATTTCATTCAGCTGGTCTGTTTTTTTCTCCAGCAGAGCCCTGAATTCACTGTTCTCCATCTTCAAACGCCTCCAGATTTCCTTCCTCCGTAAGCTTTAACACCTGCTTCTCCACCCGGTCTATCTGGTCATTGCAGGTCTTTAAGAGCTTCATTCCGCTGCTGTATGCCTGAAAGGCATCCTCCAGGGGAATGTCATCGCTCTCCAGCTTTTCTATGATTTCCTCCAGCCTGTCAAAATTTTCCTCCAGACTAAGCTCTTTCTTTTTTTCTTCCATAGATAATCTCCATTCTTGCCGCAACCCGGTAATATGGGCGCAGACACAAACACTTTATGATATCCGCGGGAAGAATCACACAGGTGAATTTATTCACCTTGGGATTCTTCCGGGAGTGACTTGGATTTTCTAAGGCAGAGTACTTTTCTGCCTTAGAAAATTTTCACTCCCTGCACTCCCTTCACACTTGCTTCAAAACTTCCGTCCATTACCCGGACCGTCACACACTGTCCCGTCTCCACCTGTTTCACAGATCTTATATTTTTACCCTTTTGGTCTGATACATAGGAATAACCGCTGCTCAGCTTTTCCAATGGGGAAAGACCTTTCATCCGCTGAATGTATAGCTCCGTCTGATGCCGCCTTACCTGAAGCAGTCGGTCCATCCTGTGCTGCAGCTGTTCTTCCATGCCAAGCAGCCGCATCTTCTTCTCCCGGATGCGGCTCGCCGGACTGGCGGCTTTCAAACGAAGTTCCGCCTGTTTCGCCGTCATTCGGCCCTCCTGCAGCTTCCGCTGCATTAACCGCCGCAGCTCATTTCCGTATGCCTCGATATCACCCAGCACCTCCCGAATGTCGGCCACAGCCAGTTCTGCAGCTGCGGAAGGTGTCGGCGCCCGCAGGTCGGAAACAAAGTCAATGATGGTGGTATCCGTCTCGTGTCCCACCGCCGAGATAACGGGCACAGAGCAGTCAAACACCGCCTGAGCTACCTCACGCTCATTAAACGCCCATAAATCCTCAATAGAGCCGCCGCCCCTGCCCACGATCATCACATCCACACCTGCCCGTTCCAGCATCCGGATGCCGCGCACCACGCTGGGGACAGCCGCCTCTCCCTGGACAATGGCCGGATACAGAATAATCTGTACATAAGGGTTGCGCCTTCGGGTAATCTGAATAATATCCCGGACAGCCGCACCTGTGTCTGCCGTCACCACTCCCAGAGTCCGGATGTACTTCGGGATGGGCTGCTTGTACTCAGGCGAAAACATGCCTGATTCCTCCAGTTCCCGTTTCAGCCGTTCAAATTTTTCATAGAGCAGCCCGTTTCCATCCAGCACAATCTGCTTTGCATACAACTGATATTTACCGTCCCTGGCATACACATCAACGGCACCGCCGACAATCACCTGCTGTCCTTCCGCCAGACGAAAAGAAAGACCCGCGCGGTTTCCTGCGAACATGACACAGTTCACCACTCCAGTGGGGTCCTTTAACGTAAAATAAATATGTCCGGTTGCATGATATTTGCAGTTGCTGACCTCCCCTTTAACGAAAAGGCTCTGCAGCAGGTAATCCTGTGCGAACATATTTTTAATATATGAATTCAGTTGTCCTACAGTATAAACACTTCGAATATCAATCACCCAGCTTCAATATTTTTGCCAGAATCGCATTCACGAAACCGCCGGAATTCTCCTGACCGTACTTTTTGGCAAGCTCCACAGCCTCGTCAATGGCAACTCCGGGCGGAATGTCATCGTCATAACGCATCTCATACACCGCCAGCCGCAGAATGGCAAGCTCTGCCCTGCCCATCCGGGCAGTGTTCCAGCCCTCCGTATTATCGTCTATCAGCTTATCTATCTCAGGAATCTTCTCACGAACCAGATTACATCTCGCTTCAATGTAATCGGAATCCTTCTGCGATCTGACCGCTTCATTGTCCTCCAGAAACAGCTTTATCTGCCTGGGCATATCCTCCGGTGCATGAAACTCCACCCGGAATAAAAGC
Source organism: uncultured Lachnospiraceae bacterium (assembly GCA_947174665.1). GTDB lineage: Bacteria > Bacillota > Clostridia > Lachnospirales > Lachnospiraceae > Acetatifactor. The sequence continues at coordinate 5,976 of CAMWJV010000129.1, forward strand.
ATGAAAACCTGTTCTCTCTGCTCATGTCGTCCCATTGTGTCTTTTCCTTTTATTTTACTTTCACACCCGCAATCCGAATATTGACATCGGTGCAGGCAAGCCCTGTCATGTTTTCGATAGCGGCCTTCACCTTGGACTGTACCTTCTGGCAGGTAGCGGGAATATTATAGCCATACTCAACAGTCACGGCAAGCCAGACCACTACGCTGTCATTCAGAACCTCAACTTTGACTCCCTTGGTCAACTTCTTCATGCCGACCCTGCTCATCAGCTCATTGGTAATGTTGCCCGCCATGGCGGAGACACCCTCAACCTCCGTCGTAGCCAGTGATGCGATCATAGCCACAACATCATCCGCAATCTGCACCACTCCCACGTTCTCCTCATCCTTCAGTACCACTGTCTTTTTCTCTATGTCTTTTTCCATCTCAGTTCCTCCATTAATCATTAAGAACTCGCAAGAACGCACTGCTCATTGCCTACGTGGACATTATACCACACTCTTTACTCATTTGTCACCCAAAATGTCAGGGACATCTGATTGTCATTTCGGGCATAGGCAACGGCTGCATCCTCAGCCTCCAGATAACGGAATATCTCATGATTATCCACAAGTTCCGTCAACACCTCGTTATAGCATTCCCTGTCTGCGCATTTCACGGTTATATCATCTCTGCCCTGAGCTCTGGCCCTGTCAAAAAGCATCTGCATCTGCTTCTTGTCATAGGACGTAAACAGCGCCCCTTCTTTTGAATAATAATTTGCATCCGCAGCGACACACTGAGGCATGGGTATATTCTCTCCCAGTGTGTGGGTTTTTAATAGCTCCTCCGTGGTCACGTTCAGGTAATCATAATTGATCTCCGGCATATTAATGTCTTCTGCGGCCTCACCATCCTGCCGGGTGTAGGAAGCATCTCCCCATGTGGCATCCACATAGTAATACTCTCCGTCCACCCTGACCAGGTTCCAGGCATGTCCCTCCTGCTGTGCGGGAATACCCTCTCCGCCTCCCGTCTCAACAGTTCCCAGCACAAGAGTGCATTCCACCCCGAGCCTGTTCAGCAGATACTGAGTCGCCTTAGCATAGCCCTGGCATACTGACCTGTTTCCCACAAATACTGAATAAATATTCTGATTGTCAGGAGCTGAAGGGTCATAATCTGTCTTCCTGATAATCGTGTCATACACATATTTGACCTTTGTGTACTGATCCGCATCCTCATCCACACCGGTCAGAATTTCCGCGGCGGCAGCCTCTATCTCGCCCCGCCTGCTCTCCGCAGTCTCTCTGTCAATACTGTAGGTTCCCGAGAACACAATGGATGTAATCTTATCTCCTCTGGTGTATCGTGTGTAGGAATAGCCTTCCACATAAAACAGCTCCGGATGATCATTCAGAACACACTGAAAAATCCTGTCAATATCCTCCTCGTCACAGCCTGCCTCAAGCGCAGCCCTGTTCAGCCGAATGTTCTCACCGAAGCTCCCCATCGCCTGCTTCATATCCAGATACCATGTCATTTCCGCCTCGCTCAGACTCTGCGCAGCGTATTCAAATGCACCCTCATACAGGAAACTGTCCTGTGTCTCCGGGATTTCCGGCTCCTCCTGTACGGATTCCTCCTGTGTTTCCTTCTCCTTTGCAGCTTCCTTCCGCCCGTTTCCCGCCGTATCTGAAGAAGCCTCGCCATCCTCCCGGCTCTGTTCTTTCCCGGCATTTTCCTGTCTTCCCACGATTCCCGGTCCCGTCATGGAAAAGTCCCGCGGTATTTCCTTTAAAAGGCTGCTGTCGCCGCAGCCTCCCAGCATCAGCAAAATCAGAAGTAAAAACCCTAAATATTTTTTCATACCATGATCCCGGTGCATTAGTTTCTGGAGAACTCTGTCAGTATCAGCCCCTTATTTCGCTCCAGCGTCATGCCGACGCTCCAGGCATTCACAAACAACAGCAACGGATTTCCTTTCATATCCTTTACCTTTTTCATATCCGAAGTACCTGTCAGCCTGGCAATATCAACCTCGTCCTTATTTTCAATCCAGCGGATATGCTCATAAGGCAGGTTTTCCAGACGGATTCCCACATTGTACTCATTCTCCAGTCTGTACTTCAGCACGTCAAACTGCAGTACACCGACCACACCTACAATAATTTCCTCCAGCCCCGTGTTGAACTCCTGAAAAATCTGGATTGCTCCTTCCTGGGCAATCTGTTCGATGCCTTTCACAAACTGTTTTCTCTTCATGGTATCCAGCTGCCGGACCCTGGCAAAATGCTCCGGCGCGAAGGTAGGTATCCCCTCATACCGAAAATTTTCCTTCGGCATGCAAAGCGTATCGCCGATGGAAAAAATACCGGGGTCAAAGACACCTATAATGTCTCCGGCATAGGCCTCGCTCAGTATCTTCCTCTCGTCAGCCATGATCTGCTGGGGCTGGGAGAGACGCATGACCTTATTCCCCTGCACATGACGCACCTCCATGCTGGCGTCAAACTTTCCGGAACAGATACGCATAAAGGCCACTCTGTCCCTGTGAGCTTTGTTCATATTGGCCTGTATCTTGAACACAAATGCCGAAAAATCGTTCTCGGCAGGCGCCACCGGCCCAATGTCCGCCACCCTGGGCAGGGGTGTGGTTGCCATTTTCAAGAAGTGCTGTAAAAAGATTTCCACACCGAAGTTAGTCAGGGCAGATCCGAAACAGACAGGCGTAAGCTTCCCCGACTGCACCTGTTCCAGGTCAAAGGAGACTCCCGCACCGTCCAGCAGTTCAATTTCCTCCAGAAGCTTGTCCGCCGGTTCATCTCCGATCAGTTCCCTCAGATGCGCCTCGTCTTCGATGGGAATCTCCGTGGCAATTCCCTCCTTTGTCCCCTTCTCTGTATCAGAGTAGGAAATCACACACTTTTTCTCCCTGTCATAGACTCCCTTAAAGCCCTTTCCCGAACCGATGGGCCAATTCACCGGACAGGTTGCTATCCCCAACTCTTTCTCTATTTCATCCAGAAGGTCAAAGGTATCATTGGCATCTCTGTCCATCTTATTGATAAATGTAAAAATAGGGATTCCCCTCATTCCGCAGACCTTAAACAGCTTTCTCGTCTGGGCCTCCACGCCCTTGGATGCGTCGATCACCATGACGGCGGAATCCGCTGCCATCAGCGTGCGGTAAGTATCCTCGGAGAAATCCTGGTGTCCGGGCGTGTCCAAAATATTGATACAGTATCCGTCATACTCAAACTGAAGCACAGAGGAGGTGACGGAAATTCCTCTCTCCTTCTCTATCTCCATCCAGTCGGACACGGCGTGCCGTGCCGTAGCTTTTCCCTTGACACTGCCTGCCAGATTGATGGCTCCTCCGTAGAGCAGAAATTTCTCTGTCAGTGTGGTCTTTCCTGCGTCAGGGTGTGAAATGATCGCAAAGGTTCTCCTGCGATTGATTTCTTCTATATAGTTATTCATTTTTCCTCCCATTCCGCCGCCCTCTGCGGCAGTGCCTCCTGCAGAGGCA
>CAMWJV010000130.1 GCA_947174665.1 uncultured Lachnospiraceae bacterium
ATTTTATCCCCTTGGGCAGATTAACGAGCTGCGCAGACAGGCTGTATGCCGGCTGGAGGAGGTGCTGCTTGAAGTCAATAATCTGTGCAGGCAGGCCGGTGAGCAATCACAGGTGCGGGGACTGGCGCAGACTGCAGGGCAATCGGAATTAATGGCTTACCGGAGCGAATCCGGGCTTCTGACAGCAGATGAGAAACGAGGGCAGCGCTTTTCCGTGTCAATTTCCACAGAAGAACAGCTGGCAGGACTTGTGCAATGGCTGAAACGGAATACTGATTTCCGCTTGGCCTGTATCTATCTGTCAGGTGACCTGATACATGAGAAGCGGGACATATATAAGAAAATATCCGAACACTGTCCGCTTCTGATTACCCTGCCCTACATTCTCAGGGAATCAGATGAGACTTATCTGGAGGAATTATATTCTATGTGCGGACCGGAAAAGCCCTTTTCCGGCTATCTGATTCGTTCCGCGGACGGGCTTGGATTCCTGGAAAGCAGGAAAAAGACCGGATTATGGCATTTGGATGCATCCGTCTATACTTGGAACAGGGAAGCCGCAGCCCAATTAGGAGAGAAAATAGACAGCTTCTGCCTTCCTTATGAGCTGAAAGCTGCAGAGCAGAAACAGCTGGCTGACAGCGGTCTCCCTTTTGAAAAGGCAGTCTATGGAAGGATACCCATGATGGTGACAGCAAACTGTATTCTGCGCACATCAGACCGATGCAATCGGGAAGGCAGCGCAAAGACAGTCCTCATTGACAGGTATGGCAAGCGTTTCCCCGTGGTACGCAGCTGCGCCCACTGCACCAATATAATTTATAACAGCGTTCCGCTTTCCCTGCACCATGAACTTGCAAAATGGACTTCAAAAGTGTGCTGTCGGCTGGACTTTACCATAGAAAATACGGAGGAAACGAAGGCTGTACTGGATGTTTTTCTGCTGGGGAAAGCTCCGAAATTTGAAGAATATACCACAGGGCATGAAAAACGGGGTGTCATGTGACTTTCATCGAAAATAAAATAGATGTTGCGATTCTTTATATATTGGGATATACTGTATTTTAGTTGTGTACAGACACACCAGGCAGGAGGAATTGCAATGATAGAAGCAACAAGCTGTGGCGGTGTGGTAATATTTCGTGGAAAGATTCTGCTTTTGTACAAGAATTACAAGAACAAGTATGAGGGATGGGTCTTACCTAAAGGCACCGTAGAGCAGGGCGAGGAATATAAGGATACCGCTCGGCGCGAAGTGTTTGAGGAATCGGGAGCAAAGGCCGTTATCATAAAATATATCGGGAAAAGTGAATATTCCTTTACGGTACCGGAAGATACCGTGGAAAAGGAAGTACACTGGTATCTGATGATGGCGGACAGTTATTACAGCAAACCGCAGAAGGAGGAGTATTTTGCTGACTCCGGTTATTACAAGTACCACGAAGCATACCATTTACTGAAGTTTTCAAATGAAAAGCAAATTCTGGAGAGAGCGTTTGATGAGTATCTGGAATTAAAGAAACAAAATTTATGGGGCAGCCGGAAATACTTTTAAAGCATTCCGGCTGCATTGTGTGTTTCGAGTGAGAGTACTACAGATTCTTTACAATCTTAAGCTGGGGATTTTCAAGTAAATCCAGGACCTTATCTTCCTCATTTTTCAAAACCGGCAGGGAATACTGGCCCGGATGAACGAGAAATACGTCCCACACGGAATCGTCGGAAAGCTGTACCGTAGTTCCGACCTGTGCGTCAGCGATACGCTTCATGAGCGGAAGCAAAATTTCCGTGTCATACACAGTCAGATTTTTCTGGAAATTATCCAGTATCTGCAGCGGAGTCAATGCCGTGCGGTAAGAGCGGGGTGAAGCCATTGCAATATATGTATCAATAATAGCCACATATCTCGCAAAAATATCAATGCTGGAGCCCTTCATATGATATGGATAACCGCTGGCATCCATGCGCTCGTGGTGCATTATGACCGCGTTTTTGATCCGCTGGTTGACGGAAGATGTGTTGTTTAAGATGGCATATCCGATGACCGGATGCTTCTTCACCATTGCAAATTCTTCTTCGCTGAGCTTACCGGACTTCCACAGCAGATCATAGGGCAGCTTCAGTTTGCCGATGTCATAGTAAAAGCAGGAGAGAATCAGTGTTTCCTTGTCACTCTTCTCCATACCGGCCCAGTCTGCAAAGGTACCGCCCAGCAGGGCTGAATTCAGACAGTGGGTGTAGGTCAGTTCATCCTCATTTGGGACCAGATTGTAGAGGTAATCCAGCAGTGTGGTGCCGGAATCATAGGTGTCAGCCATATCATTATAGATGGCAAGCAGATCTTCGTCCGCAATTTGCTTTCCGCCCGTGACAAAAGATTTTATCAGATGCTTGTAGCGCATCAGATTTTCTGCGTGCTTCTGCTGAAAGTTTTTGAAACATTCATTAAAACGTATTTTTTCATAGTGAGTGACAGCAAAATCAATATCTTCCTTGATCGTGACGCACATAATGGAATAGCGTTTCAGCCGTTCAATCATAGCTTCGGTCAGCACCGTATCCGCAGGATACAATACGCCTGCCTGGTATTCAACATCCTCGCCTAATATCATGCCGGGTTCCAAAGCCATTCTTGCTACAGGTTTCATTTTTTCAGGCCTCCTTAAAATATTCCTCTTTCAGTATAAAATATTTTAAGGAAAAGTCAACCTTCACAGGAACAATCTTTTTGATTGCAAACAACAAATAATATGCTATACTTGTACCAAAGGAACTTGATGTATGGCAGCTAAACTTAATTATCACCCGGATTTGTACCTGGGAGAAAGTATCAGGGAGAAAAAACTGGATAAGATAAAGAAAAAACTGGAAAACAAACCGTTGCTCTCCGGTGTTTTTTTGATTGCCCTCTCAAGAAATCCTTCCGACCAGCTTGAGATATACAGTGCAAGGCAGCTTGCACAGAAGTATTATGCAAAATATCCGCCCTATGTGGTGGGAATCGCCGGAAATTATGACGAGGCCATGAAAATGGTGGAGCGGATGGTTCAGGAATGTGTGGAGAAAAGAGGCGACTGCGCCCTGAAGGAGTATCTGTTATGCCGGAAATGATTTTACGGATTTTATCCATTATCGGGATTGTCCTTCTCATCCTTCTGGGCATGTTGTTGCTTTCGCTGCTGCTTGTGCTGTTTTGGCCCGTAACCTATCGAGTGAAAGGGAAAAAGGATTCTGAGAAGCTGACTGTTACTGCAAAAGCAGACTGGCTGTTTGGCCTTGTCAGAGTCCGGTACGCTTATCCGGAGCCGGGGAATGTGGTGGTTAAGCTTTTGTGGAAGACTCTGGCAGACACAGGACAGAAAAAAAAGCCTTCTGAAAAAAAGCAGGAATCCGGGAGGCAGACGGAAAATGCAGAACCTGAGGAGAAGAACGTACCCGTGGAAAGTAAAGCATCCACGGAAGCCACAGACGCGGAAGGCAGCCCGGAAGCTGCAGAGGCGGAAGGCAGCCCGGAAGCTGCAGAGGCGGAAGGCAGCCCGGAAGCTGCAGAACCCGCTGCAGATGTGGAACTGTCAACAGCCGAGCCCACAGCGGATGCGGAGGAATCGGTGCATAATAAACCGTTTTCCCGTATTTTAGAAAAAATCCAAAATATAAAGTACACAATTTCAAAGATATATGATAAAATAAAAGAGATTTGGGCAAACATATCTTATTATGCTGCTCTTTTGCGCGAGGAAGATACAGCTCTGCTGTGGAAGCATGTGAAACTGAGACTCGGAAATATATTAAAAGACATCCGCCCCAGACACATCAAAGCCGATGTGCTTTTCGGCACGGGGGCACCGGATACCACAGGTTATACCTTTGGCGTATACTGCATGCTTTTGCCGGTTCTTGGCAAAAATGTATGTGTAACACCGGATTTCAACCGGAAGGTTCTGGAGGGAAACGTGGATGTATCAGGGCGTATCACTCTTTATACTCTTGCATGGAATGCACTGAAACTGCTTCTGGATAAGAAGCTGAAACTGTTTATTAAAAAGATGAAAGCAGGGAGGAAAGAAAATGGCAGATAAAGAGAATTTTCAGGGAGTTGTGGAAGCTCTTTTAAAAGGAATGGACACTGTGCTGTCCACAAAAACCGTAGTCGGAGAGGCGACGCAGGTGGGAGATACCATTATTCTTCCTCTTGTGGATGTATCGTTTGGTGTCGGCGCAGGTGCAGGCAGCAACAGCCAGAAGAATTCTGCCTCAGGTGCAGGAGGTCTGGGCGGCAAGATGACACCCAGTGCGGTTCTTGTTATCAAGGACGGATACACCAAGCTTGTGAATATCAAAAATCAGGATGCTGTCACCAAGGTTTTGGACATGATTCCGGACATTGTAGAGAAATTTACAAAGCCGAAGGAGAAAGATGAGATGTCAGATGACCAGGTGGTTGATATTGCATTTCCCGAGGACGATAAGAATCCTAAGGACTGATTTAGAATTCACAGTACCGATTCTGCATATATTAGAGTGAAACAATGAAAATGTGTCAGGGAAAAGCATACATGAGGAAGATGATTGGCCTTGCAGCTTTTTTGGTTGCAATCGGAATGCTGTTGATGCTGATTACCCACAATCGTCTGGTCGGACTGATTATAATCGCTCTGTTATTGTTCATAGGTTATAATTGTTTTTGCGGAGACTAGTGTGAAGAGAAGTTCTCACACTTTACGGATGTCGGAGGTTGGTTCAAATGATTGATTGGGAGGAGATAGCCGGAGCTGTCGGAACGGACGAGCTTAAGGAAGCAAAGCTGTGGCTCTTTCAGGAAAATATACGCCTGGAAAATGCGCGGAAAGAGCTTGCTGAATCCCAGGAAAGATTTACAAAAGAGAGAGTCCAGTTCCGCAGGGAACTGGAGGAGTTGAACCGCCGCACGTTACAGGAGCGGAAACGGTTAAAGGAAGAAAATCTTTTTTTTGAGAAAAAGCTGGCAATCCTTCAGGATGGATTTCGGCAGCTGGACGAAGACAGAAAGACGCTGGAGCGTCAGAGACAGGTGCTGGCGGAGCAGCGGAAGAGAAGTGTACAGTATGCCGATGAAGAACCGATTCTGGAGGAAACGGTGAAACGGTTGTTCGCCGGTATCAACAATCCTCTGGCACTTCGGAAGAGACATCGGGATTTGGTAAAGATTTTTCATCCGGACAATTTGTTTGGAGATGCGGCGCTTGTCCAGATGATCAACAAGGAATATGTCAGAAGAAAAGAAGAGAACTGAAAACTGCAGGCAAAATGCCGGATCAATACGTTGACCCGGCATTTACAATTTAATTTTCTTTTTACATCAGGCTCTTTCCACCCTGCCGGACTTCAGGCAGCCGGTGCACACATGCATTCTCTTAGCTCCGCCATTCACCTTGCATTTTACATTCTTTACGTTTGACTTCCAGATTGCATTGCTTCTTCTATGAGAATGGCTCACATTGTTACCGAAATGAACACCTTTTCCACAAATATCACACTTAGCCATTTTGACACCTCCTCGATATTAAATAAATTCTCAACGGAATTCACAACATTGATATATTAACAGAAATATACAAGAAAAGCAAGCAAAAAAATACTTTTTTATTTTTTTTGCTTTTAATGTTTCCTTTTTTAGGGAAAGCTGTTAAAATAAAATATATGTCCGTGTGCGGTTTGTAGTTTAAATTATTACTCGGAAAGGAAAGGTTATAAGTATGAAAGGTTCTTCTTTGAATACTCATATGGGTAATATTGTCATCGACAATGAAGTAATTGCCCAGTATGCAGGCAGTGTTGCAGTAGAATGCTTCGGCATTGTGGGCATGGCAGGCGTCAGTATGAGGGATGGGCTTGTCCGGCTTCTGAAGATGGACAGTCTGACCAGAGGTATCAGCGTCTCATTGAACAATAATAAGCTGACCCTTGATTTTCATGTTATTGTGTCCTACGGCGTCAGTATACTTGCCGTTGCTGACAACCTGATTGACAGCGTAAAATACAAGGTTGAGGAATTTACCGGCATTGAAATCGAAAAGATCAACATCTATGTTGACGGTGTCAGAGTGATTGATTAAGGAGGGCTTTACTGTGAGTTTACAGCAAATTGACGCTGAGATGTTTTCAAAAATGTTCTTGGCTGCTGCAAAAAGCTTGGAAGCTAAAAAAGAATGGATAAATGAACTGAATGTGTTTCCCGTTCCGGATGGCGATACCGGAACAAATATGACAATGACGATCATGTCTGCGGCCAGGGAGGTTTCTGCCCTTGGCAGTTCTGTAAATATGGAGGCTCTCTGTAAGGCAATTTCCAGCGGTTCTCTGCGCGGGGCAAGAGGAAATTCCGGAGTCATTCTTTCACAGCTGTTCCGCGGATTTACGAAAAGAATCAAAACAGAGAATGTCATGACGATTCCCGTACTTGCCGAAGGATTTGACAAGGCGGTGGAGACCGCTTACAAAGCGGTTATGAAGCCTAAAGAGGGTACGATCCTCACCGTTGCCAGAGGCGTTGCTGACAAGGCAAAGGAACTGGTGGCCGATGGCTGTGAAGATATGGAAGCCTTTATCGGTACGGTGATTGAGCATGCGAAGTATGTGCTGAGCCAGACTCCCGAGATGCTTCCCGTACTGAAGCAGGCCGGGGTTGTTGATTCCGGCGGACAGGGTCTGGTGGAGGTGCTTTCCGGTGCTTTCGACGCATATCTGGGTAAGGCGATCGATCTGACTGTCTCAGCGGCGGCAACCGGCGAGGGTACAGCCGCACGAGGGGCATCTTCGGATACACAGCCGGAAGCGGATATTAAATTTGGCTACTGCACTGAGTTTATCATCATGCTGAACAAAACCTTTAATATCAAGGCAGAGCTGGATTTCAAGGCGTATCTTGAATCTATAGGGGATTCTATTGTATGTGTTACGGATGACGATGTTGTCAAGGTGCATGTACATACCAATGACCCCGGCCTGGCGATACAGAAGGCATTGAAGTATGGTGCGCTTTCCAATTTAAAGATTGATAATATGCGTCTTGAGCATCAGGAAAAACTGTTCAAAATGTCGCAGGAGGAACAAGCTGAGAAGCCCGTGATCACAGAACCACCCAAGGATTATGGTTTCATTGCCGTTTCCGCCGGAGAGGGTTTGGGGGAGATTTTCAGGAGCCTTGGCGTGGACTATATCATCGAAGGCGGGCAGACCATGAATCCCAGCACCGCGGACATCCTGAATGCAGTGGATCAGGTAAATGCAAAAACCGTATTTATCCTGCCTAACAATAAGAATATTATCCTGGCTGCAAACCAGGCAGCTGAACTGACTACGGAAAAGGATCTGCTTGTCATTCCCTCCAAGACCATTCCCCAGGGCATTACTGCAGTCATCAATTTTATGCCGGAGCTGTCGGCGGACGAGAATGAAGAAAATATGATAAGAGAGCTTGCCAATGTAAGCACCGGCCAGGTGACCTATGCTGTCCACGATGCCGTGATCGATGACAAGGAAATCAAAAAGGGCGATTACATGGGCATCGGCGACGAGGGCATTCTTTCTGTGGGCACCTCCATCAACGAGGTGGCAAAAGCAGCCGTGGCTGAGATGGTGAAAGAGGATTCTGAGCTGATCAGCATTTACTATGGGAGCGATGTGACACAGGAGGAGGCAGAGGCTTTCCGAGCTCTGGTGGAAGAGGCAAACAATTCCTGCGATGTGGAACTTCAGTACGGCGGGCAGCCCATTTACTATTATATAATGTCTGTGGAATAAGTTTACCGGAAACACCTGTCCATTTAGTCATAATGGACGGGTGTTTTTTGCGCGTATAGGAAGAACCTGTTGCATCCGGTGAGCAACGCGAACGAGAAATGCGAAACGTTTCGAGTCTGTTTATACGGCGCTCGGCGCTGGGCGCTTCGCGCAGGCTTTGCGAACGTAACTTTTCGGATGCAGGCTTTATACAAAAATTTGACTACAGGAAAAGAGGTGAGGACGGAATGAATCAGGACACTCCTGTTATTAATGTGAAGGGTGTGGGTGAGAAGACACAGAAGCTGTTTCAAAAGCTGAATATCCTGACTGTGGGAGAGTTGCTTAGAAGCTATCCGCGGGATTATGAGATATTTGGGGAGCCTGTCAAAATTGCCGGAGCTGTACAGGGGGAGGTCTGTGCCGTCTACGCGGCGGTCTCCGGAATCCCAAATGAAAAAAAGGTTCGGAAGCTCACCATACTGAATGTCAATATTTCTGACGAAACAGGGATGATGGGACTGACCTTTTTTAATATGCCATTTTTAAAAAAAGTGCTTAAGCCGGGCGGATTTTATGTGTTTCGCGGAACCGTCCAGAGCAGGGGAAGCTCCCGTGTCATGGAGCAGCCGAGGATTTTCTCTCTGGAAGATTACCGGAAGCAGACTAACTGTCTGATACCAAAGTATTCTCTGACAAAGGGACTCACTGATAAAACCTTTCGCAAGACGGTGCAGCAGGCATTAACAAATTATATTTTTGAGGAAGAGTATTACACGGAAGAGATTTTGACAGAGTATGAGCTTGCGGGAGAGAAGTGGGCGACTGAAACAATTCATTTTCCTCAGGACAGAGATTCCCTTGCAAAGGCCAGAAAACGTCTGGTCTTCGATGAGTTTTTTTCCTTTTTGTTTCTGCTTCGTCAGAATAAGCGCTTCAGCGATGGTCTGGAAAACCGCTATCGGATGTTTGAGACAGCGGATACGGTGCGTTTTCTGGAACAGCTTCCCTTTCCCCTCACCAGGGCCCAGAAAAAAGTGTGGCAGGAGATTCGGGATGACCTGGGTGGAAACTACTGCATGAACCGGCTGATTCAGGGAGATGTTGGCTCAGGAAAGACGATTCTGGCGGTGCTTTCCCTGTTGATGACTGCTGCAAACGGATATCAGGGCGCTCTCATGGCACCTACGGAGGTTCTGGCCATGCAGCACTATGAGACTATCTGCGGATACGTTGAAAAGTACGGTGTTGCTTTTCGACCTGTTCTGTTGGTGGGTTCTATGACAGCCAGGGAAAAAAGAGAGGTATATGAAAAAATTGCTTCAGGTGAAGCAAACCTGATCATCGGCACCCATGCTCTGATTCAGGCCAAAGTAGTGTACAGGGCCCTGGCCCTGGTAGTGACGGATGAGCAGCATCGTTTCGGAGTTCGTCAGCGGGAGTCTCTTGCGGAAAAGGGGGAAAGTCCTCACATTCTTGTCATGAGTGCAACGCCTATTCCACGGACACTTGCGATCATCCTCTACGGAGACCTGCATATTTCCGTGATTGACGAGCTGCCTGCAAACCGTTTGCCCATCAAGAATTGTGTAGTAAATACATCTTACCGCCCTAAGGCATATCAGTTTATTGCAAACCAGGTGGGTGAGGGACGCCAGGTGTATGTCATCTGTCCTCAGGTGGAAGAAGGG
>CAMWJV010000131.1 GCA_947174665.1 uncultured Lachnospiraceae bacterium
GCTGCGGTCAGGGGGATTCTGCGGAAGAGAAGAGCAATGCCGGGACTGGCGCTGCCGAAAGTGAAGAAAAAACGGATTTTGATCTGGCGGCGGAACAATGGACAGAACCGGATGCGGCCGAGGACAGCGGCGAAGCATGGACTTTGGTAGAGTACAAGGAGGATTTCGGTCAGAAGGCTCCTGATAAAGACATGATGAGGGCAAGCGACAGAAGCGCGTCTGACGGTTCCGATTATTATACTCTGGAATATTATTTTAAATGGAACCAGGAAGGGGAGGTAATCCAAAAATATTATCTGACCCATGTGGATATGCAGACACTGGAAAGCCAGCGGGCTGAACTGACTTTATCAGGAGAAGGGCAGGAGGAGTTAGCGGGACTGACAGAAGACCTGGCGGAAGGCCATGCCGATATAGCCGGCATGGATGTGCTGGCCGGAAAGGTATGCCTGCTTGTGAGGCAGAGGGACAGAGAGAACGGTGTACTGTCGCACTGCTACGCTATCCGGCTGGATGAGCAGTGGAAAGTGGAAAGCGCGGTGGATCTGCTGCCGGGACTGGAAAAGGCAGGAATGTGCCGGGGTGACAGACAGCCGGAAGGAATTTTGTGCGACGGGGAAGGCCGCTTTTATATAGGGACAGAGGAGTATGGGATATTCGACAGTACCGGTGAATTCCTGAAGATGATGGAAGTACCGGGAGGAAACGGGAGTCAGGTGCGTCACACCTGCAGACTTCCGGATGGGTGTCCTGTTTTTGAAACCCTGAATATTGAGAACCGAGAGACCATATTCTTCTGCCAGGACGGACTGGAGCAGAAGGTTCTGTACCGGGGAACCTGCGATTATGCGGAGACCAGATACATGAATGCAAAGGGAGAAATATTTTATTTCGGACGGGAAGGACTGTCGCGGTGGGATGTGTCCACAGGAAAATGCGAATGTATTTACCGGGATTCAAGCCTGAATTCACGGTCATGTCAGGCCATTGTGGAGACGGAAGAGGATACCCTGATGATGGCTTTTTATGATAATGATGAAACCTTTGTGCTCAGGCTTCGGCGGGATGAGGATACGGAGGAAAAGACGGTCACGATTTACTCAATTTATCAAATGACGGAATACAACACGATGGTACAGCATGCAGATGCATATTGCCGGACACATCCGGGAGTTAAGATAGACTTTGTGACGGTGAAAGAGGAGAGCGATGATAATGCTATGGCGCTGGCCCGCCTTGTGGCAAGAATGACGGCAGGAGAAAAGCCGGATTTATTTTTGGTTGATCCCAAAGATTTGGAGATACTGCAGGATAAGGGCGCACTGGTTGATTTACAGGAGCTGCTGCCCGGGGAATTGCAGGAGCAGATTTTTCCGGGGGTGCTGAAAGCGGGAATGGTTGGAGATAAGCTCTGCGGTATAGCGAGTGAGGTATACGTTAATACGGTTGCGGTTTCAAAGGATGTCTGGCCCGCAGAAACATGGTCTTTCAGAGACGTGATGGAGCTGGTGGAAGGAGAGAATGCCGTAGGCGATTTTACCGGCGTTTTTGGCGGAAGAACGCAGGAACTGCTGCTGACCGATCTGGTGATCTGGGATATTATGGCAGGCAGATCTTCACTGGTAGATCTGGAACGGAAAGAGTGCTATTTTGATTCGGAAGAGTTTATCAGGGTTCTGGAATTCTGTAAAAAGTACGGACTGGCTTCCGAGGACAGAGACAAAACGACTTTTCAGGAAATTATGGAAGGGATACATAACGGGAATATTCTGGCGTACGATGTCGGAGGTGATTTGAAATTCTTCAGCCGGGCTATGGCGGAGTTGGGAGATGACTTCCACTGTGTAGGCTTTCCCACAGAGGGCAGCTACGGTGGGGCTGTATATTGCAATGAATATATCGCTATGAACGCCACCGGGGAAAATCAGGAGGCGGCCATTGACTTTATACAGTATCTGCTGAGCGAGAGGGTTCAGAGGAGCATAGGGATCAGTACCGTAAGGCGGGATGTGCTCACAGCTAATGTAAAGGACGGAAACATGGGATCGATGTATCAATCTCCGGTATTTCAGACGAAGGACGGAGAAATAATCTCTCTGGAAGGGAAACCGGACGGAAGCTCTTTCCTGCCGGAATATCTGGAAATTCTCGAAAAAGCAGATTATATGTCACTTCAGATCGATGACCTGGGAATGATGATCCTTGAGGAAGCCGGAGGATTTTTCAGCGGAGACATGTCCGCAGAGCAAGTGGCCCGGACAATACAGAGCCGGGTGTGGGTATATTTGAATGAATGACAGGCATGGAAAAGGAGCGTGATCGTGATGCGCAGGATGGAATTTAAGATGGAGCGGCCCGGGCTATTGGAAGCCGGGCAGGAGATCACTGTGACAGAAGGGGTGCTCCCCAGCAACTATTATTATACAATAGACCCGGCCCTTGCCATGTCGGCAAATATTCCGTTCCGGAACCGGCTGAAGAGCCAAAAGGGCGTGGTGACGGATGTCATAGAAAATGCAAGAGGTTTCTATGTCACGGCAGAGTTTGACGAGCCGGAGATAGAGGACTGATGAGTCTTATTTAGAATGATTCGGAGCTGTCAAAGGCTCTGAACAGATATAAAATAATAATGCCGGGGAACAGAATACTGATCCTGCGGCAGAAGAAAAGGAGATTATCATATGTTACAGAAAATTTCAACAGACAAGGCACCTGCGGCTATCGGACCCTATTCTCAGGGTATTATCGTGAACGGTCTGCTCTTTGCGTCGGGACAGATTCCCATCAATCCGGCCACAGGAGAAATTGAAGGGAAGAACATCACGGAGCAGGCAGACCAGGCATGTAAAAATGTGGGTGCACTGCTGACAGAGGCGGGAACGGATTACACAAAGGTTGTAAAGACTACCTGCTTTCTGGCGGACATGGGAGATTTTGCCGCTTTCAATGAGGTGTATGCGAAATATTTTACCGAGAAGCCGGCGAGAAGCTGTGTGGCAGTGAAAGCTCTTCCGAAAAATGTGCTTTGCGAGGTAGAGGTAATTGCAGAGGTTTAACAAGAATACCATTGTTCTGATCGGAATGCCGGGGGTGGGCAAGAGTACCGTCGGGGTAGTGTTGGCAAAAAAAATGGGTTATCGTTTTGTGGATTCAGATCTGGTGATTCAGGAGAAGTGCGGGAAGCTGCTTCATGAGCTGATTGAGGAAATGGGTGTGGAAGGTTTTTGGCAGCTGGAGAATGATGTGAATGCTTCTCTTAGAGAGGAAAAGTGTGTCATTGCCACGGGAGGGAGTGCTGTCTACGGAGCGAAGGCCATGGAGCACCTGCGTGAAAAAGGCACAATGGTCTATTTGAAGCTGACTTGTGAGGAACTGAAGCAGCGTCTGGGGGATCTGAACGAGCGAGGGGTGACATTGCGGCCGGGGCAGACTTTAGAGGATTTATATGAGGAACGTCGGCCCCTCTATGAAAAGTATGCGCACTTTACAGTAGAGTGCGAGGGGAAAATGCTGCGGGAAATTGTGACGGAGATTGCGGAGGCTGTGGGATGAGACATCGGTCACGGCTGTTATACAGTCTGCTTTTACTGACAGCAGCCTTTATCTGGGGAATGGCGTTCGTCTCTCAGAGTAAGGGGATGGACTATATGGGGCCGCTGACCTTCAACGGTGTCCGCTCGCTGATTGGCGCCCTGGTGCTGGCACTGTATATTCTTTTGACCGGAAGGGTCACAGGAGAAAAGCGAAGAAACACGAACCGGAGGATGACGCTTCAGGCCGGAATCTTCTGTGGCCTTGCTCTGACGGCGGCCAGTACGCTTCAGCAGTTCGGGATACAGCATACTACAGTGGGAAAGGCGGGCTTTATCACCACACTGTACATCATTTTTGTCCCCATTGCAGGAATCTTTTTTCGGCGTAAAGCATTGTGGAATGTCTGGATCGGGGCGGTTATGGCGGCAGCAGGGATGTATCTGCTCTGTATGACGGAGAGTCTGTCGCTGGGAACAGGGGATATTCTGGTATTTTTCTGTGCGGTTGTTTTTACGCTGCATATTCTTTTGATTGATTTTTTTTCACCTAAGGTTGATGGAGTTATTATTTCCTGCATTCAGTTTGTGGTCTGCGGGATTATTTGTACCGGAGGTGCGCTGCTTTGGGAACACCCCTCCTGGGAGCAGCTGCGGAATGGTGCGGGGGCCCTGGCCTACGCGGGAGTGCTGAGTTGTGGGGTTGCGTACACACTGCAGATCATAGGGCAGAAGGGGATGAAAAATCCAACGGCAGCGGCGCTGCTCTTAAGTCTTGAGTCTGCGTTTGCCACTATTTCTGCATGGATTGCGTATGAAATCGGCTTTCTGAAGACAGATCAGACTATGACAGGCAGACAGATTTTGGGCTGTATCCTGGTTTTTACGGCGGTAATTCTGGTACAGCTTCCGGCAGAAGATTTCCATTTTAAAATAAAAGCATGAAAAAAGCATAAAAAACAGAAATCCGGCAGAAACTATGACAAAGTATAGAAAAGTCTTTTGGAGGAGTTATGCCATGATGGATTATGTAAATGCTTTTTGGATAGGCGGATTGATATGCGCCCTTGTGCAGATTCTGATGGAGAAGACGAAGATGATGCCGGGGCGTATTATGGTGCTTTTGGTGGTGACGGGGGCAGTCATCAGTGCCTTTGGATGGTACGAACCTTTTCAGGAGTTTGCCGGAGCGGGAGCCAGTGTGCCGCTGTTGGGCTTTGGAAATGTACTGATGAAGGGTGTCAAAGAGGCGGTACAGGAGCAGGGGATATTAGGACTTTTTGCTGGAGGCTTCAAGGCAGGGGCTGTGGGTACATCTGCAGCCCTGATATTCGGTTATCTGGCCAGTCTGGTATTTAAGTCTAAAATGAAGTAGCTGTTCAGGAGATAAGCTCTTCAAATTCAATGCCCTTTCCGGTCAGGTATTTTGCCAGTGCCCTGTCCCAGATGGCATCAGGCTCTTTGGATAGAACGAAAGAGTGGAAGGAGGTTCCGGTAGTCAGTACTGCTTTGGAGCCGTCATATCGTATAGTCAAGACCAGGGCTTTTATCTCTGAGGGGTCTGTACCGCATCCTTCTTTCTCCAGCAATGCCGCGGCCTTCTCGGGCATCAGATGCAGCACGAAACGAAAAAACAGGGGTGTGCGTTTACCTTTGATCAGGTCAAAGCACAGCCCTTTTATTTCACTCCAGGGACGGAAATCGTAAACTGGCCGTTCGGATTCTTCCTCTCCGCTAAAAAAATCCTGATTGATGTGTCCGTCGATGGTGCATGTGTTGACAGTGCTGATAACTGCCTCCTCCAGCAGAAAGCAGTCAAAGGTGTCGGAGGCCAGAAGCCGGCTCATAAAATTTTTCATGGAAGTAATCTGAAGTGCTGTCATATCTGCCTTTCCTGTAAACAATATCTTTTTAACGTCTATAGTATATTACAAATTTCGGATGATGTACATAATCTTTTTCTTTACAATTTATAACATAAATGCTATCTCTATGTGGTAATAAAAACTATGTGAAACGGTTATAATAACTAAAAAGTAGAAGCGTGCTAAAACAGTGCAGAAAAGAGGCGTTAGTATGAGTTATAAAATTGTAGTTGACAGCTGCTGCGAGCTGCCGGAGGATTTACGAAATGATAAGAGACTGCAGACAGTGCCCCTGGAACTTGAAGTAGGTGATTACCGCATTTTGGATGATGAAAATTTTAACCAGAAGGACTTCCTGCAGAAAGTAGCAGAGTATTCCGGCTGTCCGAAATCGGCCTGTCCATCTCCGGAGCGTTTTTTGGCAGCATACGGGGGTGATGTGGAGCGGGTTTATGCAATCACTCTTTCCTCACAGCTGAGCGGCAGTTACAACAGCGCTATGCTGGCAAAAAAATTATATAGAGAAGAAGACAGGGAAAAACAGATTCATGTGTTTGATTCGGAATCCGCCAGCGGCGGGGAGACACAGATTGTGTTGAAAATCATGGAGCTTGAAGAGAAGGGACTGCTCTTTGAGGACATTGTGGAAAGGGTGGAGCGGTTCCGCAGCAGTGTACGCACCTATTTTGTGCTGGACAATCTGGAAACTCTCCGCAAAAACGGCCGACTGTCCGGAATAAAGGCCCTGGTGGCATCCACCCTGAACATCAAGCCCATTATGGCAGGCTGCAAAGGTAAGATATTGCAGAAGGCGCAGTGTATTGGTATGAAAAAAGCCCTTGCCAGGCTGGGGGAGATGCTTGCAGCGGAATTGCAGGATGCAAAAGACCGCTGCCTGATCATCAGCCACTGCAACGCTCCCGAAAGGGCGGAATTCATCAAAAAGCTGATACTTGCCAAAACGCAGTTTAAGCGGGTCATCATATTAAATACAAAGGGGATCAGCAGTATGTATGCAAATGATGGCGGCGTTATTGTGACGGCATAAATGGCCGGTGCTGGACAATGAGCAGGAAAAGAAAAAGCTGCACGGAAAAAATGGCAGGCATTCCGTACTTAAAGTACCAGTGTTTTGTCTTGTGTCGGAAGTGCTGCATACCCAGGATACAGCCCAGCGACCCGCCCAGGACCGCCGTCAGAAACAAAGAAGCCTCCGAGATGCGCCAGGCACCCCGGATGGCTCTTTTTTTGTCTATTCCCATCAGGGAAAAGCCAATGATATTAACAATAAAATAATAAATAAGTAACATTCTGCAAGCCTCAATGATTTTTGTGATACAATCTCCACACTGTCTTGCGGCATTGTGTCAGAACGGCTTTTCGCCCTGTTCCGTCATCTTCATTGCCCGTACTTTACATGACAGCCCGAACAGATTGATGAAGCCTTCTGCGTCATGATGGTCATACAGGTCTCCCGTTGTGAAGGAAGCAATGCTCTCGTTGTAAAGAGAGTAAGGGGAAGTGGTGCCCGCCTTGATAATGTTGCCCTTGTAAAGTTTGAATTTCACTTCGCCGGTCACATACTTCTGGGTCTCCTCAATGAATGCCTGCTCTGCGAGCCGAAGGGGAGTAAACCATTTTCCTTCATATACAAGGCTGGCAAAACGGCTGCCGATTTCCTTCTTCATTGCGTAGGTATCCCGGTCTAAGATCAGCTCTTCCAGCTGCTGGTGAGCCTCCATGAGAATAGTTCCGCCGGGGGTTTCATATACGCCCCGGGACTTCATGCCCACAACGCGGTTCTCCACAATGTCGATGATGCCGATGCCGTGTTTTCCGCCAAGCTCGTTCAGAGTGCTGATAATTTCGGAAACCTTCATCTTTTTGCCATTGACGGAGGTGGGAACGCCCTTTTCGAAAGTCATGGTCACATACTCGCCCTCGTCGGGAGCTTTTTCAGGGGTGGTGCCAAGTACCAGCAGATGCTCGAAGTTGGGCTCATTTGCAGGGTTCTCCAGCTCAAGCCCTTCATGGCTGATATGCCAGATATTGCGGTCGCGGCTGTAGGAGGAATCAGCGGAGAAAGGGAGGTGGATGCCGTGTGCCTTGCAGTACTCAATCTCGGATTCACGGGAATCCATGGTCCACTTGTCATTTCTCCATGCAGCGATGATCTTGATGTCGGGTGCCAAAGCTTTAATGCCTAACTCAAAACGAATCTGGTCGTTGCCCTTGCCGGTTGCACCATGGCAGATAGCGGAAGCGCCCTCCTTGCGGGCAATTTCCACCAGCTTTTTGGCAATCAGGGGTCTAGCCATGGAAGTGCCCAGCAGGTACTTGTTTTCATAGATTGCGTTTGCCTGCACGCAGGGAACTATGTAGTCGTCACAGAATTCATCGATGACATTCTCAATATACAGCTTGGAAGCACCGCAGGACTTTGCTCTTTCTTCAAGACCATCCAGTTCCTCGGCCTGTCCGCAGTCAACACAGACGCAGATGACCTCATAGTCAAAATTTTCCTTCAGCCAGGGAATGATGGCGGTGGTGTCCAGACCACCGGAATAAGCCAGAACTACTTTTTCTTTCATGAGTGATAACCTCCGTAAAATATACATTAATTACAGTTCACATTCACGCCATTCGCAAGAGGGGCTTCGCCACCTCTTTATGTGCTTACAGCGCTTCTTGCTGCTTCGCAGCACTTTTGCTCATAAAACGGCGTTCCCTTCATCAACCTGCTTGGCCGAATTCCTATGCAAGCATGAAATTCGGCCTAAAGCCGACTGATGTGTGAACTGTTACTACTATACAACAGAAAATATACAAATGCAAGCATAAATATGAATAAATTCATTTAAAATATGAATAAAAATAAGATAATTATTCACAAAAATGTATAAAATAATAAAAGTCATGCATAAAAATGCGAAAAAACAGTAGACATTTGCGTAAAAAGTGGTATGATAAAAAAACAGGAAAGTGAAAGGATGAATGGGAAAATGTTAAAAAAGCCGGAAGAGACAATAGGAAAGATGATTGACAGGGCGGGCACATGCTTTCTGTCCTATGTGGATGGGGAGGGGTTTCCCATTACCAAGGCCATGTTGAAACCCAGGGAGAGAGAAGGCATCAGAACGCTGTGGTTCTCAACCAATACATCCTCAAATAAGGTAAAATGTTTTCGAAATAATAACAGGGCAAGTGTGTATTTTGTGGATAAGCGGTTTTTCCGCGGAGTCAGTCTTGTGGGAACCGTGGAGGTGCTGGAGACGCCGGAGGCGAAGGAACGGCTCTGGCAGAGGGGAGACACCATGTATTATAAGGAGGGCGTCACGGACCCGGATTACTGTGTTCTGAAATTTACGGCGGAGAAGGGCAGATACTACAGCAATTTCAAGTCTGTGGATTTTGAAATACAGGATAGCGTATGATAAAGCGCTATAAATGTATTAGTCATGGAGGAAGAGAATGAGGCTGAGAGGATATATTGAAGAAATTGACTTTCCCCTTGTACAGAAGTGGGTGGTGGAGGAGAGGGTTCATGCACTGTGGTGTGCAGGACGGTTCGGTTATCCTCTGGACAGAGACAATTTCAGGGAAGTGCTGACAAAGAACGCAGAGGAATGGCAGGATTGCCCTTACATTGTCACGGAGGATGGCGGCAGGCAAATAGGCTTCTTTACTTACAATGTCAATACAGAGGGAAATTACGGTTTTCTGAAATTTATTGTTTTGGATGGAAACTTGAGAGGGCAGGGCTATGGAACCCGGATGATTCAGCTCGTTTCCCGCTTTGCCTTTGAGATCACCGGTGTCTCCGAACTCAGGCTCAATGTGTTCGATGTGAACGGAGCGGCGGCAGGCTGTTATCGGAAAGCGGGATTTTATGAGGAAAGCCGGGAAAAGGATGTGTTTACCTTTCAGGGGGAAGTATGGGGAAGATGCCATATGATAA
>CAMWJV010000132.1 GCA_947174665.1 uncultured Lachnospiraceae bacterium
ACAAACGGTTTTCAAGACCGCCTCGTTATGACCACTTCGATATCTCTCCAAGCGTTTCCGCTAATCATGCGGCAAAGGTTATTCTAACAAAAAGAGAACGGTATGTCAACAGATTTTTTCAAAAACATTTCCGCAATTTTCATGTCCTCCGGCGTGGTTATTTTAATATTTTCATAGCTGCCCTCTGTCAGCTTTACCGGACAATCCGTAAACACTTCCACCACGCTGGCATCATCGGTGACTGTAACAGCCCCGAATCCCTCTCTCTCTGCTTTCTCATGCAATGCCCCATAGGCTTTCACAATCAATTCCGTATCAAAGACCTGGGGGGTCTGCACACTCCACAAAAGCCTCCGATCCGGTGTGGATAATGCAATCCCCTCCTCGTTCGCCAGCTTTATGGTATCCTTAGTGGGAACTGCCGCCACACAGGCATGATATTTCTGAACCGCTTCATATGTACGTCCCAAGATTTCCTCTGTCAGGAAAGGTCTTGCCCCGTCGTGAATGAAAACATACCCGTCTCTGTTCGGCACTGCCCTGTCTGTAGCCCCAAGCACTGAGATCGCATTTGCCACCGACTCCCAGCGCTCCCTGCCCCCGGGCACAACGGAATCCACCTTGCCGAAACCGTACTTTTCCACGATTTCCTTCTTTACATAAGGAACAGCTTCCTTCCCTGTGACCAGAATACAGTCATCGATAATCTCTGACTGCTCCACCGCCTGCAGGGAATACCAGAGCAGTGGCTTGCCCCCCAGCAGCATAAACTGCTTTGCAACGGTGCTGTTCATTCGTCTGCCGCCGCCTGCCGCCAGCACAATGGCGGTACAACGCTTTTTCATATTTTTTCCTCCTGCAAAATCCGCCCCATATTGAGGGGTGCCATTCATAAGCCGCTTCGCTGCTTATTTCATGTCGGACATTCGTCCTATAGTAGGAGAAAATCGGATGTCCATGCGGAAGTAAACTTTCGCATGGACATCCGATTTTCTCCTACTGCACCCCTCATTGTAACGTTAAGTTCGGTACAGCATTTAAATCATATCCATGCCTCACGCCCTTTATATATTCATAATACCCTGCAACGCCGATCATGGCGGCATTGTCTGTGCAGAAAACCGGTGACGGATGAAAAAAAGCAATCCCACGCTTTGCGCACTCCTGCTCAAATGCCGCCCTCAATGATGAATTTGAGGCAACCCCTCCGGCGATGGCGAACTTATCATATCCGAACGCTTTTACCGCATGAAGCGAGTGTTCCACCAACACATCAATGACCGCTTTCTGGAAGGATGCCGCCACATCAGCCTGAATGACCTCCTCCCCTTTCATCCGGCAGGAATTCAGGTAATTCAATACCGCCGACTTTAAGCCGCTGAAACTGAAGTCATACTCATTTTCAGCCACCTTCGCCCTGGGAAACGGAATTGCATCCGGATTTCCCTCTTTAGAAAGACTGTCTATCTTCGGACCGCCGGGATACCCCAGGCCAATGGCTCTGGCAACCTTGTCAAAGGCTTCCCCCGCAGCATCGTCTCTGGTTCTCCCGATAATCTCATACTGACCATAATCCTTCACCACCACCAGATGAGAATGTCCGCCGGATGCCACAAGACACACAAAGGGCGGCTCCAGTTCCTTATGTTCAATATAATTGGCACTGATATGTCCGCTGATATGGTGTACTCCCACCAGTGGAATTCCTGTGGCAAAGCTGATTGCTTTCGCCTCCGCCACTCCCACCAGCAGCGCGCCCACCAGCCCGGGACCATAAGTCACCGCAATGGCCGAAATATCCCGGAGCGTGACTTTTGCATCCTCCAGAGCCTGCTCTATCACCTGATTTATCTTCTCAATATGTTTTCTGGACGCAATCTCCGGCACAACGCCGCCGAACCTGGTGTGCAGGGCAATCTGCGTATAAATAACATTTGACAGCACCTCTCTGCCGTTTTTCACCACAGATGCTGCTGTCTCATCACAGGAGGTCTCAATCGCCAGGATTAAAACCTCCGACTTATTCAACTGTTCCAAAAAATGTTCCTCCCTATTCCCCCACCTGCACATTGTCATCAGAGTCCCAGCCGTATATCTTCCAATGTCTGTTCTCGTCCCTGCGCAGCAGATAAATTCTGCCTTCCGAGACGTTCTGTCCATTGTTTTGCTTTACGGTATACGCGCAGTACAGTCTTGCAAAATCATAACCATCATCTGAAAAATAGTCAACATTTGTGCTGGATGCCACAACAATAGAGATAAACCGCTGCTTTGCATCCTTAAAACGTTTAACATCCTCTTTCAGCCTTGTTATGTAGACTGCCATTTCATTATTATCAAGCAACTCCTGGTCATACAACATTCTCGCCTGCATACCGAGCGCTTCAATTTCTTCGTCGGTGCACTCCTCATTGTAAAAGCATTTTTCTATTTCCGTGTAATACTTGACAACTTCCTTCACGGTGGCCGGATAATTTTTCGATAAATCCCGGCTGAGCACAGTCTGCACAACGGTCATGGCTGTCGGCACTTCGCTTTTCATCCTGCTCATCAAAAAGGAATACAGGGCTATCAGGCCGACAATCAACACGATTAAAATTATAGTCACTCTCACTGTGGATTTTTTCATATCCCACCTCATCATTCCGCCATGACATTGCTGCCTTCACGGCACTTATAATCATTCTTCCGCAAAGTTAAGCTCTCTGGTCCTTCCGTCCTTTGCCGCCACAGCCGCCGGGAAAATCTTGCGCACCTCTCCAATGTACTCCTCAGGATACATCAGAGAGGGGCTGTAATGAGTCAGCCAGAGTTCCGGCACCTGTGCTGCCTTCGCTATCCTGGCCGCCTCATACATGGTCATATGCCTGTTTTCTTTTGCTTTGGCCAGCTTTTCAGGCTCCCCGTACATCCCCTCCAGAATCAGGATATCCGAATCCTGTGCATTTGCCGCAATAGAGTCGGTAGGACGTGTATCCGTACAGTAGGTAACCTTCAGCCCTTTCCGGGCTGCTCCAAGCACCATATCCGGCGTATAGATGCGTCCGGCCTCTTCGATGGTGTCCCCCTTCTGCAGCCTGCTCCACAGTTTCATGGGAATCTGCTGCTCCAGAGCACGCTCTCTGTCAAACCTCCCGGCCCTGTCAACTATCATACTATATCCATAGCATACCACACTATGGTTCACCTTGAAAGCCTTTATCCGAAAACCTTCAAAAAAAAATTCCTGTTCAGCCTCCGAAATTTCCATACAATTAATTTCAAAGGGCAGCTCCGGCGCAATCGTCCGAAGGGCATTTACCGTTCTGTTCAGACCTTTGGGCCCAATCAACAGCAGCGGCTCCGTCCTCTCGGCGTTCCCCATGGTTAGAAGCATGCCGGGCAGGCCGCTGATATGATCCGCATGATAATGGGTAAAGCAGATAATATCCACCGGCTTGGGACTCCAGCCTTTTTCCCTGAGTGCAATCTGGGTTCCCTCCCCGCAGTCAATCAAAATACTTTTCCCGTTATACCGGAGCATCAGCGCCGTGAGCCACCGATAAGGCAGCGGCATCATCCCCCCTGTTCCCAGCAGACAAACATCTAACATTTTGCTCCCATCCGCGCGCCGCTGCGCGCACTCAAATTCTTAAAGCAGCTCTGTACCCTCCTTTTCCTCAACGGGCACGCTGAACTGCGAAACCATCTCGTCATAGCAGTCCTCACACAGATCAAAACTGTGAGTGCTTCCATCCTTTCGGCTGAAATACCCGAAAACAGCCTCCGCCGAAAAACATCCCTCCTTCAGATATCCGTCCTCCACCTTCAAAACCCTGCCACACTTGTTACATACGACATGAACCAGCTTTCTGCCCTGTCCGTCCTCGTACTTCCGCATTCTGATCTCTCCCTTTTTGTAATGGACAATTATCATGTGCCAGCTCTATTTTATCAAAAAGACGAGGCTGTGGCTGTGGAAATTGTTGTTAAAGCCTTTTCCACATAATATTTGCATCTTCAGTGGGTTTTTCATAAAAACATGGACGAATTCCTTCGGACACAAAACCAAATTTTTCATAAATATGAATGGCCGCCGTATTGCTGACCCGCACCTCCAGAGTGTAGGCTTCCACCTGCTCCGCTTCTCCCGCTGCAATCAACTCCTGAAGCATCATCTGAGCAATTCCCTTCCCTCTGAAATCCGCCGCCACCACTACATTGTCAATATTCGCCACGCCGCATGCATTGGAAAACCCGCAGCAGCCTGCCACCTGGCCGTCTGCCACCGCTACAACATAATTGCAGTAAGAATAAGACAGCAGATTTTTAAAATCCTGCGCTGACCAGGGCATGGAAAAAGATTCTGCCTCAATCTCCGCAAGTCTTGGTATATCTTCCTCAAGCAGTTCTCTGACTGTAATCTCCACTGACCTTCCTCCACATAGCATCTCCGGCCTTAAAAAGCCTTCATTTCCTCTTCCCGCTCCGCCTGACTCTTTCTGAGGTACTCCGGGCGATGTTCTGCGGCGTCCACCGTCTTCCCTGCGGCATAGTAAACCGCACCCAGGGCCGCCACGCTGCCTGCCCGCTGCCTGTTGTTTCCGGCAGGCGCAATACTGTATTCTACCTTAATTTTTTGCCGGATAAGTTCCATGTATACAGGCACTCCATCCCCCAGAAAGATCACCGGCCTGTCCAGCCCGTTCAGCTTTTCCAGCATCGCCTCAATATCCGACGGGCTCTGGGGTATCAACACCTTAAGTTCAAAGTTCTCTCCTGCGGACACAAACTCATATGCCGCCGTATAGACCTGATTCCGCCTGGCATCCATCAAAGGGCATACAACACGGTCAGTCCCCCAGAGATTCCAGGCAAGCCCCTCCAGAGTGGGCACCTCTACCAACGGCTTTTTCAGCGCAAGCCCCAGGCCTTTCGCCGTTGCGGAACCGATGCGCAGCCCCGTGAAAGAGCCCGGCCCGGATGCCACCGCAATGGCGTCCACCGTACTCATATCCAGTTCAATCATAGTCCGCAGCTCGTCCAGCATAGGAAGCAGTGTCTGGGAATGGGTCTTCTTATAATCGGTGGTATACTCCGCCAGCAAAACCCCATCCTCCACGATTGCGACACCCGCCACAAGCCCGGAACTGTCCAACCCAAGTATTTTCATAAGCTCATCCAATCCTCTGAAGCGTGATCCTGCGGTAGTCAAAGCCCTGTTCCAAATCTTTTTCTATCGTGATCCGAGTATATTGCTCCGGCAGAATCTCCTCTATCAGATTCGCCCATTCTATCAGTGAAACCCCTTCTCCGTAAAAGCATTCCTCATAGCCAATCTCCTCCATCTCTTCCACATCGGCTATACGGTATACATCAAAGTGATAAAAGGGCAGATGTCCGTCATCATATATCTGCAAAATGGTAAATGTAGGGCTGCTGACCGGCCCGTCAACGCCAAGCCCCGCCGCAAATCCCTGAGTGAAAACGGTCTTTCCCACTCCGAGCTCTCCGATCAGGGTACAGACCTGTCCGGCATAAGCGGCTTTCCCAAGACACTTTCCCAGTTCAAAGGTTTCCTCCGGATTCCGGGTCTCCAAAACGGCTCTTCCTGCGTTTTCCAGCTGCTCCCGCATATTTTCCACACTGAATTCATCCATATCTACACCCGTATGCCCGCTTTAGCGGGTACTAATTTCAATATTTGGAACTTTAGCCTCAGCTCCGAATCCTGACTTTTGCGGGCGGCATATGCGTTGAAATCATCTCGATCACCGCAATCTTCTGATCCTCCAGCTGCCTCTTGGGAAATATAGTGGCATTCATGGGCGAGGTATAGAGAATGATGCTTCTCCCGGTAGATACCGCCTTGTGCATCTCCTCCCAGAGATATTGCACAGAATCCTCCCCCTGGGAAATCGTAAGCCCCTGGTCATCCAACAGATAATGGAGCGGCTGCTGGAAGCTGGGATTGCTCAATACCTGCCGCTTGCTTCTGAAAAACAACGTCCAGGGCAGATAAAGCAGTATGATCAGCCCAAATATCAGGTAAATCCACTGTGTTGTCAGCACCGCCAGCACGATGATCAGCGCTCCGAAACAGCTTCCGATGATTCCCACTGCGCTGTTGTAGGAATGCCTCAGCATATAGTCATACAAATCATTTGCTTCTATCTTTACATCCAGTTCAATCATGCCTGTCCTCCAACACCAAACAGCTTTCAGCATAAAATTTTACATTAAGTAAACTCAAAATGCAAGAGAATCTTACCGAGAATGACCACTATCATCCGCATCACGCGAAAAAGGGAGTACGCTGCTAAATCAACTCTAAAGCTCTTTTGTAGAGTGGGTCCAAATCGCAGCCACAACTCCCACATTCTTTATCTGCCTGCTTTATTGCCGATGTTAAAGTGTCCTTATCAACTTTTCCGTCTAACCACTGTTGGGCCGGAACAGATATTAAATCCCAGCCGGATGCAACAAATTTTTCCATGATAGATTTTAATTCATCCATAGTGATACTCCTTTCAAATAGATTACATTGGTTTTAGATTTTTATTGAGCCTGTCTACCATCCAGGCAATTCGTTTTTCCCGCCCTGCATCTGTCTTTGCGTCGAGATATGCTCGCGTATAGGTTTTCTTTACAGATGGGGGCATGGCCAGAAAATTTGTGTGGGCGGGTTCATACTCTTCCAGCAGTACAGACAGACTGGCAATCTGTTCCTCTGTAATGATTGCCAGAGGGTTTTGAGCGTCCCACTGGCCGTTTTTCCTGGCCTCATCTATCTTCTTCCTGCCGAAATCAGTCATCAGCCCTCGTTCTTCAAGGCTTTTCACCAATGCCTTGTTTTTCTCTGACCATTTGCTATTCTCTCTGCGCAGAGAAAAATACTTTTTATAGGTTTTGTCATCGATCCGGATGCAACAAATTTTTCCATGATAGATTTTAATTCATCCATAGTGATACTCCTTTCAAATAGATTACATTGGTTTTAGATTTTTATTGAGCCTGTCTACCATCCAGGCAATTCGTTTTTCCCGCCCTGCATCTGTCTTTGCGTCGAGATATGCTCGCGTATAGGTTTTCTTTACAGATGGGGGCATGGCCAGAAAATTTGTGTGGGCGGGTTCATACTCTTCCAGCAGTACAGACAGACTGGCAATCTGTTCCTCTGTAATGATTGCCAGAGGGTTTTGAGCGTCCCA
Source organism: uncultured Lachnospiraceae bacterium (assembly GCA_947174665.1). Lineage (GTDB taxonomy): Bacteria > Bacillota > Clostridia > Lachnospirales > Lachnospiraceae > Acetatifactor. Next base: position 7,191 of record CAMWJV010000132.1, read on the forward strand.
CTGGCCGTTTTTCCTGGCCTCATCTATCTTCTTCCTGCCGAAATCAGTCATCAGCCCTCGTTCTTCAAGGCTTTTCACCAATGCCTTGTTTTTCTCTGACCATTTGCTATTCTCTCTGCGCAGAGAAAAATACTTTTTATAGGTTTTGTCATCGATCTTTTCCATCTGCCCGTCAATCCAACCGAAGCATAGAGCTTCTTCCAGTGCTTCCCCTGCTTTGATTGTTTCCGGCCCGCCGGTCTTGCCAAATAAAAGCCATACACCAGCACTTAAAAGGCAATTATCACGGAGCCATTCACGGAATTCTTCCCTGTTGGCAAATTTCAGTATTTCACTCATGATATGACTCTCCTCATTTCGATTTGTCGCTATAAGTCTATCACATATATCTTATCATTTCAACAAAAGCATCCTTAACTGTCACCGGCATACGGATACTTCAATGCCTGCCCTTGATGACAGGACTTAAAGGTTTATAGATCAGCATAGTTACCAGCGACACGCTGGCGCCCTTGATCAGGTTCATGGGAGCGACACAGGCAACCACAAAGCTGACGATGCTGCCCTCCTTTACCAGACCGTTCGCCTCCATTCCCATGGCCAGCAGACTGTCCAGGGGTATTCCGTAAAGCCTGGAAAAAGCGGGAAGCAGATAAACTGCATTGAAGGCTGTGCCGAAAATGGTGATGCACAGAGTTCCCGCCACGCAGGCAATCACCGCGCTCTTTTTGTTCTTCCTGAAGCTGTATACCACTGATGCCGGAAGAATAAAGCTGCAGCCTACCGCAAAATTGGCAAGGTCACCCACAAAAGCAGTAGATGTCCCCTTGAAGAGCAGCTTCAGCAAAATCTTCACAAACTCCATCATCACTCCCGCCACCGGTCCAAAGGCGAACGTACCCACCAAAATAGGGAGTTCGCTGAAATCCAGCTCGTAAAAGGCGGGGGCAAAAGGCAGCGGGAACTCAAACAGCATAAGTATGGCGGCAATAGCGGAAAACATGCCGATCACGGCAGTTTTCCGAGTGTTAAACATCTTCTCGCTGATGCCGTTCTTTTTTTGCGCCGCCTTTTCCAGAAGGTACGCAACCACAAACAACGCGGCAATGACCAGCAGAAACCCCAATACATAAAGCAGATTGTCAGCAACACTTTGAAACAGATTGTTCATTTTCATTTCCTCCGATTTTTTTTCGGAAAATTCTTCTTGCGCGCAGGACTGATCGTCACTTACTTCGTCTTCAATCCGCCAAAAACCCCGAACCATACAGGTTCGGGGTTTACATGCGCTGTCGTCGGCCGCAGCTCCCGAAAACAGGAAAAACAGCCGAAACTTTCTTCTCTCATCCAGACTTTACTGTTGGTCCCGGACTTTCACCGAGTCAGCCGGGTCGAAAACCTCCTGTCCATGCCAGCCACGTCAGCACCAACACACAGAAGGAAGAATCTCTTCTCTTGCGATTCTTCGGTGTGAAGAAGCTCTGCGCTGCAGCGCGTGAACTCGCTTAGTGAGATACCATGCCGAATAAAATTCGGCACGAGCTTAGTGAGTTCCTTCACACTTTTCTACCCCGGGTCGCGGACTTTACCGCCAGTAGGGAATCACACCCAACCCCGAAGAATTTTACCTTTATTTACACTGAGCATTATATTACTATTTTTTGCACAAATCAAGAGGTACTGTCAGCAACCGCATGAACATTATAATTGCGCATAGTATTAATCCGGACATACTGATCAGTCCTGTCGGATTAGGCCCTAATAATCCGTTTTTTCCTGAAGTTGAAATGAAAACCGGAATTTCGCCTATTACATTAACTACTCCATGAATAATTGCACAATACATAACATTGTTGCTGCGCACCATAACATAAGAGCATATTACACCTAATGCCAAACACACAAGCATCATCATAAACATATTACTCCACGGTGCGCCTGCATTTTCCGAACTGTAATTGAAACCAAAATAAATCAATGGCAAGTGAGCGATTCCCCAATAGAATCCATTTAATAATATTCCTTTTTTTACTCCATACACTGCGATCTGCTTTGGAAGCAGGTATTCCCGCCAGCCGATTTCTTCTCCAAGTTCCAATAATTGAACAGGAATACATACTGCTGCAATCAATACGCATACTA
>CAMWJV010000133.1 GCA_947174665.1 uncultured Lachnospiraceae bacterium
CAGCTATGAGTATTATGTAAATGTCTCAGATATCATTCGCGATGAAACCAGCGGAGATGTGAAAGAAATCATTGGAGACAGGGTCACTCGCGAAGTATATGAGGCAAGTGAAGAGGCACTTTGGAATGGGGAACAGATTACACAATTATCTGTTAATGATTTTGATAAGATATACTGTGATGATAATTTGTCGGAAGCTCTAGCTAAATGTTATATGAAAAGGAAGTAGAGAAAATTTTGAGAGAAGGCTGCTCTATCGGCGATTAGCCATAAGAGCAGCCTTCCTTTTATTAATTATTGCATCCGCAGTTCGGTGTATCGTTACAATTTTCGCACCTGTCAAAGGCAGGATTGAATGCATAGAAGTTCTTGCTGTTTAGCCTATCCTGCACGATGCGCAGCGCTTCACCGAAACGCTGGAAGTGTACGATTTCACGCTGGCGCAGGAACTTAATGGGCTCGCAGACATCAGGCTCCTTTATGAGGCGCAGGATGTTGTCGTAGGTGGTACGTGCTTTTTGTTCTGCCGCCATGTCCTCTGTCAGATCAGTGATGGGATCTCCCGTCACCTGGAACTGAGCTGCGGTAAAGGGAAAACCGCTGGCAGCCTGAGGCCATACGCCCACAGTGTGATCCACATAATAATTGGCAAAACCGCTTTTTTCGATTTCCTCCATGGTCAGATTCCGGGTAAGCTGGTGCACGATAGCCGCCACCATCTCCAGATGTGCCAGTTCCTCCGTACCGATGTCCGTCAGAAGTCCCGCAACCTCACGATAGGGAATGGAGTAACGCTGAGAGAGATAACGCATACTTGCGCCCATCTCGCCGTCCGGTCCGCCATACTGCGATATGATGACCTGAGCCAGTTTCGCGTTAGGCTCCTTAATGTTTACAGGAAATTCAAGTCTTTTTTCATAATTCCACATTTAACCGCACTCTCCTTCCCATGGCAGAGGGGCTGCGCCCCATCTCCAGTCTTTGCTGCATTCCGTCATATCCAGGGTCAAAGGATAATACTTTGTGGAGAATTCTTTTGTCATCTGTTTGCGAATGTTGTTGTAATGGTTAAAATACTCCATAGCGTTGCGGTCTGTGGGATGTGTGTCAAGATAGAGGGTAAGCTCCACCACCACAAAACTCACAATTCCAATGTCCTTTAAAAGCTGTTCTTTCCGGCCCATTATACACATCTCCTTCCCGTGAAAGGTTTATCCAGACAGGGGAATATGGTTCCGGTATAATATGCTTCTTCCAGGTCTTCAAACAATCTGTCAAATTCCTGCCAGGGAACATATGCCATGGCGACAGGGAATTTGTCAATATTATTATCGTACTTATAATCTTGCATTTCGCGTCCTTTCCGTTTCATTTTGGTTAGTATTATCATATGTTTCCCGGCAGAAAGTGTTCGAATGACCTGATCATTGAAGTACTTGCCCTTATCTCGGACTGTATTGTGCCCTTTGCGGTTTTGGTAGAAATTACTAAAATCAGGAAACTAATTTTGTAAAAAGAGTTTCTTGTATAAAGAAGCAAACGATGATATAATCAAGGAAACCAAAACGTAAAAATCAGTTTCCTTGATTGCTAATTTAAAATGAGATAAAGAGATCTGTTGGTATGGAGATATGAGCATATAAAGTAGCAGATATATAGAAAGACAGGAAACAGAAGGTTGGATATAGGAGATAGAAGTCAGAAAATAGAAGTCAGGAGACAGAAGAATGGAGCTGCGGGAGACGATTTTGGAGGGAACGCTGGAGGTATTCAATCGGAAGGGCATTAAGTTTACCATGGATGATATTGCAAGGACGTTGAATATCAGCAAGAAAACCATATATACGGTATTTGAAGACAAAAATGCCCTGTTTATGGATATGGTGGATTACCTGTTTGATTCCATAAAGGAGAGTGAAAAGCAGGTTTTGGCGGATGAGACGCTGAACACTCTGGAAAAAATCAGAAAAATACTGGGTGTTATGCCGGAGAGCTATAAAAATGTGGATTTTCGGCAACTTTATATGCTGAAGGATAAATATCCCGCCATTTATCAAAAGGTTGAGGAACGGCTGGAGACGGGATGGGAGAGCACCATTTCGCTTCTGGAGCAGGGCATTGAGGAAGGCGTCGTTCGACAGGTCAGCATTCCACTTGTAAAAATGATGCTGGAGGCATCTCTGGAGCAGTTTTTCCGGCGGGACATTCTGATACGGAATGATATGGGATATGTAGAAGCTCTTGAGATGGTAGTAGATATACTTGTGGATGGAATTGCGGTACACCGCAGTGAAAAGTGTGAGAAGAATTAGTGTGATATAAAAATAACAGAAAGGGAGAGGAAAGACATGACAGACAGATCCAGAGAGATTTTCGGCAACAAAATGAGCGTCTCAGTTTACAAAAAGGCTGTGAAATCCAAAAGAAAGTATGTGAAGAAATTCGGCGACGATTCCGGATTCAGTTATCCCGTGAAGCTGGCGGATACTCCCGCCATCGGAGATATCCTGGGAGTAAGTGAGATCAGGCTGGGAGAAGGATCGGCGGACGGGAAAGCAGAAGACTTGGAATCGGCACCGGATGGCTTTGACAGGGAAAAGGGAATCATCGTGGGGAATATTCGGATGGGCTTCGGACATTACCGTATTTCCATGGCCATAGCCTCCGCCGCAAATGCACTGGGCTGCAAGCCCTACTGGATGGATCTGAACTCCTATCCCCAGACATTGTGTACACAGATCATCAGCGCCCAGAATGACTTGTACTCTTTGGGTTCAAGAATATCCCAGAAGAGCAGGCTGTTCAACCGCCTGGTCTGGGAGCCCATGAACTACGAGGGATTTCGCAGACTTTCCTACAATGCCTCGGACCAGAAAAACGCAGAGCTGATGGCAACAGTCTACCGGAATGTGCCAAAGGATATTCCTGTGGTTGCCACCCACGTCTGGCCTGCACAGGCGGCTCTTCACGCAGGTATGAAAAATGTGGTAAACGCCATTCCTGACAACTGGCCCATGGCGCTGCATCTTGCGGAGGGAGCTCTCCACACGGTACAGACTCATTATGCATTTCAGGGCTACCGTATCCTGAACGGTATGCAGGGAAAGGATGTACTGAAGCCCATGCCTGAGGATGCCTTGACTTATACGGGACACTATATCGATCATGAGCTGGTGAGCAACATCGAGGTTGACTGTGCCGCACGAAAGGCAAGAAAAGAAAACGGAGAGCCAATGCGGTTCCTGCTCACGATTGGTGGTGCAGGGGCACAGAGAGAGATTTTTGCGGAGATCATCAGGTATCTGCTTCCCATGATTCAGAAGAAAAAAGCAGCCCTGTATATCAATGTGGGGGATTACAAAAATGTATGGGAGGAGCTTTGCGGACAGATTCCGGAGATGAAGAAGCTTTCCACAGAGCACTTCGGAGACTGGCAGGATACGAAAGCATTTGCGGAGGACGCCCTGACAGGTAATGTAGAAGGAATTCATGGCTTCTGGCATAAAAATATTTTTGAGGCGGTGTACTGTACAAACCTGTTGATGAGGAGTTGTGACGTACTGGTGACAAAGCCAAGCGAGCTGGCATTTTATCCCGTGCCGAAGCTGTTTATCAAGAGGGTCGGCGGACATGAGCAGTGGGGAGCTATTCACTCGGCGGAAATCGGGGACGGCACTTTGGAATGCCGTGACATTCCGCATACCTTGCAGATGATGCAGCTGTTCCTGGAGGAAAAGGAATATTTCTGCAATATGTGTGAAAATATCATTCGCAATAAAAAGGCAGGGATCTATGACGGAGCCTATGAGGTTGTCAAACTTGCAATGGGAAGAAAAAAGGAGGGAAAGTAGGATGGAAACAAAAAAGAGATTGTCCGGGACGGAGAAGTTTGCCTACGGAATCGGTGCAGTAGGAAAGGATATGGTCTACATGCTGTCGGCCACCTATATCCTGTACTATTACAAGGATATTATGGGGATTAATACAGTGGCAATGGGCATTATTCTGTTTGCAGCCCGTGTTTTTGACGCTTTCAATGACCCCATCATGGGAGTACTGGTGGCAAAGACCAAGACAAAGTTCGGAAAGTTCCGGCCATGGCTTTTTATCGGAACCCTGTCAAATGCTGTGATTCTGTTCCTCATGTTTTCAGCCCCCCCTGCCTTAAACGGCAGCGGACTGGTGGCTTATGCCGCTGTGACATATATCCTTTGGGGCGTCACGTATACTATGATGGATATCCCATATTGGTCTATGGTGCCGGCGTTTACGGAGAGTGGAAAAGAGAGGGAAAATCTTTCCGCACTGGCACGCTCCTGCGCGGGAGTTGGCTCTGCACTCATTACTATCATTACAATAAATACAGTTGCAGCAATCGGAAAGTTTTTCGGCGGGACAACGGACAGGGAGATAGAACGGATTGGCTATAAATATTTTGCGCTGATCATAGCAATCCTTTTTGTGATCTTCATTATAATTACCTGTTCGCTTATTAAGGAAAAATCATCGGTGGATATGCATTCCTCGTCGGTAAAGGAGATGTTCAGCGCGCTGGTGCGGAATGACCAGGCGATGACGATGGTGATCGCGATCGTGTTGATCAACACTGCATTGTACATTACCTCTAATCTGGTGCTGTTTTTCTTCAAATATGACTTCAGCGGTCCTGATACCTGGCGGAATGACTGTACATCTTTCAATACCTTTGGCGGCGGTTTCCAGATTCTGGCTATGATGCTGTTGTTTCCTCTGCTTCGGAAAATCATGAACACAATGAAGATATTCTACATCAGCTTTTTTATGGCAATGGCCGGATATGTGGTACTGCTTATCATTTCCTTCAGTGGTGCAACCAGCATTTACTGGCTGTTGATTCCTGCTTTTCTGATCATGTCGGCTATCGGTATGATGAATGTAATTGTGACCGTTTTTCTCGCCAATACGGTGGATTACGGGGAAGTGAAAAATAACCGGCGTGATGAGTCAGTGATCTTTTCCATGCAGACCTTTGTTGTGAAGCTGGCCTCCGGTATTTCCGCGCTGATAGCTTCCATTGTACTGGCAATCTTCAACATCAGTGAGGATGAGGATGCAGTTGCCACGATCAGCGGCAGCTCCCAGATGGGACTTCGGATGTGCATGACGCTGATCCCCATCGTCGTATTGCTGGTGGCAATCGTTATCTTTAAGAAGAAGTATATCCTTACGGATGAGAAGCTGGCGGAGATTACGACACAGCTGAAGACAAGAAAAGGTGCGGACTGAAGAAAATAAAGTCCGTCAGGCGAACAAAAAGCAGGGGCAGACTGAAAAATCTGCCCCTTTGATTTTCTGTATGGACAGGGAATCATTTTTGCTCGTCCAGATACAGCTGCACTCGGTTGTTCCGTATGCTTGTAGTTTACTATAACATATGATAAAATACTAGTAGTTTAATCGGCAAAACCTGTGTACACTATTCCTGCACCCTGACACTGCAGGAATAGTAGAATGAGAGGAAAAATGATAGAGAAAAAGAACGGCGTTTTTACACTGGAAACAGAGCACACATCCTATATTTTTGAGATCATGGACACTGGGCATTTGGAGCACCTGTATTACGGCAGGAGGATTCATTTTCGGGACACGGAGGCATTGCGGGAAAAGCATCCCTTTGCTCCGGGCAACGGAGTCTGGTACGACGACGAACACAAAAATCTGGGTCTGGAGGATATGTGCCTTGAGATTTCCTCCTACGGCAAAGGCGATATCAGGGAGCCCTTCATAGAGGTGGTACATGCCGACGGAAGCTTTACCTCGGATTTCCTGTACGATTCCTTTGAAATTTCGGACAGTAAACCGGATTACGGCCTGCTTCCCGGTTCCTACAGCGAGGACGGCAAAGTGGAGCATCTGCTGATTCGGCTGAAGGACAAGGGTTACGGCCTGACCCTGGAACTGCATTACTGTGTCTATCCGGAGTGCGACGTGATCACCAGGAGCGCAAGGCTGATAAACACAAGTGAGGAAAACGTGACGCTAAAACGCCTCATGAGCATGCAGCTGGATTTTTCGGCGGCGGATTTTGTGTTTACCTCCTTTAACGGGAGCTGGGCCAGGGAGATGAAGCGCACGGATACCAGGCTTCGGGCGGGAAAGCTTGTGAACACTTCCTACGCGGGAGTCTCCTCAAGCCGGGCGAACCCTTTTGTAATGCTCTCAAAGGAGCATACCACAGAAGATTACGGGGAGTGCTGGGGCATTAATCTAATTTACAGCGGAAATCATTATGAGGCGGCGGAGGTCAGCGGCTTCGGCAAGACAAGGCTGGCAGCCGGCATCAATCCTCAGTCCTTTTCCTGGACGCTTGGGCCTGGGGAGGACTTTGAGACGCCGGAGGCAGTAGCGGCATTTTCTCATAAAGGCTTTAACGGCATGAGTCTGTGTATGCACCGTTTTGTCAGAGAGCATATCGTGAGGGGAGCCTGGAAACGGAAGGTGCGCCCCGTGCTTTTGAACAGCTGGGAGGCGGCTTACTTCAATATCAACGAGAAGAAGCTGCTGAATCTGGCGAAGGCCGGGAAGGAAGCGGGCATTGAGCTCTTTGTCATGGATGACGGCTGGTTCGGAGAACGGACGGACGAGACTGGTTCCCTGGGTGATTGGGAGGTCAACCTGAAGAAGCTTCCCGGAGGCCTTAAGGGAATTTGTGGTAAGGTAAAGGCTCTGGGGCTGGACTTCGGTATCTGGGTTGAGCCGGAAATGGTGAATGTAAAGAGCAGACTTTATAAGGCACATCCGGAGTGGGCGATGGATCTGCCTGGCAAAGGCCACTCGGAGGGAAGAAATCAGCGGGTTCTGGACCTGGCAAACCCTGAGGTTCAGGACTATATTATCACGGAGATGAAAAAGGTGTTCTCGTCGGCGGACATCTCTTATGTAAAATGGGATATGAACCGCATTTTTTCGGACGTTTATGCCAAATGTCTGGAGCCGGAGCGCCAGGGCGAGACGCTGCACCGCTATGTGTGCGGGCTGTACCGCTGTATGAAGGAACTGACGGAAGCCTTTCCCAAAATCCTGTTTGAGGGATGCTGTTCCGGGGGCAACCGGTTTGATCTGGGAATTCTCTGTTATTTCCCACAGATCTGGGCCAGCGACAACACGGACGCACTCTGCCGGACGGAGATACAGAACGGTTACAGCTACGGCTATCCCATGTCTGTGGTAAGCGCACATGTTTCCTCCTGTCCCAACCATCAGACACTCAGGGTAACGCCTCTTGAGACCCGGTTTCATGTTGCCGCCTTCGGTATCTGCGGTTATGAGTGCAATTTCTGTGATATGAAAAAAGAAGATTTGGAAGCTGTAAAGGTTCAGATTGCCCTTTACAAGCAATGGCGTGATGTGTTGCAGTTCGGAGACTTTTACCGGGGAAGAAACTTCGGGGACGGCGACGGTCAAGGCTATCATTCGGCCATCGGCATTAACGGGGAAAATATCATGGAATGGACCTGTGTATCCCCGGATAAAAAGAAGGCAGTGGGGCTGTTGTTTCAGAAGCTGGTGGTGCCTAACACGTCATTTTCCTGTTACAGGGCAAAAGGCCTGGATGAAGAGGCCTGTTACCATTTCTATAACAGAAATCTGAAGTACAACCTTAAGGATTTCGGAGACCTTGTGAATCTGGTCTCGCCGGTTCACATTAAGCAGGATTCCCTGACCCACAACCTGATTTCTCATTTTGTGAAGATGGACGGGGAGACGGAGGACTGTATGGTCTGCGGGGATGAGCTGATGTATCACGGCGTTAAGCTGAAAGCGGCTTTTGCGTCAACAGGCTACAGTGACCAGGTGAGATTTTTCCCGGATTTCGGTTCCCGGCTGTATTTCATGGAGGCGGAGGAGTAATGTGCCGGTCGCACACCGATACAATTCAGATACAACTCTGAAATATAATGGGCGCAAGACAAAACCAATGCGCAAGGCAAAACCAGAGCGCAGGACAGGTGGTGTACGATGATCAAGATTTTAATTGCGGAGGACGAGGAGCCTATTGCAAAGCTGATAAAAATGAATTTGTGCAGAGCCGGCTACGAGTGTGTATGGGCACCGGATGGGGAAAAGGCCGCGGATCTGATGGACAGCGGGCGATTTGACCTTGTGCTGCTGGACATCATGCTTCCGGGCATCAACGGATATGAGCTGATGGACTACGCCAGGACACTGGAGCTGCCGGTCATCTTTTTGACTGCTCTGGGAACTACGGATAACAAAGTCAAGGGCTTGAAAATGGGTGCGGATGACTATCTGACCAAGCCCTTTGAAATTGTGGAGCTGCTTGCCAGAGTGGAGGCGGTGCTGCGCCGCTATCACAAGGCAGAGACTGTGCTGGAGGTTCATGATGTGGTCATTGACACGGCTTCAAGAGCAGTCACACGGAACGGAAGAGAAATTCCCCTGACTATGAAAGAATTTGATCTGCTGCTCCTGCTTGCCAGGAACCAGAACATTGCGTTATACAGGGAGACTATGTATGAGACGGTCTGGGGCGGCGATTACATGGGGCAGAGCAGGACGGTGGATCTGCATATCCAGCGGCTGAAAAAGAAGCTGGGCTGGGACAAGGAGATTGCTGCGGTTTACAAGGTCGGCTATCGGCTGGAAAGCGGAAGGAACGAGTAGGGCAGGGACGGAAGTTGAAATTCGCAAACAAATTATTTTTGACTACAACCGCATTGCTGACGCTGATTTTTACCCTGTTTGGCTGTTGGATGCTTTCCTCGGATTTTTCCGCCCTGCTGGACAGAGAGATCAAGCGCGGGAACAGCGAAAGCAGAATGTTCAGGGTTCTTTTTGAGATGGGTTATCAGTCCACGCAGGAGTACGGGGAGGAGTATGCCATCAGCCGCACTCTTGACAGCATACTGGACGGCGTGGAGCGGGACGGCAGTCACTGTTTTGTGCTGGATGATGCGGCGTGGGTACACGGCGGAGAGTATTTAATCGAAAAGGGACTTCAGGAGGAGTCTGAAACTCTCAGGGAGGGCTTGAGAGGAACCAGAGGTTCCTGTTATAAGGTCAGCCGTACGGAGGCGGGCTTTTTTTTGATAAATATATCTGTTGCGGAGACCGAAACGCCGGTTTACCTTGGAATGTGTCGGGAACTGACGGAGATTTATCAGATAAGACAGAACCTGGTAACACAATACCGTACTGCTCTGAGCGTACTTTTGGCACTGGGGGGGGTCGGTATCTATATCCTGTCAAGGTATATAACTAACCCCATCAGCAGTCTGG
>CAMWJV010000134.1 GCA_947174665.1 uncultured Lachnospiraceae bacterium
GCTCAGGAGTATCGTTGGCTCGGAGATGTGTATTAGAGTCAGGGTCACATGTGTGCGAATAAACCTGTTTTATTTTATCAATTTTATATTAAATTACGGGGTCCTGCATTACTATCACGGAAAACAAGACGAGATTTTCATCCCGTCCTGCTTTTTATTACAATTTTTACTGTGGCTATTCTGATTCATTTCCTTCCTCTTCGGGAATTTCCTCCATTGCATCCTCAGCGTTTTCAAATTCCTGCTCGCCGTTAGATATTTTTTCTCTCACTTTTGCGATCTGAGCAACTTTGACGCCATTTTCAAGATTTATCATCTTGACGCCGGAAGTAATCCTTTTCAGGATAGAAATATCCTCCATACGGAGCTGAATAATGATACCTTCTGTGGTGATCATCATAATCTCATGGTCGTCGTTCACCGCTTTAACGCCTACCACATCACCGGTTTTTTCGGTAATTTTATAACATTTGACACCTTTACCGCCACGCTTCTGAATCGTAAATTCATTTAATGGAGTGCGCTTGCCCATGCCGTTTTCAGATACAAACAGAAGATATTCTCCCTGAGTCTGAAGCTGCATGCCAACAATTTCATCTCCGTCAGCGATATTCATGCCGATCACGCCCATAGATGACCTGCCGGTAGCCCGTACATCCGTCTCCTTAAACCGGATACACATACCCTGCTTTGTCACAAGGAATATTTCGCTGTCCTGATTTGTGGTCTTTACTTCAATCAATTCGTCATCATCTTTCAGGTTAATGGCAGTAAGGCCGTTTTTCCGGACATTTGAATACTCCCGCAGCGGCGTTTTCTTCACGGTGCCTGACTTTGTCACCATAAACAGATTTTTACTGTCGTCATATTCCTTAATGGGAATCATGGCCGTAATTTTCTCTCCGGGATTCAGCTGTAACAGGTTAATGACAGCTGTTCCTCGGGCAGTTCTTCCCGCTTCCGGAATTTCATATGCCTTCAGGCGGTAAATGCGGCCCATATTTGTAAAGAAATTCAGGTAATGGTGGGTAGTTGTCATCAGCAAATCCTCGATGAAATCATCATCGATGGTCTGCATCCCCTTAATACCTTTGCCGCCCCTGTTCTGAGCCTTAAAATTATCCACGGTCATACGCTTGATATAACCCAGATTTGTCATGGCAATAACTGTATTTTCATTGGGAATCAGATCTTCCATGGAAATATCAAACTCATCATATCCGATCTTACTGCGTCTGTCATCTCCGAACTTATCGGAAATTTCGGTCATTTCCGTTTTTATGACACCCAGCAAAATCTTCTCGTCAGCCAAAATTGCTTTCAACTCCCCAATGCGGATTTCAAGCTCCTTATGCTCATTTTCAAGCTTCTCTCTTTCCAGACCTGTGAGAGCGCGCAGACGCATATCAACAATTGCCTGAGCCTGTACATCTGATAGTTCAAAGCGCTCCATCAGCCTTTCCTTGGCAACCTGTGTATTTTCACTGCCACGGATGATTGAAATCACTTCATCTATAAAATCCAGGGCCTTCAACAAACCCTCAAGAATATGATTTCTTTCCTCCGCCTTATTCAGGTCATATTTTGTCCGTCTGGTGACTACTTCCTCCTGATGTTTCAGGTATTGAGTCATCATATCCAGCAGATTCATAACCTTAGGCTCATTATTCACCAGAGCCAGCATAATGACACCAAAGGTATCCTGAAGCTGTGTATGTTTGTATAGATGATTTAAGATCACATTGGCGTTAACATCCTTCCGGAGCTCGATCACAACCCTGATACCCTCGCGGTTGGACTCATCCCTTATATCCGTGATTCCGTCAATCTTTTTCAGCTTAACAAGCTCTGCAATCTTAATAATAAGGTTTGCCTTATTTACCATGTAAGGCAGCTCGGTGACAATTATCTGATTCTTGCCGTTAGGAAGAGATTCTATATTTGTAACCGCGCGTACAATTACTTTTCCACGGCCTGTTCTGTATGCCTCTTCACACCCTCTGGTGCCGAGAATTATACCGCCGGTAGGAAAATCCGGAGCTTTGACAATCTCAAGAATTTCTTCAATAGATGTCTCTCTTCCCTCTTCCACCCTGTTATCAATCATTTTTGTGAGAGCTGAAATAACCTCACGCAGATTGTGAGGAGGAATATTTGTAGCCATGCCGACGGCAATACCGGTTGTACCGTTTACCAGAAGATTTGGGTAACGGCTGGGCAGAACTACGGGTTCCTTCTCCGTATCGTCAAAGTTAGGCTCAAAATCAACCGTATCCTTGTTTAAATCGGCAAGAAGTTCCATGGAAATCTTTGAAAGCCTTGCCTCCGTATAACGCATTGCTGCCGCACCGTCGCCGTCCATGGAACCGAAGTTTCCGTGACCGTCAACGAGAGGATAACGCATATTCCAGTCCTGAGCCATATTTACCAGGGCACCGTAAATAGAACTGTCACCATGAGGATGATATTTACCCATTGTGTCACCGACAATACGCGCACTCTTACGGTGTGGTTTGTCGGGACCGTTGTTCAGTTCTATCATGGAATATAACACACGGCGCTGAACCGGCTTCAGACCGTCTCTCACATCCGGGAGAGCACGGGATGCAATCACGCTCATGGCATAATCGATATAAAAGGTTTCCATCCTCTCTTTTAAATCGACTTCATGGATTTTATCCGTCTCCCGGACATTATCAAAAATATCGTCGTTCATAGTTCCTCTTTCCGTCTAAGGGAGGGGTGTTTACACACACTCCTTAGACATTTTAAGCCTGTTTATCCAGGTTCTTAACAAATTTAGCGTTTTCCTCAATAAATTCACGTCTTGGCTCTACCTTATCTCCCATCAAAGTGGTGAAGGTCAAATCAATTTCAGATTCCATCTCTTCGTCATAATTGACTCGAAGTAAAATTCTCCTTTCAGGATCCATGGTAGTTTCCCAGAGCTGTTCCGCATCCATCTCACCAAGACCTTTGTACCGCTGAATTTTATTGTTCTGATCTCTTCCTACCTCCTGCAGGATAGTATCAAGCTCCTCATCACTGTAGGCGTACCATATTTTCTTGTTCTTCTCCAGCTTATAAAGAGGAGGCTTCGCCAAAAATACATGTCCCTGCTTGATCAATTCAGGCATAAATCTATAGATAAAAGTCAGCAGCAGGGTACTGATATGAGCGCCGTCCACATCCGCATCTGTCATCAGGATGATTTTATTATAACGAAGCTTACTGATATCAAAATCATCGTGAATGCCTGTGCCAAAGGCTGTGATCATAGCTTTGATCTCCGCATTGGCGTAGATTTTATCCAGTCTCGCCTTCTCTACATTTAAAATTTTACCTCTCAGCGGAAGAATTGCCTGGGTTGCACGAGACCGCGCCGTCTTTGCACTTCCGCCTGCGGAATCTCCCTCAACAATATAAATCTCACAGTTTTTAGGGTCTTTGTCGGAACAGTCCGCAAGTTTTCCGGGAAGAGCCATACCGTCAAGTGCAGTTTTTCTTCTGGTCAGATCCCTTGCCTTACGCGCTGCTTCTCTTGCACGCTGGGCAAGAATGGATTTTTCACAGATAGATTTCGCAACAGCAGGATTCAACTCAAGAAAATAAGTAAGCTGTTCGCTGACAATATTGTCAACCGCGCCTCTTGCCTCACTGTTACCAAGCTTCTGCTTAGTCTGTCCTTCAAACTGAGGATCCTCTATCTTAACACTGATAATTGCCGTCAGACCTTCTCTTATATCTTCACCGGACAGATTAGGCTCGCTATCCTTTAAAAGCTTTGCGTTTCTTGCATAATCATTAAAGGTTTTTGTAATGGCATTACGGAAACCCTGTAAATGGGTTCCACCCTCGGGAGTATTAATATTGTTTACAAAACTGAATACACTCTCGTTGTAGGAATCATTGTGCTGGAAAGCTACTTCAACATACACATGATTTTTTTCACCTTCAAAATAAAGAATGTTTTCATAGAGGGGAGATTTGCTTCTGTTCAAATAAGAAACAAATTCTTTGATACCTCCCTCATAATAAAATTCAACCTTTTTCTGTTTGTTTACAATTGTCTCATTCTCTGAGATTTCTTCACTATTTTTATCAGCTGCCTCAAGTTCGCTTTCTTCTTTATCCGCTTCCGCACGCTGAAGAAGTTCATTTATCTGGCTGTTTTCAACATCTGCGGCTATCTTTTCTTCCACTCTGTTGTCCCGTAAAATTATACGGAGACCTTTTGTCAGAAAGGCCATTTCACGGAGTCTTACTTTTAAAACATCAAAATCAAACACGGTAGTCTCCGTAAAAATAGTGTCGTCCGGCATAAAAGTAATCTTTGTACCTGTCTTTTCCGGAGGACATACTCCGATCTCTTTCAGCGAATAGCAGGCATGTCCGCGTTCATAACGCTGCTTATATACCTTGCCATCCTGACATATTTCAACTTCAAGCCAGTTTGAAAGGGCATTTACAACAGAAGCGCCGACACCATGAAGGCCGCCGGAGACCTTATATCCCCCGCCGCCGAATTTTCCGCCGGCATGCAATATTGTAAAAACAACTTCAACTGCGGCTATTCCCGCTTTGTGATTAATGCCGACAGGAATACCGCGTCCATTATCAATAACCGTGACAGAACCATCTTCATTGATAGTCACATCAATAGTGTCACAGAAACCGGCAAGCGCCTCATCCACCGCATTGTCAACTATTTCATATACAAGGTGATGAAGACCTCTGCTGGATGTAGTACCTATGTACATGCCGGGACGCTTTCTTACGGCTTCAAGTCCTTCCAGAATCTGAATCTGGTCCGCACCATATTCATGGTCTACGGTTGTATTGTTCATGGTTTCTTCACTCATTCAATGCCTCTTTCTCATTTTGATCACTTATACAATTAACATTTCCGTCTGAAACTCTGAAAACCCTGTTGATCGAAAATCTGTTGTTTACAAATTCCTCCAGTCCGGTACAGGTTATGATCGTCTGGATATCACCTATACTGTTTAAAAGGTAATTCTGCCTGTTTGAATCCAGCTCCGAAAGCACATCATCTAACAGCAAAACAGGCGTATCTTTGGCTATCTTTTTTACAAGCTCTATTTCAGAAAGTTTTAAAGATAATGCCGCCGTACGCTGTTGACCCTGAGAACCGTATTTTCTGATATCAATATTTCCGACCACAAAGGAAAAATCATCCCTGTGAGGACCTACCGAACTCATTTTTGACTTTATATCTCTGTCCTGGCTGTATTTCAATTTTCTTTCAAACTCTTCTATTTCCACGTCAGGCTCATAAAGAACCTTTATTTCTTCCTTACCCCCGGACAATTTTTTATGTATATCATAAATAATTTCATTTAACTGATCCGAAAACATTTTACGGCGTTCTATAATTTTGCTGCCATAAGAAACAAGCTGCATATCCCAGATGCCGAGAGTTTCCTTTAGATCAGGATTCATATACATATCCTTCAGAAGTTTATTTCTCTGGTTTACAATTTTATTGTAATGATTCAGATTATAAAGATAAAAGCTGTCGAGCTGACACAGCTCCATATCCACAAATCTTCTTCTCTCAGAAGGACCGTTTTTTATAATTCCCAAATCTTCCGGCGAAAAAAATACAACATTACAAAGGCCCATTAAATCAGCAGCCTTTTTCAATTTCTGTCCGTCCACGGCAATTCCCTTTGAACCTGACTTTCGAAGATGCATATCGACCCTTGTTTCAACACCTTCTTTTTCAAGATATGTTCTGACATGGGCTTCCTCTTTATCAAAATTGATAATTTCCCTGTCCTTACTTCCCTTATGAGATTTTGTGGTTGCCGCCACAAAAATAGCTTCCAGAATATTTGTTTTTCCCTGGGCATTATCTCCATAAAGAATATTTGTACCGCTGTCAAATTCAAGCTTTAAAGAATTATAATTCCTGTAATCCGCCAGCTCTATTGATTTAATAATCATTCTATCCTGATTGATTCTCCTTTATACTCCACAATATCCCCGGCAACAAGCTTTTTACCACGCTGGGTTTCTGTCTGTCCGTTGACTTTTACTTCTCCGCCCTGTACCGCATATTTGGCGTCCACACCGGATTCCACCAAACCCGCAGCCTTCAGGGCCTGTCCAAGCTTGATATGATCATCTCTTAAACGAAGTGTTTCCATCTTTCCTCTCATTCTGCCGTATGAAGGCGGTTCTTAACTGACCGTTGAGAAATTCACGGGAAGTATCAAATAAATATAGCTTTCTTCAGGATTCTTTATAAAGCAGGGAGCCTTCGGATTTACCATATAAAGCTCAACCTCTTCATCATCAATCACACGAAGGGCATCAATCAGGAACTTCGGATTAAAACCAATCATCAAATCCTTGCCCTGTTTTTCTATATCGATGTCTTCATTCATGCTTCCAACTATTGAATTAATCCTCAATTCCATACTTTCATCAAGTATATTGATGATAATAGGCTTCTTATCGCCTTCCTTCACAAGCAGAGTAGCCCTGTCAATACAATTCAGCAGTTCCTTCTTGTTGATCTTAACCTTTGTCTCATAATCGCTGGAAAGCATCTGGTCTATTCTGAAATATTCTCCCTCGATCAACCTGGATACCACAGTGGTATTGCCAAATTCAAAAACAATATGCTTCGGTGTAAAAGAAATCGTTACAAAATCTTCCGCTCCGCCTGGAAGTATCTTACTTACCTCATTCAGCGTTTTTCCGGGAACTATCACCTTTTTCGGACTGTATTCCTCTCTCAGTTCAATTTTACGGATAGAGATTCTGTGTCCGTCAAGAGATACTACCTTCATTTCATTTCCGCTGATCTCAAAGAGTTCTCCTGTCATCATCTTGTTATTATCATTGTCGGAAATTGAAAAAATAGTCTGCCTTACTACTTCCTTCAGAGTAAACTGGCTGATAGCAATGCTGTCATCTCTTTCAACCACGGGAAGATAGGAAAAGTCTTCGCCGGATTTTCCGATAATCGTAAATTTCGCTTTTTCACATGTAATTATGGTTTTATAAGAGGAATCTGTCTCTATGGTAATCTCACTGTCAGGAAGTTTTCTCACAATCTCAAGAAAAATCTTTGCGTCAAGAGCAATAGATCCCTTTTCAACAATATCTCCTTCTATAATTGTCTCTATTCCCAAATCCATATCATTAGCGGTAAGAGTAATGATTCCCTTTGAGGCATCCACCATAATGCATTCGAGAATAGACATTGTGGTTTTATTTGAGACAGCCTTTGATACGATCTGTACTCCGTTTAACAGGTTTGATTTTGTGCAAACTAACTTCATGTGTATAACTCCCTTCGTGATTTGAACAGCTTCAACGGGTGTCTTAAATATAAATTATAATAAATAAATTCATAATATCATTAATAATAGGTGTTGATATGTGCACAACCATACTTATTATACTATTTTTCAGGAAAAAAGAAAATGGTAAAGTGGTTTATATTTCAGAATAACTTTATAATAAGTGTCAGGTTATAAACATCCTGATCTTAAAATTTTTTATGATCCTGAAATTCATTTAAATTTATCCCCATACTTAACATATAAACATGCAGAAAGGTATGTGCATATATGTTTAATAAGGGTTAAGCTTCTTTATTATAATGTCAATCTTATTGCGGAATTCTTCGCTGTTCTGCATCTCAGCCTCAATTTTCTTTACGCCGTGTATAACTGTGGTATGATCTTTTTTCCCTAAAATTTTCCCTATGTTTATCTGAGAAACATTCGTAAGTTCACGGCAGAGATACATAACTACCTGCCTTGGCAGGACAAATTCCGAATTACGTTTTTTTGACATAATATCATCAGGTTTTACTCCGAAATGTTCCGCTACTACATTAATAATCAGGGTAGGAGTGATCTCTTTTGCCTTGTTTGGATAAATAACATCCTTTAAAGCCTCTTCCGCAGATTCAATTGTAAGGTCTACCTTATTTAATCTTGTAAAAGCAATGATTTTGTTAAAGGCGCCTTCCAGTTCTCTGATATTTGATTTAATGTTAGTTGCAATATACTTGAAAATTTCCTCATCAATCTGTTTATCATAGTTTTCTGCGTTTTTGCGCAGGATTGCCATTCTGGTCTCATAGTCAGGAGGCTGAATGTCCGCAATCAATCCCCATTCGAATCTGGAACGGAATCTTTCATCCAGAGTGTCCAGTTCCTTCGGAGGCTTGTCCGAAGACAGAACAATCTGCTTTCTTGCGGAATGAAGCACATTAAAGGTATGGAAAAATTCCTCCTGTGTGCTGTCCTTTCCTATTATAAACTGTATGTCGTCAACCATCAATACATCCACGGTTCTGTATTTTTCACGAAGCTTTGTCATAGAAGCGGCGTTACCGCTTCGAATGGATTCAATCACTTCGTTAGTAAATTCTTCGCTGGTGACGTAGAGAACTTTTTTTTCAGGGTTCTGCTCTAAAATAAAATGGCCGATTGAGTGCATCAGGTGAGTTTTACCCAGACCCGGCCCTCCATATAGGTAGAGAGGGTTATATACTTCTCCGGGAGACTCCGCGACAGCCAGAGAAGCGGCGTGAGCCAGCTTATTATTATTGCCGACCACAAAGGTATCAAATTTATATTTTGGTGTCAGATTTGCATTTTCATAATTAATATTGTAAACAGGATTTGTAAGTGCTGCATTACTATCTTTATTTTCAAGATTTATGGCATCTTTTTCAAAAATAAATTTTACATCATAATTATGGTTAAACATCTCAGTGATGGTAACCTGAAAAAAACTCTTATATTTAGAAGTAATATAATTAAGAGCCGGAGCCAGGTCAGTGGGGATAATAATACTTACCACGTCATCTGTCACAGTATAAAATTCCAGGGGTGCAACCCATGTCTGGTAGGAAATATCAGAGACATTATATTCTCTTCGCATTGTTTCTTTTATAATCTGCCAGTTTTCTTTTATATCATCCATTATAGTCTCCATGCTGTGACTTTTTTTTTAGAACGATTATATACCAATTCATTGTAATATAGATTCTTTAAGATTTCAAATGTAAGTTATGAACATACTATTGATAAAATTATCCACATGTGTGGATAATCATGTTTATAAAGTCAGTTATATACATAAATATGTGGATACATTTGTTTATAAG
>CAMWJV010000135.1 GCA_947174665.1 uncultured Lachnospiraceae bacterium
CGCCGCCCCTGCCCCGGATAAAAGCTGCCAGCATTCATCAATGAATATAGCTTTCTCTTCCGTCCGGTCTTCCTTTGCGCGATCCCAGACGAAATCCAGCGCCACAAACATCCCGACAGTAAGCAGGTCCCCGGTCAGGGAAGAAATATCCAGCACCGTATAACGGTTATCCAGCGATACATTGGTCTGCTGGTTGAAGGTGCTGGCGGATCCGTTCACAAAGCGGTTTACAATGACTGCCATGCGTTTGGTCTGGGTGTATTTATTCAGTACCGCATACAAGTCTCCCAGCACCGGCATTTCACGGTACTGCCCAGGATTGCTCGGGTCTTCCAGCGATGCATTGTCGTGAGTGATGCCTTTCTGGTTATAGACAAGCACCAGCGCTTCATCCAAAAGTTGGCGTTCCTCGTTTGTCATGTCTGGGATCAGCAGGCTGAAAAAAATGTGAAGACGCTGGATCTTCTCCGCCAGTTCCGAAAGCTGGATACCTGGACCGTCCAGCAGCTCGTTCACGGTATGGTCTACCCTGCGTATCTCCATCACATTGATACAGTGGGGGCTTGCCGGGGAAATCTGTATGAATTCCCCTCCCACATTGGCACAGGCCCGGTGGAACTCATGACCTTTTAAGGGTGCAACGATGTAGATCGGTATTCCCTTACGCCTCATGCGCAACGCCATAAGCTGCATCGTAAAAGTCTTCCCTGCGCCGCTTGTGCCCAAAAGTGCCATGTTTGCATTTTTATAGACGGCGCTGTTGAAAATATCCACAATGATGAGCGAGCTGTTGTACCTATTCACCCCCAACAGGATGCCGTTGTCATCACACATTTCATAGCTTGTAAAAGGGTAGCAGCTTGCTGCCCCTCCGGTAAGCAGGTTCCGCTTGCTCTTCTCATACAGCCTGCGTTCCACGGATACCAAAGGAAGGCTTGCCAGGAATGCCTGTTCCTCCCGGAAATGGCAGGTGTCAAGCCGCATATCCTGGGATGCCAGCAGCTTCTTCATCTCATTTACCTTCCACTCCAGATCCTCCTCGCTGGAGGCGGTAACAGTGATCATCAGGTTTAAAAAATAGAAATCTTCATTATTTGCCAAACCCTCTTTCAAAAAATAACCGCTTCGTATAGCGCTGTCTATATCGTCAAAGTCCGTGTTGGTATCGCTGGCGTCCTTAATCTTAGACCGGTTAATGCGCAACTGCTGCCCAACTTTCTGGACAATCTGTTCCTTGCGCTGCCTGAAAAGGAACATATCCAGGTCGATTCCATCCCCGGCATTGACGATCAGGCTTAACCACCCCGCAGGCACCTGCGCTCTGTAACCGTCTGACGGAACCAGAAGATAAGCATAATAGAGGCCGTCGATACGGATGTATTTGCCATGGGTAAAATCAATGCTACCCGGAGAAAAAAACTCTCCTGCCGGGATATTGTCTATGTCGCCCTGTCTGCCATTTTCCTGGTATCTGCTTACCACCTCCCTGACACGTTCCGGAAGCGGCTTGACCGCGCTTTCATTCCTGCACAGCAGGTTGTAGAGTATATCCACAGTAAACTCATCCTCATTTTCGGGGACAAGTACTTCGTTCCCACACTGCCGCAGATAGTTGACCGCTGTATGGACTGCCCCCAGCAGATACGCAGCCGCCTCCCCCTCCTCATCGGAATGTCTGGCGTTACCCCAAGGTTCATACTCAAAGATCAGAAAGAACCGGCGCGTCACCGCTTCATGGGAACTGATCTGCTGTACAAACTGCAGATAATCCTCCTGCATGAGCCGGCACTGTTCGTTGGTTTCCCGTTCCATTTCTTTCTGCACCGTATCCAGATGCCTCCCAATGTCCGCCTTGCGCGTCAGGACCTTAAACTGCAGCTTTACCGGGCTTACCTTCAGGTACGATACAAAGGAATAAATGATACTTCTCTGTTCCCTGGCACTCCTCAACAAGAAATTGATAGGCACGATTTCCACTACTTTGACAAAACGATGGTCTTTTGTGTAAACGATGCCGTTTTCTATCTTTGAGACAGGCAGATAGTCCGCCACCGGATTCAGACAGATTGGCTGCTGCTCCCGTACAGACAGCAATGCAGGATTATACCGCCCCTTTGGTACAGTGCCGTCCCGGTTGTCCTTTTCCAGCGTTTCGGCCACTTTTCTCACAGCGCCGTTCCTCTCCGCTTTTCTTACCGGACGAAGTTTCTGGCGCAGTTCATATCCTTTTACCTCGTCAAACTCTGCCGGGAAGCCTTCCCTGTCTCTGGGGCGTCTTTGGTTCTTTATAACCGCAGCCGGCTTCTTGGCTGGCTCTGCTCTCTTTTCTGCCTTGACCTTTTTTGTCTGCTTTGTCACCCGGACTTTTTCTGCGGCTGTTTCTTCCTGCACCCGTACATCCCCTCCGACAACACGGCGGTTTTTCAGGTATTTGATAAAAATGATCAAAAAAGAAGACAAGCTCTCCCCTGAAATGCCGATCAAGGCAAACAGGGCAAGAGGCAGTGCCGTCAAGCACAGCACAATAATCTTTGTAGTCAGACCGAACGGCAGAAACACAAAAGCCGGTATCCCAATGACTGCGGACAGGATACCAGCCTCAATCACATTCCTTGCTTTAAACATCCCGCCGAAAAAAGTGCCTGTGTCTACAAAATTCGGCGGGATGATGTATGTATCATTTTCATTCTGATTACTCATAATCCCTCTCATTCTGCCAGGAACCTTGGGTTCCTTTTTGGCGGTAATATGATCTATAATTAGAACGCTTCTCTTGCGTTCTCCGGGAAATGACATAGTTTCTCTTAGACAGTGTTCTTTATTGTCTTAGAGAAACTTCATTTCCTTACCTCTTTTCTATACAGTTGTTAGCCAATAATCCAAAAAGGGCCGCCCGCAACGGCACCCTGGCTGGCCTCCTTTAAGATTACGGATAAATCCCAAAGCTGTCTGCTCCTGTTATAACTTGCAGAGTCAGCCACTAGGATCTTTCCGTCCTGGATGCCCCGCAACACGATAAAGTGCCCTGATTTTGTAAAATGCCCCTTTGACATGATTGCCACCACCAACTTGCCCTCGGATAAAGCATCCAGAATCCTTTGCGGCTCTGAAACAGAACAGCCGGACACATCCAGCCCCCAGTTCCTGGCAGCGGCTGGAATCAGTGCATGGTAGGAACCGCTGTCTTTGCACCAGTAACCGTTCTGGCAGGACCATTGTGCCATAGCCACAGGGTCAATAGTCTGCTCTGTGAGGGAGGATACTACCATCGCCATGGATGTAGGGCCGCAGCCATGACTCCCGATATGGTCGGTGCCATAGAGCTTGCCCGCATAACGCTCGTCCAACTGGTTATAATAGACAACTTCTGTTACCCCGTCAGTCAAACGGACATCTCCCAAGGCCGGAATGGTATTGCCGTCCCACTTTGAAATGCCCTGCATCATGCCATCACCAAGAAAAAGACTCAGGTTCTGGGCATAGTCATTGGCAAGAGCCATCTGTTCTTCACTTAACATAAAAACCTGCTCAGCGAAATAATCTTCCCCATTGTAGACAATGGTGTAGACCCTCCATTTTTCAGTGACTGTGTTTTCTTTCCCGGTATCAGGGTCGATTTCGACCCTACTCCGCACTTCCTCCGTCTGGGTGTAAGAAAACAGCTTGTTTTTATTAGCACGCAGCATTTCCACCATATCGGAGATGGAAATACTTGCATAGTCCTCACTCTTGTATGCACAGTACATGGCAATATATTGATCTGCATTGCCGGCGTGGCTGGTGGCATAAGGATTTATGATTTCTATCTCATCAGCATCAGATGAGGCAAAATCCGCTTCGATCCTTGCCATCACATCTTCAAGCCCCTCGTCCATAATCCCGTTTATGGCAAAGTTCACCATATTCACATTTCCAATAATTCCAGAACCGCTGTTAAACATGGGTACACTCGGGGCTAAAGGGGAAAAAGCATAACTCAGACCGTCAAATATCAAGCTCGGCAGCATCTGTATGATAATAACAGGCAACATCAGCAGTACAGCTATGATGACTACGATCTTACGCACTAAGCTGCGGTTTTCCCAGAGGACGCCTGCTGCTGCACCATAAGGGCCTGCAGCAGCACCTTTAGCGACTCCAGACACAGCTTTTCCTGTTTTCACTGCACCTCTTATCGTATGTGCGGCAATACGGCCTGTTTCAAAAGTTTCTGCCAGGCCGCTTTTCTGTTCATTTTCCATATCACATCCGCTCCCTTCTTTTTGGTGGCTGTGGCAGTTTCTTCACAATGGACTCTTTGTAGGCGATAGTGCCATCTGGAGCCATATAGGGAGTCTTATCCACGGCGTCTTGTGCATACTGCTTATACCATGAAGTGCCATCCGCAGCCTGTACGGTTGAATAATTGCCCTCTGGGGCAGCATATTGGGCAGCATGGTACATCCCAAATGCGATCCCCTGGGGATGCTCTTCTGAGGTTTCCGTGCCTGTAATGCGACCGCCGCCGATTTCCACATCGGAAAAAACGGGAACATGTTCCGCATTCTCCCCCAGTGCGGCATAGCCCAGGTAAGAATGAAGCGCCTGGGAAGCCTCCGGCCCGCTCATAAAACCAAGATTAGCAATTTTCCCTGTAGCTACGGAACCTATGACATTGTTGGCAAAATTGCCACCCTTACTGACGGAAGAAGTGAAGATATGGCTCCCGACCCCGCCGCCAGCTTTTCCAGATGAAGAGCCTCCGCCAGCGTGTGATGCGGCTGTTGCCGACTTAACGGCGCTGTTTGTAATACGGCTACTCACAATCCCGGCAAGCCCACCTGACATAAAACCTTTTGAGTTCGTATTTGCATGGGAGGATACTTTGCTAAATCCTCCGCCAAAATGCTGGGTGGTAAAGTTCTTCAACCCCCCTACACCTCTGGCGGCAATCACGGCCTCCGCCAGCATCGAGCCACCCGTGTGCCCAACATTTATTCCCAGACTCGACATAAAGGAATCTATCTTCTGGGAGATTTTTAAAAAGGCGATTGCGCAGAGGAACCAGATCAGGACATTCCCCGTGACAGCCTCTTTTCCCACCGCATTCACCTGCGCCTGCACATCGCTTTCCGAAAATGCGAGAACAGACTGGCTAAAACAGCCAGACAACACTGCAGCAAGGAACACTGTGTAAATGATTTTCTTTAAATTTCTCAATAGACCATCCTCCCTATATTGATAATGGATTCGCCAGGAACGCCCCCACCATTGAAGTGAACAGCCGCAGACACCAGGCATTCATGACCAACAGGAACACCTGCCCGCCAAACATTCGGCACCATGACCTAAAAATGTTTGATGTCGCCTGAGAAGCCCCCATGGAAAACGCCACAGGCGCTGTGTAAACCAGCACGCCCAACAGGACATACCTTTCCGCTGCCTCAAAGAGTAGTTTTATGTAATTCCAGGCAAGGATGAGCACCAAAATCAGCGCGATCAGTGCCACAGCCCCATTTGCACAGACACCTATAATTGCTAGCATGACGGAATTAAAATCTGCAAAGCTGAGCGCCGGAAGCTGTGAGGTTAATATCCATTTGTATGGTGTGCCACCTATCTTCAGGACAATGCCAATAATCTCATCCGAAAAATAGGCAAGCAGCATGAAAAAAACAGAACGGAAGCTCAGCTTCACAGGGTCTTCCGCCTCTATCCCTGCACCAAGCCCATAGTTCTTAAATAACTGCCATACCCAGTTCAACAAAATGATTCCGATGGAGAGCGCTACAAATATTTCATACATTTTCTCTGCAGCAGGAAAATAACGAAGAAATACGGTCATGTCACACCCCAGCGCACCCAACACCGAGGTTGATATCAAGTCCAGACCATTCATCACCTGCTCTGCGATCCACTCCACAATGCCGTCTAATATGCCCAAGCAATCACTCCTTTCTTAAATGGGCGCAAATCAGGGTTACGGCGTCCATTTTCCACCGGTAAAGAACGGCGTGACATAAGCCATGATAAAGCCCAGGCCATTCAGTATCGCCCATGTAATGCAGATTCTCTTTAACCATGCGCGGCTTTCATCCACCGTGCGACCGGAACGGGAAAAATTCATCATCAGCAGCGCCACGGATGCCGTCACAATTGCCGCTACTGTGGATATAATGACGATCTGGTTATACACATCCTGCATGATCTCACTTGCTTTTGTCCACACATTCGTTGCGGCATATACCGGCTGCGTGTATGCAAGGAACGCCATGCTGACAATGAAACCATGATAGGCTGCTTTTGCTGCCGGAAACCTGTGGTGTCTCCGTTTGCCTGCTGTTTCAAGAGACTTGTTTGTTGTTTTTTTCAATTTACGAACCTCCTTAAAATTTAGTGAAACAAAAAGACCCTGCCCTCATATAGATGACATGGTCTTTCTCCAGACAGAAAAACAGCACCTCATAAAAAGGTGCCTGTATCTGCCTTATTGGGTTTTGGGTGCAGTTTAGAACATACATAGTTTAGCACACTGATATTTGCGGTGAAAGAGCAAATCTGTGCCAATTTTATGCGAAAGTGTGCCAATTATGTGCCATGCTCCGTTTCCGGAACAAACTTCTCAAGTATCTCCATGCTCTCCTTGGAGGTATATCCCCATAAAATAGAACTCAACGCCTCGATTGCCTCCTGTCTCCTGCGGTAGTAAGTGCGGAAGCTAATGTCCCGGATATGGGGCCTCAATTGCTCTATAACCTCCTCCACATTCTTCAACTGCTGCGGAGAAAGGAATGAATAATACAATAGCCAGTAGTAGGTTTCCCCGTTCTTGTGCTTATTCCGAAGCAGTTCAATGGCGCAGTCCAGCAGCTTTATCATCCGGTGACTGCGCTCGATACACTTGGCATGGTGCTCAATGTCACTCCCGGCAAGATCCACCCCCGCCACATACACTGATTCCAGGAAGTCCTCTATGGAACTCCCATACTCAATCTCAAACCTGTTGCGCACCTGCTGTACGGACAGCTCCAGGCTCCAGACCACATCTCTGTATTTCTTCAGTAGTTTCCATGTATCGTGATACAACGGATTCTCCGCGATGTCCATCTCCTTCTGTCTCCTCGTCATTCTTCATTCCTCCTTTTCTTTTCCGCCTACGGGCGAGAGTATCAATTCAAAAGTATAGACATGGTTTTCATTTCCACAGTAAAGAACCATTTCAATGTGTTTGCCAGACGCCTCGCTCGGACGATATAAATAATTCCCTTCCCAGTCGTCCGATAAAGGATATAACTTGTACTTGGCTTTTGCGCACCGGAAACAGGAAATCCCTTGTGAATCAAGGATTTCAGCCATTTTTTCAATGAGTGTCCCTATATGTGTTTTTGATACGCTGGAAAGTTCTTCTGAAACGCATACTTCCGGCTCCAGTATGACGGCATCTTCAACGACGCTATTTTCTTCCGGCAGGTTGATCCTGATGTTTAAGACCATTGCAACCTCCTCCTTATCAATCAGCACATCCGATATCTGGAACATAGTAGACAGGTAGTTTTTCAGATAGATAACGCTACCCTTTGTACCTGGGAACGCCATCAGCGATATGTAGTCCAGCTTGTCAAACTTTTTCAGCACCCTGCCCGCAGTGGCCTTTGATATTCCCCAGCGAGCAGCCAGTTCATTGTAGTTCACCAACGGACAGCCTGTGCCGTTTCGCAGGTAGACCACCGGACCTGCCTCTGAACCCTGTACCTGCTCGTCGTTATATACGGTAGACAGCCACAGATCCAGCAGAATATCCATCTCAGAGCACCGCCCGGCACCCACCAGATCCATTGCCGTAGTGACCGGCATAAAGAAAAAGCCCGTATCCTTCTGGCAAGGGCAGTTGTAATCCAGAACCGTGTTATGGTTTTTCCAATCCCGAATTTTGTATTTAATCACCTTTCCCCGGTCAAGCGCCAAATAAGAAATTAAGTTTCTTTTCTGTAGCTCGTCCAATATATCAAGTGCCTGGTGCTGGAAGTGTGTACGGAACCATCCCACCAGGTCTTTAACGGTACATATCCACTCTCCCGGATAGATCGTGTAGCTGATTCCGTCAATACGGCGATAAGATGTACGAAAATTCGCATTACTGCAAAGAACCGTATAATAGAAAAGACCAGAGCCCCCGCCTGTGCGAATGCTCTGGTCCGTAATCAGTGACTGGACAAACTGCCTGTAAATGCGGCAGCGAGGATAATCCACCACTTGTTTGATTTGTAATTGATATTCTGACATTTCATGCCTCCTTTATTGTTTTATAGTTTTCCTGAAGGCATAATATATCTTCTTTATACGCATTTATTATCAAATGACTATTACCGCGGGAGACATTTCTATGTCTTAACCCATACCCTTTTTTATCGTATCGAAACTCTTATGGTTTATAACATGAAAAGTAGTAAATTAGTAGTAAATTCCCTCTTTTCCCACTCCCAAACCCGTTATTTTCCTGCATTCCCGCAAAGAGTTGAGATGTTGCCGTGGCAGACGAATAGTATTTTAATCATATCTTTTATATCCCTTCATAAGCCTTCAAACCTTGATATTTCAAGCTTTCTGGTGCTTTTTTCATTTTTTGTTTTTCACCCAAAATCTGCGTAATTCGTTATAAATCTACGCAAATATACGGGCAAATGGTGTAGTAATTGGTGTAGTAGATTGGTGCATTGCTCAACCTGATTTTCTCTGTTTTCCTCGCATATCAGTTTCTTTGAAGTCTAAAATTTTCGCCATCTGCTCCGCTGCACGGTCATAGCTGGCATGAGTATA
This sequence comes from uncultured Lachnospiraceae bacterium, assembly GCA_947174665.1. GTDB lineage: Bacteria > Bacillota > Clostridia > Lachnospirales > Lachnospiraceae > Acetatifactor. Next base: position 8,797 of record CAMWJV010000135.1, read on the forward strand.
GACATTCAACGTAACACCTACATCGGAATGTCCCATTACATACTGCAAGGTCTTAATATCCATACCCGCATTTGCCATGTTGGTACAAAATGTATGACGGAACACGTGAGGCGTGATGTGTGGCAATGGTTTATCAGGATATAGCTTCTTGTATTTCTTCATTGCCCACCGCATCTCATTTTCGATATGCAACGCTACTTTCGGTTTATCATCCTTGTCCAGCAGAAGAAAGTTGCTGTATCCGTCAACAATCATTTCTGT
>CAMWJV010000136.1 GCA_947174665.1 uncultured Lachnospiraceae bacterium
TCCTTCCACTTCCCTGCATATAAATTTTCTTTAAAAGCGTGTAAATCTCCTCCAGTGTAATTTGCTGACCAGAATAGTCAATGACACCTGATTTCTTCAATATGCGCTCGCTCTCTTCCCGCTCTCCCACGGTATAAAACTCTGATAAGTCTCCAATTTTAGATGCTTCATGGACTATCATTGCATACACCTTATCATCAGCTGTCTTCTGTGGCAGAATACCCTTCCATTTCTGTACGCTTTCCATAAATTCATCCACGGATTTTTGTGCAAAAATCTCTCCTGCCTCCATCATGGTCACATTGTCGCACATACGCTCCACATCTGTAATATCATGACTTGAAAAAAGCACTCCAATCTGCTCTTTGTCCACTTCTTCAATAAGAATATCGCGGAACATTGCTTTACTCTCCGCATCCATACCGTTCTCAGGTTCGTCAATGATCAGATACTCCGGCTGCTGCGCGATTGCCAAAATAAAATTTAATTTTGACCTTTGTCCCTTTGACAAAGTACCTATGTTCTTTTTAGGATTGATTCCGAAACGTTTTACCAACTCATCAAACTTCTTTCCGGAAAATGTATCGTAGAAATTCTGATAGTAGTTTGCCATTCCCGCAACAGAATAAATGTTAATAAAATCAAGCTGTTCTGACACATACGCCACTTTTGCTTTCACTTCCGGATTATCATAGATGTCCTTTTCATCATACTGTACCGTTCCCTGCGCAGGTTTATAGATTCCTGCAGCGCATTTCAGCAAAGTAGTCTTACCGGCTCCGTTGGAACCGATTAAGCCATGAATTTCTCCCCGGGGAACGCATATGTCAATTCCATGGATAACCGAGCGGTTATTGTAGCCCTTATGTAAATTCTTTATCTCTAACATTTGCTTATCTTTCCTTTCCTAAATATTTCTGCCATAACATTAAATGGAAGAATAGATTTCCTTTACCAGATTAACCACATCCGCCTCGGAATACCCCGTACGTTTTAATTCGATTATTTCGCTCTGAATCCTCTTTCGAATCTTTTCCAGTTCCTCCGTATTGGGTTCCATGGTTGGCATGGTCGCTATAAAAGTTCCTTTTGCCCTGATAGTCTCAATCACTTTCTGGCGTTCCAGCTCCTGATACGCCTTCGCCACGGTGGACGGCGTAATGTCAAGAGTCTGTGCCATCTTCCGGACGGAAGGAATAGAATCCCCGGGACTTAAATGCCCTTTGATGACCAGCAGTTTGATTTGTTCAATAATTTGCTCATATAGTGGTTTTTTGCTGCGATAATCCAGTTCTATCAAATAATCACCTCCTTATCTAATGTATTGATATTATTTTGTATCGCTCTGTATTGTTTGTATTATCTGTATTGCTTTATGCAGTACAGTTATTGTATTATAATTTTTTCTAATTGTCAACAAAAAATTCCATCCATGGCGGGCAAAGCAGAAAAACAGCCGCATAAGATTACTGCGGCTGTCTCGTTCCCATCATTTTCCCTAATTGCTCCATTATTCCTACATTACCATTAACAGATATTTCGCCTACCTTTTCGCAAATCTTCTCAAGATACTCAAGTTCCTTCAGCTTGTAAAGCGTCTGGTTCTCGTCCATGAGCTTCGCCGTGTTGAGCAGGGATCTTGTAGAGGCCACTTCCTCCCTTCTGGCAATCACATTTGCCTGCGCTGATTTTTCCGCCACGAGGACAGAATTCATGATCTCCCTGATTTCGCCGGGCAGTATGATATCCTTGATACCTGCGGTGAGGAAGTTCACGCAGAACATTTCTTCCCTTCCCTTAAGCGCCTCGTAGATTTCCTTAGAAATCTGCTCCTTTGCCTCCAGTATCTCATCCAGCCTGTAATTGCCCACAATCTCCCGGATTACAAGCTGTACCGCAGGATAAAGCTGCCCCTTCAAATCCGAAATCGTTGCGACGAACTCTACTGCATCCCGTATTTTATACATACATGCAACGTTCATTCTGATACCGATCTTGTCTTTGGTCAGAATTTCCTGACCCACGATATCCAGCTCCTTCTGCTTCATATCAAGCACGCAGCAGGAAACGGCATGATGGTAATTCCAGAAACGGTATACCCCTTTGGAAAGCTGGTTCTGCATGACATTGTCATAGTATACCAGGCCGACTTCTCCCTCTCCCACCGACACTTCCGTATAGAGATGCCTCGGCACCAGCGAAAGCATCTGCTTTGTCACTTCCGCTCCGATGAACGTTTCAGCCATGGACACGATTTTGACCTCATACTTATCAAACACATTCCAGAATACATAGTCCTTCCTGCTCGCAAAGGATGTCAGCTTTCCATTCATATAGATGAAGCCCACAGAGCCATCCGGTATTTCTGTATGTACAGTGGCGTTACGGAATGTGGCATCCTTGGAAAGCACCTGATAGGGAACCTCCAGATATTCCAGTTCATCCGACATCTCCTCAATCACAACCGTGTAACCTGCTATTTTGGGAAAATGCCAGGTTCCTGCGGTAATCATCTTCTGAAACACGCCGTTTCTTAATACAAATCCTGCCTGATTGTCCTTGATAATATACTTCATGACTTACTCCTCCTATTCTGGTTCAGCCTCCGCTCTGCCATATTTGGCACTGCTCGGGCGAACACTGTTAAATTTGTTTTGGTAATGCTTTTATCCCTCATTCATCAGTCTGGTGCGGAAGCTTTGTTAAGCAGACTGTAGGGAGGAAGGGCACTCTGCAGACGGATATTATCGTCGTTTTCAAATATCTTTTACAGAGTGTTGTTCCTCCTTCCAATCTGCGGTATCCCCAACCTTCAGGCCACAGACTGATTTGGCGCACTCGAAGTATACAGAATGTGCCCGAAATCGGGATAAAAGTATTGCTTGGAGCGGATTCGAACCGCAGACTTCACAGGTCTTTTCCATAATATTGTGCACTCTACCAACTGAGCTACCGTTTACACGGGAGGGATTTGAACCCTCGACACCACAAGTCTTTACTTAACACCAAGTTAAGCTGGTTGGAATATCCGTGGAATACCGTACAGCACGCTGTCGGCACCGCCGGGCAGGAAGTGGCTTCCAATACCCGTGCCTTGCCAAATATCCCGCAGAATACTGACGCCATATTAAACTTTCTGTTCAATACACTGCGGGGTATTTGGTCTTGCCCCGCTGATATCATCCTTTCACCACGCCCACTGTCTTCAACTTTCTGAGCGGTGTAACCATATCCAACTGCTGTGCCATAACCTGGTCGATATCCTTATAAGCGAACCGGCACTCCTCTGCAACATCGTTTTTCTTTCGTTTTCCCAGTACAACATCCTGTTCCTTCAAATCCACCATGACCTGCTCTACGCTGAATGCCTGCATTGCGCCGGATCTTGAATAGCTCCTGCCTGCACCGTGGGATGATGTGCAGAAGGATTCTTTATTCCCCTTCCCTTCAACCACATAGCTGTAAGAGCCCATGGCTCCCGGTATCACAGCCATTTCTCCTTCCCTTACTCTGGTAGCGCCTTTCCTGTGTACCCAGACATTGGCGTCATAGTGATTTTCCAATGCCGCATAGTTGTGATGACAGTTGATTTCCTCGCCGAATTCCACTGTGAGAGCCGTGTGCTTTTCAATCTGCTCTTTCACAATGGCACAGGTCTTATCCAGCATACGGGCGCGGTTCTCAAAGGCATAATCCAGCGCCAGATTCATCCAGTTGATATACTGCTGCCCTTCTTTTGACTGAACCGGCAGGAAAGACAGATGATACTCATCCCTGACCTCGCTGTACCACATTCTGTTCAGCTCCCTTGCCTTATTATGGAAGTAATCGCAGATTGCCTTTCCGAGATGGCGGCTTCCGGAATGAATCATAATGCAAAGATAACCTTCCTGATCTTTCTGAAGCTCAATAAAATGATTACCGCCGCCCAGACTTCCCACCTGAAAATATCCGTCCTCTATCAATGGCACCAGCTCTGCATTCTCCTCATACTTTTCCAGTTCCTGTTGCGCACGGTCCAGCACTTCCGACTCCTGAGGTTCCTTATATCTCTCTGTATTTAAGGGAATTGCCCTCATAATGCTGCCAATAATGGACTGAATCAGGGTGCCGTTTCCGGTCTGAATGCCTTTTATGTCCTCCACACGGATATTGGTAGGAATAAAATCCATACCGCATCCGATATCCACCCCCACTGCATTTGGGATGATCACATCCTTTGTGGCGATCACTCCGCCGATTGGCATTCCTTTGCCCGCATGAGTATCAGGCATCAGGCATACCCATTTATGTATAAAAGGAAGCTGCGACAAGTTGTATGCCTGCTCCAGACAATTCTCCTCCAGCTGACTCAAATCCTCCAGCCATATCTTCACCGGAAATCTTGTTTTTTCATTATATAATACGAACATATTCTCTCCATCCTTTCGTCTTGTATGTTGTTTACCTTTGAACTAAACTCATTATATGAAACATTTTCCAGATAATCATTTCAAAAAAGTTGCGAACTATGTTATATTTATTCCTATAAGAAACCAAACTGCCATACACGGCAATTAATTGGAGGCAATATGTCTGATTTTCAGGAGCTGGTTAAAAGCTTTCCCAAAACAAGAGAATATGTGCGTGATTTCTTTGTCTACGGCTTCAAGACCAGAGATGAGTTTAAGGACAAAAGCCCCCGGACCTACGACAATGAGCGGAGACGTCTGGAAAGCTGGCTTGGAAATCATGTGCGGAAAGACCATGTATCTAACGGCTCCAACATTTCCCTTGCCATAGACAGCAACCTCCTGGACACCAATCCTCTGTTCAGGGTATGGAAGACGAAAAGCTTCACCGACAACGATATCGTGCTCCATTTTCTGATACTGGATCTTCTCCAGGACGGCGCGGAATTGACTGTAGAGGAGATAACCGGCAGCCTGCTTGAGGAATATGAGGCGCTGTTTGATATACAGACCGTCCGCCGGAAGTGCAACGCCTATGAAAAAGAAGGGCTGCTGAATAAAAAGAAATTCGGAAAAACCGTAGTTTTTTCAATCGATAATTCTATTGCAGTCTGGATAAAATCCAATGAGGGCATGCTTGACGCCCTTGCGTTTTACCAGATGGCAGGCAGCTTCGGTATTGTCGGGAACCACCTTTCGGAACAGTTAGATTATCCTAACCGAACTTTCCGGGTAAAACACAGCTTCTGTGTACATACCCTGGAGGAAGAAATCGTTTTTGACCTTCTGAATGCCATGAACAAGAAGAAAGATGTGCGTCTGGAAATGAAAAGCTCTAAAAATGGGGCCCTGAATACCACCGAATGTACACCACTGCAGATTTTTACCAGCACCAGAAGCGGCAGCCGTTTTCTGTGCGGATATGTGAAAAAAAGCAGACGCTTCACCTGCTACCGTCTGGATACTGTCAAAACCGTCACCCCCTTAGACCAATCTGAGGAATATGAGGAACTGCTGGCACAGCTGGACCGGAACCGCTCCTATCTGTGGGGCGTATCCTTTCAGGGAAATGACCGACACCACCTTAACAGGCTGACAATGACAATACAGGCTCTGGAGCCCTCCGAGCAATATATTGTTGAACGGTTGAAGCGTGAAGGCAGAGGCGGTACGGTCACAAGAATAAAGCGGAATGTTTATCAATACGAAACCACAGTATTCGACTGCAATGAGATGCTGCCCTGGATCCGCACCTTCATAGGCAGAATTCTGTCTCTGGAATGTACGGACAAATTCGTAGAAAAGTGTTTTTATCGGGATTTACAGACAATGTACCGGATGTATCAGATAGAAGAAGACATTTGAAAAAGACAGTAATAATGTGTTTTGAAATCCATTGACTGTTTAAAAAGGAAGACAAATTATGGAATTATTCTCAGAAATATATAGCTGCTACTATCAGGTATTAAGACATTTGTTGTGCAGTCAGGACACACTGACCATACAGGACATCCGCCGCCTAATCTGCAGCGAAGGTTTTGAAGAGAGCCTGCTCTCAATAATCCCCAAGCTGGAAGACGGTACATGGAATTTATTTGAAAAGGATGGGAAGCTATACCGTTCACGCCTCTCATCTTCCTTTACCACCCCTGTCTCAGACCTTGAGAAATCATATCTTAAGGCGCTGCTGTCCGACCCGCGCATAGGGTTGTTCTTAGATCAGGAACAATTGGAAGCATTGGATAAGATGCTGGCCGGCGTGGCTCCGCTTTGGAAACCGGAACAGTTCTACTATTTCGACCGGTTCGCCGACGGCGACTCTTTTGAGGATGAAAAATACCGAAACATCTTCCGAACTCTGCTTCAGGCACAGAAACAGAACCGGTACGTGGACATCGACTACACCTCACCGAACGGGAGCCGCGTACACCACCACTATGTCCCAGCCCGTCTGGAATACTCAGTCAAAAATGACAAATTCCGGATTCTCGCCCTGAAGCCTTCCCATTCAGCTTTCGCGCAAGGTTCACAACACGAAGCTCAAGCAAGTGAAAGAATGAAGCTGGAAATTCTGAATGTTTCCCGTATTCAGGACATCAAACTGATGTCAAAGACTCTATCCTCCCCCGTGGACTTAGACACGATGATTCAGCGTTCTTACTATAAAGAACCTCTCCGACTACGCATTGTCAACAAACGCAATGCCCTTGAGCGTGCAATGCTGCACTTTGCAAACTATGAAAAGAATACCACAAAAATAGATGAGGATACTTATGAATGCCTCATCTACTATAACCAGAGTATGGAAACCGAACTGCTGATAGAAGTCATGTCCTTTGGTCCTATGCTTACTGTGATTGAAAATGAAAGATTTTTGAATAATCTGAAAGCGAGGCTGAAAAGGCAGAGGAGAATTGCGCCGCCTGCAGAACTGTAACCGTAATATAATAATCTGGACTTATCGTTCCAGAAGTCCATAAATTTCGTACCTTGAAAGCATATTTTGAAGCGAAACTTTTGTACCCATAAGCTGCTTATAGGTTACAGTCTTTGTTTTACCTTCCGTCTTTAACATTTCCATTTTACTTATTGTATCATTATATTCCTTTTGAATTGCCTGCAGCATTTTTTCAAATTTCTCTTCACGTTCAGACATAATTTCCTCCTCGCACCTTTTCACTAATCATCTTAACAAACTGTAATTTGTCAATAAATTTACACCTAATCCATAATTCCCATTGAATATCTAATTTCATTTTCAAATTCCTTAATTTCAAGATTATATGGAAAAGGGTCCTCATCTTCATATGGACCATCAATATCCTTACTAAACTCCAGAACAATCCATGGTATGTTTGGGAAAAACACTTTATCTATACGAATAAATTCATCCATATATTTAAATACTTTTTGAGTATCTTCATATGTATAACAGGACCCATCTTGTAATATACAGTGTTTCAATTCCGTATGGTCGTTAACATAAGTTGCACCATTTTTCATCAAAAAATTCTCAGCTATATGTATTCTATTTTCAAACTCAAAAATATCTATATCCAAATAAGGCCAATACATAATCATACCTCAACAAATTAATCAATCAACAATTACCTGTGGCAAACCTTTAGCCCAATCAATAATTGCCCGTTTATCATATTTGTTAATATTATCAGGAAGATTAGCTTTATCAAAAAATCTATGTTCCAATGCCTCTTCCGTATTATTTTGAATTTCACCACTATACACAGTTGTCTTAAAAACAATACCTGTTACACAACATATGTCTCCATTTGGAAATGTAATGATTCCGTTCTCTCCCGAATAAATACCAAACAACTTCAGTTCATCTATTTCAATTCCAGCCTCTTCATATACTTCTCTTTTTGCCGCTTCTATAAATGTTTCGCCAATTTCCATACCTCCCCCGAGAAGCGCCCAGCAGCCATTATCCCGCCGCTTCTGAAGCAATATTTCACCTTTGTCGTTCTCGATAATAACACCGCAGCCTGTTCCCATAAGAGGTGCATGACCCACAGCCTTACGCATTTCTTTTATATAATTTTTTTTATACCTTTCTATAATATCTTTCATTTGTAGCTCTCCCTTTCGGTATTAAAACTATTTTTCATATGCTCAAGCAGCCGTTCTGCAATAGGGGTAAATACCTGATATTTTTTCCAGATTAGATAAATATTTGTTTCAAGTCTAGGTGTAAGCGGGCGGAATGTAAGTCCGCTGCCCTCACTTGTATCAATCAGATGTTCAAAAGTTAAAAGATAACCCAGCCTCTCTTTGACAAAAATTGAACCATTATAGGACAGACGGAATGAGCCTTCAAGATGCAGCTCATCCATTTTGTTCCCGCACCATTTAGATATATCGTGATTCCAACCCTGTTCTGAACAGAACAGCGGAAATCCAATCAAATCATCTGCACGTACTGCCTGCTTTTTTGCTAACGGACAGTCACACGGCATGACAACGCCCCATACATCAGCTTCAGGAAAAGGGAGATAATGGTACTTTGTTGTATTTGGTTCCTGTGCCAGAACTGCAAAATCTATGATGCCCTTATCCAGCTTTTCTGTGACCTGCTCAGTGTCGCCGCTGGTTATATGGTAATGCAGCTGAGGGTAAGTGTCCTTGAATGTTTTGATTGTGGCGGCAAGATACCTGACTTGATAAGATTCTGCCAGACCAAAATAGACATCACCGCCTAAAACATCATCCAACGTGAGAAATTCTGCGGTAATCTTATCCGCCATTTTTACCAAATCTTCCGCCCGTTTTCGTAACAGAATACCTTCCTCTGTAAGTTGAATGCTGAAACTGTGCCGCACAAACAGTTTCTTATCAAGCTCATCTTCCAGCGCTTTTAATTGTTTTGAAAGCGTAGGCTGGGTAACGTGGAGCAATTCTGCCGCACGGGTCATATTTTCTTCTCT
>CAMWJV010000137.1 GCA_947174665.1 uncultured Lachnospiraceae bacterium
CTTTGTAAAGGTGATGACCAGAATTTCTTCAGGAGGGACGCCCCTCTCCAAAAGATACAAGATTCGTTTTGTGATGGTGAAAGTTTTCCCGGAGCCGGGACCAGCCAGCAAAAGCAGCGGTCCCTCACCCCAGGTCACAGCTCTGCGCTGTGCCTCGTTCAGACTGTTTAATTCAAGCATTGGCAAGCTTTTCGATTCCTTTCCTGATTCTCTCCAGAACCTCCTCTTTCCCAAGCACCTCCATAATCTCGGTAGCGCCGGCGGGAGTCATCTGCTTGCCGGACAGAGCGGTTCTGAGCGGCCACATTACAAATCCGGTTTTGATCGTCTGCCCCGTTCTTGCCCCCTTATCCTCCGCATATTTCAGCAGCATCCGGTACAGGCTGTCATTACTGTAGTCTTCCTGCGCCTCAAGCAGGGGAAGCACCTCCTTTAAGACCTCCAGCGAAGATGCGCTGTCCGTCTTCATCTTCTTGTGAGTATACATCGCCACATCATACTCCGGCAATTCCTGAAAGAAATCCACATGGTCCGCTATATCCGGAAACACCTCAATACGGGTCTTCACCATATTTGCGATCTTCTTCAGGTCAAAATCCTTGGTCAGCACACTTTTCAGGTATGGCTCTGCCATCTCATAAAACTTATCAAAGTCCATGGCCTTGATATACTCACCGTTCATCCAGCGCAGCTTCACATTATCGAAAACCGCAGGAGATTTACTGATTCTGTGATAATCAAACACCCTGACCAGTTCTTCCAGACTGAAAATCTCGCGCTCCTCCTCAGGAGACCAGCCCAACAGCGCAATATAATTTACCACCGCTTCCGCCACAAAACCCTGTTCTACCATCTCCTCAAAAATATAGGAGGCGTTCTCACTCCTTTTTGCAAGCTTTTTGTGGTTTTCATCTGTCACAAGCGGCAGATGCACATACACAGGACTCTGCCATCCGAAGGCGTCATAGAGCCGCTGGTATTTCGGTGAGGAGGAAAGATACTCATTTCCCCGCACCACATGCGTAATATTCATGGTATGGTCGTCCACCACATTGGCAAAATTATAGGTGGGATAACCGTCAGATTTAATCAGGATCATATCGTCCAGTTCGGCGTTCTCCACTGTGATATCTCCGTAAAGCTCATCGTGAAAGGTAGTGCTTCCCTCTGTCGGGTTATTCTGCCTGATAACGAAGGGTTTTCCGGCAGCCAGATTTGCCTGAATCTCTTCATCGGACAGATGGAGACAGTGCTTATCGTAGACAGTAATCTCCTTTCCCTCCATCACTTCTTTCTTCAGGGACGCAAGGCGCTCCCTGTCGCAGAAGCAATAATATGCTTCCCCTCTGTCAATCAGCTCTTTGGCATACTTCATATAAATACCGGTCTTCACTCTCTCGCTCTGGACATAAGGACCGTATCCCCCGTCCTTATCCGGCCCTTCATCGTGTACCAGCCCTGTCTTCTCCAGAGTGCGATATATGATATCCATTGCGCCCTCCACAAAGCGCTCCTGATCCGTATCCTCCACGCGGAGCATAAAATTCCCGCCTCCATGCCTGGCAATCAGGAATTCATATAAAGCAGTTCTCAGATTTCCAACGTGCATCTTCCCTGTCGGACTTGGTGCATATCTTGTTCTTATTTTCATAATTCCTCTCATTCCGCCGCGCAGACGGCACTAAATATATTAATCGGAAACTGCAGGCCTGCAGCTCCATAAGAAGAATCGCTGCGCGATTCTTCCCGGAAGCGACTTAGATTTTCTTAGGCATTGTATTTTAATGCCTTAGAAAAGCTTCGCTTCGGGAGTAACATAGATTTCCTTATGCCGGGTATTTTCTGGCGTTAGGAAATCTTTACTCCCTGTTACCAGCTCTTGATAAACGTATTGATATAGTTATCCAGGCACTTCTTGATGACCTCTATGGCCTCCTCACGATTGCCCTGCTCGTTTACCGCGGTTGTTTTATTCTCCAGGCTCTTATACACCGTGAAGAAGTGCTCCATCTCCTGTACCACATGAATCGGCAGTTCGGAAATGTCCTTATAGCTGTTATAATAAGGATCATTGAATGGAACTGCTATAATCTTCTCGTCATTTTTGCCGCTGTCCAGCATGGAGATAACTCCTATGGGATATGCCCGGACAAGGGTCAGCGGCTGTACGGGCTCCGAACACAGGAGCAGCACGTCCAGCGGGTCGCCGTCGTCTCCGTATGTACGAGGTATAAAACCGTAATTGGCGGGATAATGGGTGGATGTGTGCAGAATGCGGTCCAGTATCAGGAATCCCGTCTCCTTGTCAAGTTCATATTTGTTTTTACTTCCTTTTGCAATTTCAATCACACAGATAAAATCTGTCGGAGTCACTCTCTGGGTACTGATACTGTGCCAGATACTCCCGTTTATTTCTTTCATATTCTTATCCTCCCTGCCGGTACTTTTCTGCTTTTTGGCTTCTGAACTGTTTACATGATGTAAGTGTAGTGCAAAAATATGGAATTTGTCAAGAAACAGTTATTATAAAGCTCTGCTCCCAGACTTCCCCTGCCTCTGCGGAATTGGTATAAGGGCGCTCCTGCAGAGTTCCCCCATACCCCCTGCTGTCACAGATTCCCCACCAGGGCTCCAGACATATGTATGCAGCATTGCTGTCCGGCACAGACCAGATGCCCCAGACAGGGCAGTCCGCCTCCAGACGCACATATTCTCTCCCTGCTGCGTCGCAGATTCCCAGGGCTTTTACTCCCTGCTTTTCCAGGCACAGGGCATCCTTGTCAAAGATATGCTCCTTCACCGAAATCAAAGATTCTTCCACCTCCACAGAAAATGACGCTCCTGTCAGAAGTCCTTCCGGCACCATGATTTCCGTAGACCGCACTTCGTTTCCGGTATAAGGCTGCATGTTTTCTTCATATAATTTCAGGAAACAGTCCGTCCGGCGCAGTCCCGTGCCTTTCTTTCCGCTTTTTGGCGGACAGGCAAAGGCGGGATGACCGCCCATGGAAAAATACATGGTTCCGGATCCCTTGTTGATTACGCGCCACTTTTCCGTGATTCCACTGTCTTCCAGTTCATATAAAATTTCCAGGCGGAAGGAAAAGGGGAATTTTTTAAGAGTATTTTCATTACTCTCAATGAAAAAGGTTATCCTGTTCTCTTCACGCTCTGCCACATCAAACTCCATATCCCTGGCAAAGCCATGTTTTTCAATTTCATACCGCTTGTTTTCATACTCATATGATGCGCCATCCAACTTCCCGATAAAAGGGAACAGAACCGGGGATGTCTTGCCCCAGAAAGCAGGGTCGGCCTCCCACATATATTCCTGTCCCGTGGCTTTATACACCAGAGATTTCAGTTCTCCGCCAAAACTCTCGATTTCAGCCTTTATCAGCTCATTCTCCAAAATAAACCGCATAAATCTGCCCCCTTCCTAAAACTGTTCAGCCCCTGACCTGCCCATTGCCGTAAATTGTATATTTGTAGGAAGTCAGTTCCTTCAGCCCCATGGGACCTCTAGCATGCAGTTTCTGAGTGCTGATACCGATTTCCGCGCCGAAGCCAAACTCAAAGCCGTCTGTAAACCGGGTGGATGCATTCCAATAGACGCAGGCCGCATCAATCTCATTTAAAAACCGCTCCGCCGCCTCACTGTTTTCCGTGACAATGCACTCGGAATGGCCGGTGCCGTACCGGTTGATGTGCTGAATGGCTTCCTCCAGAGAATCCACTGTCTTCAGAGACAATATATAATCGAGATATTCCTTTTCGTAGTCCTCCTCCGTGGCGGGACTGCAGTCAGACAGCACCTGCTGCACCCGTTCGTCTCCCCGCAGCTCCACATTTTTCGGGGCAAGAACCTCCGCCAGCCTCGGAAGAAACGCCTGACTGACCGCGCTGTGTACCACCAGGGATTCACAGGCGTTGCAGACGCCGATTCGCTGGGTCTTGGCATTGTAAACAATTCTGGCTGCCTGCTCCAAATCCGCATCCCTGTCCACATACACATGGCAGTTGCCCGTGCCTGTCTCGATGACGGGAATCGTGCTGTTTTCCACCACGCTCCTTATCAGTCCGGCGCTTCCTCTCGGAATCAGCAGATCGACATAGTTCTTAAGCTTCATAAATTCCACAGTCACTGCCCTGTCCGTATCCTCAATCAGCTGAATCACATCGCCGGACATCCCGCAGGCCTCAAGGGCTCTCCGAAGCACCTTCACTATCTCCGCATTGGAATACAGAGCATCGCTGCCACCCTTTAAAATAACGGCATTTCCTGTCTTAAAGCAAAGTCCGAAGGCATCCGCCGTCACATTAGGTCTGGCCTCGTATATAATTCCGATAACACCTATGGGTACACGAACCTTCTTAATCTTCAGCCCGTTGGGACGCTGAAATTCCTCCAGCACTTCGCCGATACAGTCCGGCAGGCCGGCAATCTGGCGCAGTCCCTCCGCCATGGCTCCAATCCGCTCCGGCGTCAGCCGCAGCCTGTCCTGCAGCCCGGAATTCATGCCGTTTTTCACGGCGTTTTCCATATCTCTTTTATTTGCATCCAAAATTTCGGCCGTCCCGGCCTCCAATGCCTCCGCTGCGGCCAAAAGACCCTTATTTCTCTCCTCCGCACTCAATTTCTGCAGAACAGGCTTTACTGCCGCCGCTCTGGTGCCCATTGCTGTCAAATCTGTCATTTTCTCCTCATTTCCGCGCACTTACGCATATTGTTCTCTGTTCAACTGTTCCAGACATGCCATTACAGTACATTATCGTCTCACAGAATCCATCGCCATCTTCACACACATATCACCTGACAGGGTTTGACGTCATGCTCCCCACAGGATATCTCCTCTTCCAGCATCTGGCACCGGAATCCTACTGCAATGGTCCTGAGCTGCAAATCCGGCTTATCCGCCAGATACCTGTCATAAAAGCCTCTGCCATAGCCGATACGGTTTCTGCAGCCGTCAAATGCCACCCCCGGCATCAGCATCAGGACATGTTCTGTGTCTTCCTCATGGTATTCATAGATTTCGGCCTCCGCATCAGGCTCCGGTATGCCCCTGTATCCGGGCTTTATATTCTCCCGGGATTCTATCCGCAGAAATACCATCCTGCCCTCCGCCTCATCCGTAACTCTTGGCAGGTATACTTTCTTCCCCATGCGAAGAGCCTCTCTCAGAATTTCTTCCGTATCAATTTCGCTTCCGCAGCCTGCAAAACCCAGCAGGGTATCCGACCGGTAAAACCACTGATGTCCCAGTAGGCGCTCTGTGAGCAGAACCCTGGCCCGTTCTCTCTCTGTATCACTTAAATTTCCCCGAAGTGCCAGCACCCGCCGCCTGATTTCATGCTTGTCCATGCTTTTCGTCTGCTTCCGGCTCTTTCTCTCCCGAAGTTCTCTCCCCTGAATCTTTCCCGTCCGTTTTCTCTGATTCCGGTTTCTGTCCGGCCCTGTTTTCACCGTATTTCTTTCCCAGGTCAACCACGCTGCCGTCCGGTTTTTCAATGACAAGGTTATCCAGCTGACTCCTCAGATTATTTCTGATGCTTGCCACATATTCCTTGCGCAGTTTCGCCTGCTCCTCTTTCTCCTCCTCAGTCAGCCCCTCTGCCTGAGACTTGTGGTAAAGAGCATTGATACGGGCAATTTTCTCGTCCATATTCATTTCTGTATTTCCTCCGTTCTCTCTGCACTGCGGTCCCGAAAATCCGCAAAGTCATTTATGCAGATTATTGACAAAACCGGGCAGATCAAAGTTATCATCTCTTTTTGCCACAAGCAGGGTTCCTTCATTTTCTCCCTCCAACAGCCGGTGCAGCACACCAATGTCCGCGCTGTTTGCAATGATCATGTCAACGCCCGCCTTTGTGGCAATCCGTGCCGCCATCAGCTTCGTGTTCATTCCGCCTGTGCCCACACTGCTGCCTGTGGTGGCCTTTCCCATCCCCATCAGTTCATCTGTCAGCTCATCCACCTGCTCTATAAACTTCGCATCGGCATTCTTTCTGGGATCATCGGTATACAGGCCGTCAACATCTGAGAGCAGGATCAGCAGATCCGCCTCCACCAGCGCCGCCACAATAGCGGAAAGGGTATCATTGTCGCCAAACTCTATCTCAAAAGTTGTAACCGTGTCATTCTCATTTACAATGGGAATAGCCCCAAGCTTCAAAAGCTCCGTAAAAGTATTGTGGGCATTGTGCCTGTTCAGATCATCCACAATGGTGTTTTTCGTCATCAGAATCTGTGCCGCCACCTGGTTGTACTCCGCAAACAGCCTCTGATAGGTCATCATCAGCCTGGCCTGGCCCACTGCAGAACAAGCCTGTTTTACCTCCAATGATTCCGCTTTGCTGTCAACACGTATATCCTTCAGATTCACCGCATTTTTCCCGGCGGCAATGGCTCCCGATGAGACCAGCACCACCTCTTTCCCCTGATTCCGAATATCGCTGAGCTCTCTCACCAGCTTTTCCATGCGGATATAATCCATGTCCCCCGTCTCCTTATGAGTCAGAGAGGAGGAACCTATTTTCACCACAATCCTCTTTTTATCCTTCAGCAGTTCTCTCAATCCACTCATTTTTCTCCTCCTGTGCGCTGTTCAAAAAACAATTCTACCATGAAATCCGGCGGCATTCAACTTTTAATATACAGTTCCGACGCAATCTGCTCCGCCACCCGCAGCCCATCCATAGCCGCGGAGGTAATACCGCCCGCATAGCCGGCGCCTTCTCCGCAGGGATACAGACCCCTGATCTCCGACTGCAGGGTTTCGTCTCTTCTGATCCGCACAGGTGAAGATGTCCTGCTCTCCACTCCAAGGAGAACGGCATCCGACCTGTCAAATCCCCTGATCTGCCGCCCGAAGCTCTCCATGCCGTCAATGAAAGCCTCGCTGCATTCTTCGGGAAGAAGACCGCTTAAATCAGCCCAGGCATACTCCCCCCTGCACTGAGGCTCCACCGGCTGCTCTTCACTGTTCCGCTCCTTATCACGGAGCTGCACCGCTTCCGGAAGCGCTGTACCGCAGGCGGCCTCCGTCTGCAATTTCTCCGCTTTCCTCATGACCCTCTCTCTGAACTCGCCGTACCGCTGGACAGGAATCCTTCCCTTTCCAAGCTCAAAGGCCTTTTCCTCCAGTCTCCTCTGAAACGCTATCCCGGCCAGAGGATGATCGGAACCGAAATCCTCCGGTGTCACGGCAACAATGACGGCACTGTTGGCATTGACTCCGTCCCTCCCGCTGTAACTCATACCGTTGACCGCAGTCCGTCCCTCCTCGGAAGAAGCATTCACAACATACCCTCCGGGACACATGCAGAAAGAATAAACTCCTCTTCCGTTTTTACCCTTTGCCGTTACCTTGTATGGCGCCGCTCCAAGACTGCCGGGATATTCTGTTCCATACTGGCTCTCATTGATCATAGACTGAGGATGCTCCACCCGCAGCCCAACCGCAAAGGCCTTGGCCTCCATGGGCACCTCTTTCTCATAAAGCATGGAAAAGGTGTCTCTGGCGCTGTGCCCGATGGCGAGAACAAGCTGCCCGCATTCAAGACTCTCCTTCCCGTTTATCACAACACCTGCAACTCTTCCGTCCCGCACCTCAATATCTGTCACAAGACTCTGAAACCGCACTTCACCCCCCAGCCGTACAATCTCATTCCGCAGATTCCGCACCACCTTCTGCAGTATATCTGTTCCGATGTGTGGTTTTGCCTCATAGCAAATGCTTTTTTTTGCACCAAACTTCACCAGGGTTTCCAGTACTACCCCGTTTCTGCCATCCCTGTCCTTCACCAGTGTATTCAGCTTCCCGTCGGAAAACGTACCGGCTCCACCCTCGCCGAACTGCACGTTGGACTCAGTATTTAAGCGTCCTGTCTTCCAGAAATCTTCCACATCCCGCTGACGCTCCTCCACACATTTCCCCCGCTCCAGCAGAATGGGATGGTATCCGTGCAGAGCCAGAAAATAGCCGCAGAACAGCCCGGCAGGCCCCATTCCCACGATGACCGGAGGATGCTCCCATAGCTTTTTCCCGGGCTTCGGAAAGGTATATAAAACCGGCTGCTGTACGCTGACCTGATTTTCCCTGCCTCGGAATCTATGTAATATACTGTCCTCATTTTTAACCTTCACATCCAGCGAATAACTGTAAAAAATCTCCGGTTTGCGCCTTGCATCTATGGACTGCCGCACAATATTCATATCCAGTATTTCCTGAGCAGAAATATGCAGCAATTCCGCCGCCTTTTTCCTCAACTGCTCCTCCGTGTGCTCTGTCTTGATTTTCACCTGATTTACACGCAGCATACTCATCCTCTTTCTACCCTATTGGGCTGCAAATACTCCCGCAAGCCAGCCGCTGCACCATGCCCACTGCAGATTGTAACCACCGCATCTTCCATCCACATCCAGTATCTCTCCGGCAAAGAAAACGCCGGGAACCTTCCTGGATTCCAGTTCATCCGTCAACTCGTCCAGCGGCACTCCGCCGGCACACACCTGGGCATGTTCAAAGGAATTGCTGCCGGTCACATGCACCTTCAGCTCCCTGCACAGCTCATACACCCTTCTTATCTTTTCCGTTTTCGCATCCCCGGCCGGTTCTGTGGGCTTTAATCCTGCCAGTTTGATAAGAAGCGTCATCAGCTTCCGATTCAGCACACCGGTAAAATATTCCTCTACCGTGCTGCAGGATTCAATAGGCATCCGCGCCCGTATCAGCTTTTCCGGAAAATCCTCTTTTGTATGATCCGGCAAAAAATCTATTTTCAGTTCAACTTCCTTTTTCTCCCGCAATATGTAAT
>CAMWJV010000138.1 GCA_947174665.1 uncultured Lachnospiraceae bacterium
CGTCTATGTCGCTCAGCTTCAATCCCGCGTCGGAAAGACTCTTTTTTACCGGTTCCCGGATTTTCATAAGCAAGTCTTCGCAGGCCTCCTCATACTCTTTATATGTGATGCGCTGCTCTAAGCTCTCCTCATGGTACAGGAAGGTCATGGTAACCTCCGTATTGTCACTGATGGCACATTTTGCCTTTTCAGCCTGCCGGTATAAGCGCACCTGCTCCTTCTCGGTCATACCTGCCAGCTGCAGTCCAGCCTTCTGCAGGAACAGTTTCGCCATTACAGCCGTAAAATCCTCACCCCCCAGATAGTTATCCCCTGCAACCGCACGAACCTCCAGAATATTGTGATACAGTTCCAGAATAGAAACATCAAAGGTTCCGCCCCCTAAGTCAAACACCAGGAACCGGGTATCCTGGTTCTTGTCATACAGGCCGTATGCCACCGCAGCGGCAGTGGGCTCAGAAATCATTCTCTCCACTTTCAGTCCCGCAAGCTCTCCCGCACGCTTTGTGGCTTTTCTTCTCTTATCATCAAAATAAGCCGGCACGCTGATAACCGCCTCTGTAATCTCTTCTCCCAGAAAAGCCTCCGCATCCTCCTTCAGAGCGCGCAGTACCATGCTGGAAAGCTCCTCCGGCTTAAAATGTCTGCCGTTCAGGATATACTCCCGCTCTGTACCCATGCTCCGTTTAAAAGTCTGGGCTACAGAATCCGGATACAGACTCATGCGTTCTCTGGCCGTCTCTCCCACATAGACATTTCCCTCTTCATCTACACTGACCACCGACGGTGTCAATGTCTTCCCCAGCCTGTTCGGTATGATCTGCGGACCGTCCTCCGTAAAATATGCAATCAAACTGTTCGTTGTACCCAAATCAATTCCTACTATCATATCATGCCTCATTCCTATCTGTATCAAACTGCTCTGCTATTTCTCCCTGAACACGTTGTGCTTTATTGCAAGCATATATTCGTCCGAAGGCTGACGCTCCAGACTGCGGGCAAGGCGTTCTCTTGCCTCCTCTTGCTTCCCATTCCTGATCAAAAACAGAATATGCATCGATTCCATCTCGCTGCAGACCGCACTGGTGCAAAAATGGCAGATACCACACTCCTGCTCTCTGTCCAGAAGTGCCTGTATTTCCGCTTCTCCCTCGGTATACCAGGCCGCCAGAACTTCCATCTGCAAATGCCCCTTTTCTCTATTAAAGTATTTACCACTTTCTGAAAGCTGTTCACTCTGCAGCCATTTTTTTAATTGCTCCCCATACTTCCTCCCCCGCTTGTCCATACCGCAGACAATACAGGCAAACACAGCGTCAGCCAGCTTTCCCTCGCCGCCTTCGGCGCTGTCCCGATAGTATATCATCTCCGCCATATAATCGGCCATATTTTTCCTGTTCCCGAACAGAAGTTCCGCCCAGAATGCCTGCAGATAAAATCTGCCCGGTTCCCGGCCCTCTTCCTTAGATGTCTGCAAACGGCTGAGCAGCCTTCCGATTCCGGCCTCTTTTATTTTAAGTTCTCGGGACCACTCTGCCAACAGCCATCTTGCCTGTTTTTCTTCACCACATTTGATATATGCATCCGCACACTTTTCATAAAGTTTCCACTTGTCCCCGTTATGGCATCTGCTGTAAATTTCACAGGCTTCCACTGCCCTGCCCAGATTAACATATGCCTCGGCCATCTGATTCCACAGCATCGACCGGCTGTGTTCCTCAGTTATCTCTTCATACTGTCTGCAGGTCGCCAGCATCTTCTCATAATCGCCCAGCAGAGCGTACAGATCCGCCATATCCGTGTAGATGCCGGACGACATCTCATCGTCCATATATAAGATTGCCTTTTTTATGTAAAACAATGCCTTTTCAAAATCGCCCGTATATTTATAGACAAAGCTCAGTCCGTTCAGTGCATAGGAATTGGACGGATTCAATGTCAGTGCCTTCTCAAAGTCCTCCTTTGCCTCTCTGTAACGATGGGCGGTTCTGTGAAATATGCCGCGTTCCACAAACATATAGCTGTCAGGACAATTATAGAGGTACTCCGTCAATATTGGCAGTCCTTTTTCATAGAAAGATAACTTTCCCCTCTCTATCGGCCTTCTGAATTCTTTTCTGAATGCATGGAGTTTTTTGTTCAACTCATCCAGTTCCATAATCTTGTGAGTAGTCTGGTACTTGTATGCCTCCAGCACATCACTCTTGACACCGTTCTTCTCTGCATCCTCAAATACCTTCTTCAGTTCCTCAGGCTGTTCAAGGTCAAGATATACCTTTGCCACATACTCATAGGGCTTTACAAAAGACGGGAAATACTGGATGCACTGGCTTCCCGTCCGAACCACACCTCCCGGATTCAACTGTCTCCTGTATGCTTCCAGAGAAGCCGCATAGGCTGCATATACCTGATAATCCTCCACCAGTTTTCTGACCGTCTCCTCGCATTTTTCATACTCCCGCATCTCAGTATAAATCTGCGCCGTCTCCAACAGAATTCCAATGTCTCTGGTATTTCCCTCCAGGACAGACTGGCCCTCCCGGATTGCCTCCGCAAACTTTGCTTCCTCCTTATAACCCAGGTTATGATAGCACTGCATGCGGATCATATGCGCCTGCTTCAACCGGTCTCTGTCCTTCTCCCGCTCCTCCTCGTTCTTGTCGGCAAGCAGCTTCTTTTCCAGCGCCTTCTCCCAGGCATGCGTCATGGTAATGGAATCCTCATACTCTGCCTCCTCCACGTAAAGCTTTGCCATAAGGCCGTTCCACTCAGCTTCCTTCTCAGGCGGCAGCATCTTTTCAATCTGCAGCGCAAGCCTGATTCCCCTGGATATCTTCCCATCCTGAAGGTAACACCAGCATAATTCCAGCGCTGAATCACTGCTTTTATTTTTACGCCAGTCCTCTTCCAGTTCCTTTTCTATCTCTTTGTTCACCTTACACAGCAGTTCCAGAAACTCGTCCCCGCTTCCGGCGGAAAGCACTTTTTCAGCGCATTTTTTAGCCTCCTTGAATTGCTGCCTGTCATAATACCACTCCGTCAGACGCACGTTTGCCATATAATGAGCGTCATTTTCCTCCTTCAGACTTTTGAAGATTTCCGCGGAACGCCGGCGAAAAATACCTTCCTCCGACTGGCCCTGCCGCCAAAACAGCTCGGCTGCATTGTAACAGACCATCGAGTCTCTCGAATACTTTTCCAGCAGCTTCTCCATGAGTGCGATCGCGTCCTGTATCCTGCCCTGCTTCTCCAGAAGCTCCGCCCGGCAGACCTCCATCACAGGGTGGCTGATTTTCAGCGCATCCGCGCTATCTATGCTCTGCTGTGCCTGGTCCAGGTCTTCATTCTGCAACGCCTGCCAGCAGCGGTCATAATATTGCAGAAACAAATCATAGGGGGCCTCATCCTCACCCTCAAACTGGTCAAACTCCACATCTTCCCCCCGCTCACACTTACCGAGAATGTAGCGGATAAAGTCTGCGGGAAATTTTTCTCTTAAAGATGCAGCATCAGCCGTAATGTCAAGCTTCTTGTCCAGAAGCTTCCACACATCCCCAGGCAGTCTGAAATGATCCATTATAAAACGCAGCAGCTTGATTCGGCAGTTCTCCTCTTCTTCCAGCGACAGAAAACAGTCATCCGCAAACAATTCCTCCCAGGCCTTTGTATCCCTTCTGCTTCGGATATTTCCGTAAATAACGGCAGCTTTTTCCACCCAGATGCCGGAATCCGTCTCATCCTTTTGCTCCTCTGCCTTTTCATCAGACTCCTTTGCCAGACGGCAGGCCTCCTCGTAAGCCTCCCTGAGCCGTTTAAACCCCTCCGGATTATCCTCCGGATTCGTCACTGTCAGTTTCTCCCTGTAAGCATTTTTGATGCTTCTCTCATCTTTTGTTACCTCAATGCCAAGTATTTGGAAAATCTCGATTTTGTCCATTCTAATACTCCATCCTTACTCTGCGCTATACGTAATATCTTCAAGGGTGAAACCTTCATACTAAGACAAAGGAGCAGAATATCACTCCCGCTCCCCGATTTCCTTATATCCTCTAAAACGTAAACTTATCCGCAAAATATGCGTCCAAATCTGCAATGGCAATCCTCTCCTGCTCCATGGAATCTCTGAAACGAACAGTCACGCAGCCATCTGTCTCTGAGTCAAAGTCATAAGTAACACAAAAAGGAGTTCCGATTTCGTCCTGACGGCGATAACGCTTACCGATATTTCCTCTGTCATCAAATTCGCAATTATATTTTCCGGAAAGCTGTGTGAAAATCTTCTCCGCCCCCTCATTCAACTTCTTGGATAGAGGCAGCACACCAATCTTTACCGGTGCAAGAGCGGGATGGAATCGAAGTACGGTGCGCATATCGCCGCCCTCCAGTTCCTCCTCATCGTACGCGGCGCACAAAAATGCCAGAACAACACGGTCAGCACCGAGAGAAGGCTCAATTACATAGGGTATGTACTTTTCCTTCTTCTCATCGTCGAAATAACTCATATCCTCACCGGAGGTATTGGCATGCTGGGCCAGATCATAGTCGGTTCTGTCCGCAATCCCCCAGAGTTCACCCCACCCGAAGGGAAACAGAAACTCAATGTCTGTAGTACCCTTACTATAGAAGCAAAGTTCTTCCGGACTGTGGTCGCGAAGGCGCATCTCCTCCTCTTTCATCCCGAGGGACAGCAGCCAGTCACGGCAGAATCCTCTCCAGTACCGGAACCATTCCAGATCAGTACCCGGCTCGCAGAAGAACTCCAGTTCCATCTGTTCAAACTCCCTTGTGCGGAACGTGAAATTACCGGGTGTAATCTCATTGCGGAAGGATTTTCCAATCTGCCCGATGCCAAAAGGAATCTTCTTTCTGGAAGTTCTCTGTACGTTCTTAAAATTCACAAAAATACCCTGCGCTGTCTCGGGGCGGAGGTAAACTACACTTTTCGCATCCTCTGTGACACCCTGGAACGTCTTAAACATCAGATTAAACTGGCGAATATCCGTAAAATTGTGCTTGCCGCAGCTGGGGCAGGCAATATTGTGCTCTTCAATGAATTGCTTCATCTGCTCCTGACTCCAGGCATCTACACTCTCTTCCAGCGCAATTTCTTTTTCTGTGCAGAAATCCTCTATCAACTTATCCGCCCGAAAACGCTCATGGCATTCCTTACAGTCCATCAGAGGGTCGGAAAATCCGCCCAGATGTCCGCTGGCCACCCAGGTCTGCGGATTCATAAGAATTGCACAATCTACACCTACGTTATAGGGATTCTCCTGAATAAATTTCTGCCACCAGGCTTTCTTCACATTATTCTTAAGCTCTACACCCAAATTACCGTAATCCCATGTATTTGCCAGCCCGCCGTATATCTCCGATCCGGGATACACAAAGCCTCTCGCCTTCGCCAGCGCAACAATATTGTCCATCGTCTTTTCCATTTTGTCCTTCCCATCGCATTTTCTTTTGTCTTTATTATTTCATTAAAATGTATACCGTTCCGTCCGCGGCGGAAGCGTCAACACTTCCATCCTCATTTAGAACTGCCCCCTCACTGATATAAGTAACCTTAGCCGGGCAGTAAATCACAGCCTTTTCATCTGTAACAATCAGTTTCTTTGTACCCTCCTGTCTCAGCTGTTCCTCCGTTTTCACGGTTTCATCTTTAACACTCCTCAGCAACACCTTTGTGATATACCCCTGGCTGAAAGCCTCATCCACGGTTCCGTAGAAAATCTTGTTTAATCTCTTATTGCTTTTCTCATTGAACTCATTGAAACTTGCATATCCGTCAAACCGGTAGACGATCAGTACCTTGCTTTCATTCTCCTGCAGTGTTTCCACCTTATCCACCGCAACAGACTGTTTCTCCCCTGCACCTTTGTTGAACTTATCAGCTTCATCCGCCGCCTTGGCGGACAGTTCTGACAGACTGTAATAGTCCTTGTCAAATTCCCCTATAAGATAATAGGTCATTCCGCCATTCCTGTCCACGAAAATCGTCGTAGACTCCACCGCTTCCTGTCCCCCGGCCTGCCCGCATCCCGCAAGCAGCACTGCAAACAGACAGACCAAAGCAATTAAATTTCTGCTTCTTTTCATAGAATAACTCCTCAATCAATATATCACACTTCAATCTGATGTGCCAGGTAATTAATTGTATCAAAAACACACTTCTTTTTCAACAAAGAGTTTGCAGAACCTCCAGACTTTTAAACTCGCGCCCCACAAATTTTTTCATATAATCCTTCGCCACCTGCCGAAGTTCTGCCAGAACAGAGTCTGTCACCACAAAAGTGTAAAGTTTTTCAACCGGACTTGCCGCTATGTATTGCAGGGCATAAATGGTGGATTCCTCCAGCTGTCTGTCAGTGGGTGGTCCCGGAAACTCTCCGTTGACCGCGATCGCTCTGCACTCGAAAATGCACTGCACTAAGGGATTCGGCAGGCTTTTCGCGCAGAGTGCCCGCAGAGACTGATAAAGCAATTTCATCATTTCTCTTTCATCATTGTTCTCTCTGGTATAGTAGTCCGCCACTTCAGCAAAATACATACCGTAACAGGCACCCTCATAATCCGTCCGAAGCTCTTCAAAATAATTCTGTATGTCCGCCTCGGCAAGAGAATAAGAATTTCTCCCTTCATAAAGCTTAAACCTACCGAAAGAAAAAGGGGTTGCTGCCGCCGCCAGTTTATTGCCCGGCCGGCGCGCGCCTCTGGCAAACGCAGATATTTTTCCCCTCTCCTTAGTCAAAAGGCTGATATGTCTGTCGTACTCCCCTACGGGAGACTGTTTCAATATTATTCCCGTCACTATGATATATTCCTGCATTCAAGGCTTCTCCCGATGCGTTCTGTCCTGCGTTTTCCCCGCTCTCCCCGCCGGAGACAAACGATAGGTAGTCCTCTATCTTCCCGCTGCTTTCAAACCGCTTCCAGTATTCCATATTCATCTGCATATCCCCCGATTCCATTTGTATAGAGGCATTCATGCCTGACAGTAGAATTTGCAGATTTCCTGTTTTCTATTCCTTAATCTCCTTTTGGATTATATCCAAAATTTTTCAAAAGATAATCACTGTCCCTCCAGTCTTTTTTCACTTTTACCCAAAGCTGAAGATTGACATGCATCTCCAGTAATTCCTCAATTTCCGGCCTTGCGGCAGAACCGATTTTTTTGAGCATACCGCCGCCTTTTCCGATAATGATCCCCTTGTGTGATTCTCTTTCGCACACTATTGTGGCCTCAATGTGGCAGATTTTTCCTCTTTCCTTCATACTCTCAACAGTCACCGCCACACCATGGGGAATTTCATCCTGCAGCAGACGCAGGGCCTTCTCCCGGATCAATTCCGATACAATCTGCCGCATTGGCTGGTCCGTAATAGTATCTTCATCATAAAATGCCGGTCCATAGGGCAGGTATTTGAAAATACACCGTACCAATTCATCCGTATTATTCCCCTTCAGGGCGGAAACGGGAACAATTTCCTGAAAATCCAGTTCACTTCGATAAGTATCAATACAAGAAAGCATTGCCTCTTTTTTTACAGTATCCATCTTGTTGATGACCAGTATGACAGGTGTTCTCACCTTCTTCAACTGTTCTATGATATGACGCTCCCCCGCGCCGATATAATTTGTCGGCTCCACCAGCCAGAGAATGACATCCACCTCATCCAGAGTGCGCTCCGCCGCATTCACCATATAATCGCCCAGTTTATTCTTTGACTTGTGAATGCCGGGAGTGTCTAAAAATACAATCTGTCCTTCCGGTTTGGTTAGCACCGTCTGAATACGGTTTCTGGTAGTCTGAGGCTTGCTGGATGTAATCGCTATCTTTTGCCCGATGAGCCTGTTCATCAGTGTAGACTTTCCCACATTAGGTCTGCCAATTAAAGTTACGAATCCCGCTTTGCAGGAACAATTCTCGTTCATGGATTTCTCCCTCTTAACTCCCTTATAGATTTTCCGGGCTATTTATTATATCAGTTTTACTCCGGAAAGTAAATGCGGCAGGCACATTTTACCCGCCTGTCATGGTGCTGTGATTCACACATACACCGTTCGCACAATCTTGAAAATCAAACAGCCTCCACATATCAGACCACAACTTTTATTCAGGAAATTCTTTGAAGTTTTTCAGAATGTTCAATCACCGTAGATTTCAGGACATCAATATCCAGCTGCATAGAATCTATTTGCTCAGTACCTTTAGAATAACGCTGATAGGTAGACAGGTAACATGATTCAATATTCTGCAGCCGCGGCGAAAAATCCGTCTCCGCCTGAATCTGTATTTTCTTCATGCCAATCTGTACATTACCGACAGTAACCTGGAGTTCCGCGATATCCGCTTTCACTTCCGACATGTCTTCCTGCAGTTCCCTGACATCTGCCTTCAGCTCTGCTATATCCCCTTTCACTTCCGCCATGTCTTTCTGCAATTCCCTGACATCTGCCTTCAGCTCTGCTATATCCCCTTTCACTTCCGACATGTCTTCCTGCAGTTCCCTGACATCGGTATGTATCGGCTTCAGCTTCCTGTCCAGCATATCAGAAATTGCCAGCAATAATTCATTATCTGACATCATCATTCCCCCCTTTCTGCTAAACGTAAAACCACAATAATCTTCTATGTGAAGGCTGTTTGATTTCCGGATGCACAGCTTTGATTATCGTTATTTCGTTTTTTTCTATTTCTAAATTAATTCTATGCTTGCCAGGGGAAAATGTCAAGTATATTT
>CAMWJV010000139.1 GCA_947174665.1 uncultured Lachnospiraceae bacterium
GTTGTGCTTATGATGATTGTTCTTGTTGTATTGCCGTGCCTTACGATCAGTGAAAACAACTGGATCGATGAGGAGGGCACGGAAATCACCGGAATAGCGGCAATCCGCGCGAAAAGAGCTTCACTGGAAAATGCTTCGGGTAGTCTGACTACGGAAAAAATTCAGTCTGTGATCGCGAATTATCAGTATGCCTATAGTGATCCTGCCAATTTTGTCCGGGAGGATGGCACTATGGCTTCATGGCTCAATAATGCCGCTTTTGCAAAGTATATTCAACCCGACAATGATATTAAGTTTCTGATCGACATGGCATTTACGCCGAAAGGAGAAAGCTATGATTACTATGCCATGGGAAGCCTTAAACTCTCCGAGGCGGAAAATTTCTATACAAGACGGCTGGAAAAGGTTGAGGAATATCTTAATATGGACTATTCCTATGGCAATTATTCAGAATCGGACAAAGAGTATTATATGCATAAAAACGAAAATATTAAAACACCATTTTACTATGGCTATAACAGCGGCTGGAACAAATTGTTAGGTATCAGTAATGTTTCCCTGATGGTAATCGCGCTGGTAGTCTGTATTACCCTGGCACCCGTATTTTCTTCCGAATATCAGACAGGTGCAGACGCGATCTTATTATCAACCCGATATGGGAGAAATAAACTGATCGCTGCTAAGCTGGCCGCATCATTCATGCTTACAAGCGCTGTTTACGGATTGGGTATATTGGTTATGACGACAGTAACATTATTAATATATGGAGGCGGCGGGTGGAACTGCAGCCTGCAGGTTTTAAATTTCCTGGCTCCCACAGACGCGAATTTATTGCAGACATACCTGTATGTATTGCTGGCAGGTTATTGTATGTGCCTGTTTATGCAGGGAATCACATTGCTTTTATCTGCAAAAATGGATTCTCCTTTTCCGGTAATTATCTGTGCGCTGGTGTTTTACTTTGTTCCGTCATTTTTGCCCTATTCCAGAAGCAGCCGCATGTATAACAATATTCTTAACCTTCTGCCGGCAAAAATGGCTGCGGCATATGCTGCCCTGACGAAATATGAAGTGTTCCATATTCCGGGATTGAACATACCTTATCCGGTAATGTTGATCCTGACAGCCCTTATTGCGGCAACAATTACGTTACCGTTTGCTTACAAAGGATTTCATAAACATCAGGTGGCGTAAAAGAACAGAAGTAGTTAAAGAATCAGAACGAGACAGAAGGGAAAAGAAAAACATGAAGACAATGAAAAATAGATTCGGAGCAATTGTGTTAGGGACGGCAATCATCCTGGCGGGGTGCGGAGTTGAACAGACAGACGGAGATTCGGGAGTTCATCCTGTGATGACAGACGGCAGCGGAACAGACAGCAGTGGAACAACAGACAGCAGCGGAACGGGCAGCAGCAGTATAGACAGCAGCAATACAGAAGGGCAGGGACAGAGCGATCAGGGACAGACCATATTGACATTGGGAACATATGAAACTCCCTGGGAACTGACGTATGCGGTGGATGCCTATAACGCGCGGAACGGGAGATACCATGTGGAAATTGTGGATTACCTTCAGGAGGATTATGATTATGATGCGGCGAAAGAGCGGTTAAAGCTGGACCTGTCTGTTTCAAAGGGAACGGATATCATCTGGATGGGGAGCATGATTGCGGATGAACTGGGATATGCGGGCGTATTGGCAGACTTAAATACTTATCTTACGCCGGGTACAAGAGAGAAGTATCTGACTAATATTTTGGATTTTGCACAGACGGGAGATGCCCTTTACGAAATAGCTGCCACCTTCGAGGTTGGGTTCATTGCCGGGGACAGCGGGAAACTGGGAACGGAGACCGGCTGGACGATGGAGGAAATGCTGGGGACATTTCGTGCCAACGGCAAGGATGCCAACGGGCTTGGGGGCGTTGGGGTGAATACGGCTCAGACATTGGCAGGGTATGCCATAGAGGACTTTGTGGACTGGGATGCCGGCAGGGCAGATTTCTGCAATCAGGAATTTTATGATATTCTGGAGTTTTGCAGGAATGAGAGCGGCTGGGTAAAGGCCACCAGGGAAAGCGTGGCATCGGGCACCCATCTGGCTGTGCGAAGCGGCATTGCAGAAGTGACAGACATCCAGTATACAAATTGGCTGCTTGGGGATGATTGGGTGGTGAAGGGGTGGCCCTGTAAGGAGGGGACAGGAGTAAACGCCGCATTCTGGAATTCCTTAGCCATCAGTTCTTACAGCCGGTGTCCGGAAGGGGCATGGGATTTCCTTGAATACTACATGACTTTGGACTGGCTGAAGGACTCTGCGGAGCTTTATCCTGATCTCCCGCCGAGAACATTTCAGAGTATTCATGGTCTGCCGCTGAACAGGAGCGTGTTTGAAGAAATGTTGGAATGGTCTGCCGTGCAGCAGTATTATGATACCGGGGAGCCGGTTCCGTTTTATTTTGGAGAAGGAAACGTACCGAATTTTTATGCAAACTCTGAGGAAGATGTGGAAAGAATAAGGGGAATTGTGGCGTTGGCAGATAGAAGGAGTCTGTCTGATCTATCGTTTATCAGTCGGATCATCGGAGAGGAGATCAGCGGGTATAAGACAGGAGGCTTGTCGGCAGAGCAGACTGCGGAAAAAATTCAGAATCGTGTACAGTTGTACCTGGATGAGCAAAAATAAGTGTTATATCCAACCGGAAGTTGGATAAATTGCAGGCGTTTCAAACTGATGCGTTCTTGTATACAGGACTGAGAGCCTGTAAAATATAACTGTAGCTACAATCATAAAAAAACGAGGTACGGATATGACTACAGTAAAGATTAACGAACAAATTGCTTTTTTGAGAAAACAAAAAGGACTTACACAGGAAGAACTGGCAAATGCTTTGGGCGTTACCAATCAGGCGGTATCCAAATGGGAGTCGGCTCAGTGCTGCCCGGATATCCAGCTTCTGCCTGCAATTGCAGAATTTTTAGAGGTTTCGATTGATGAATTGCTCGGATGTAAAGATACTGCCGGATTAGGCGATATCTGTTTAAAGATCAAGAGCTATTTCACATCCCTGCCCGAAAAAGAGGCTTTTGAAAATGCGTTTCGTATTGCGGCTTTGCTTCATGAAGTTGCATCCACAGACGGATATAAGAAAGAAATACCGTGGAAAGAAAAGGACTATTCTATCGGAGAGGTGGAGTCCTGGGGAGAATCCATATGCTCCGAACCTGAAGGCAGTACTATAAGGAAGAACAACAGTGTATTTTTTTCGCTGGGTAAGGGTTACCTTCCGCCTGACGGTTCTCAGCTGCGCGAACTTATGCTTACATTGGAACAATTCACGGATATGCGTGTGCTGAAAGTGATCTATGCGTTGTATGAATTAACGGTTAAGGATTTTGATCTCTATGTTACGATCGATCAGATCGCTGATGCGGCACATCTTCGGGGTGAAGAGGCTGAGGAGGCACTGAAAAAGGTGCCTGTTACGGTAAAAGAGGAAGA
The DNA here is from genome assembly GCA_947174665.1 of uncultured Lachnospiraceae bacterium. Taxonomy (GTDB): domain Bacteria; phylum Bacillota; class Clostridia; order Lachnospirales; family Lachnospiraceae; genus Acetatifactor. The sequence continues at coordinate 3,506 of CAMWJV010000139.1, forward strand.
CGGAAGTTTCCTTTACAAATTGGAAGGTTCTTTCTGGCACGTTCCGTCACTGCTCTCTCTTTTCTATAAGTGCTTAAAACCGCATAAAATAACTATTTCGTGTGAATAGAAAGTTTTTGCTATAATGGAGGTATAAAGGAGATGATAAATATGTTGCCGGAACAAGCCGCTAACGCGCGGCTTTTCTGCGCTTCTTTTCTTCATACATAAGACTGTCGGATCTTTTCACCAGCTCTTCGAAGTCCGGTTGTTCACCCCTGGAAGTAACATAAATGCCCAAACTTGCGGCAACGGTATAGGGTTTTCCTGATCCGGCGTTATATCTGTCAAGATATTCGCAAAACAGAAGTCGGATATCCGGGTCATTTTCCCTGTGCGGATATACCGCGATCATTTCATCGCCGCCGAAGCGTGTGCATATGGCATTTTTCGGGCATACATCCTTCAGTGCGCGTGCAACGGTATGTATGGCGTTGTCGCCCTCGTCATGACCGAAGGTATCGTTTATAATTTTAAGCCCGTCAAGGTCGCACATTATCACAGTCAGCGGAGCGTCCCCTGTCGTTTCCAGAAGCCTGTCATATTCCGTGCAGAAGCCGCGGCGGTTGTAAAGTTCTGTAAGCGCGTCGGTTCCGGACATTCTTTCGATTCTTTTCAGCAGATAATGCTTATGCCGCTGATTTATAAAACCGCCAAGCGCGTTGTTCAGCATATTTACCGTTTGAGGTATCTTATAGTAATTTCCGGTGGAGTGATCGCCGAAGTGAAAACAAACATAACCAAGGGATACTCCAAGGTAATCCAGAGAGGTAAAGATAAGGCTTCGCCCGTCATTGAGATAATAATCAAGGGTGGGAATAATGTCAGTTTTTGGCATATAATATGGAGAAAATTTTTCTCCTAAAGTTTTTTTGTAATCTATCATGTCGCTGTCATAAAGTACAAAAAGTCCGCCGTCAGAGTCGCACAGGCTATCCGTCTCGGGGTTTACCGAGTCATCCGTATACTCCTGTCTGATAAGGCAGCACATGGCGTACATCAGATCATCTTCCCGCATTATATATGCGATCTCCTCAAAGTCAGAGCACTGAGGTATTCTTGCCGCTATTTCGGAGAGCTTGATATTTTCGTCCTGAAAACGGTAGAACTGATTGGTCTGTTCGTTGAACAATGCAGATAAGTCACGCTTGTTCAAACATTTGCAGCCACAGGATTCGTTAAACACAGCTTCAGGGAACAGCCTGACACTGCCCTCGCGCATGCCGCTTTTAAATATGTCCGAAAGAATACAGCAGATTTTTTCTGATATCAATCTGTTGTTTATACACGCCGACGTTATAGTGGGCGAGGAACTGAATATAGTATCAATACAGTCAAAGCCGGTTACCGCTACATCCCCGGGTACAGATATACCTTGATTCTGCAAAAATAACGATACAGCAATAGCCATATGATCGTTGGCGCATACAAACGCCTGAGGAAGCCTTCCTTCGTTCAAAAGCTTTTCAGCTGCAGCCACTGCCGGGTCGGACCAGAAATCCCCGTAACTGACCATACTGTAGTCAAAAGGGATACCGCGCTTTTCAAGTGTATCTTTAAAAGTCTTGATCCGTTTCTCTGAAAAGCCGTTGCCTTTCGACCCTGCAATCATATGAAAATCCGAAATGCCGTGCACTTCGGCAAGGTGATTCACAATATCCGCTATACCCGCCTGATGCTCATACTCGATATTTATACAGCCGTCAAAGCGCTCTCCCAGCGAAATAACGGGAAGCTTCATTCCCAGTGCACGATTGACTATTTTACTGCAGACAGAGAGGTTGCCGATATGATCGGAGTCCACGATCACAGCGTCTGTGAACGAAGCATCAAACATTTCATAAACAGATGTCTGCGGGTCGTTTTCATTGATTGTATCATCGATATGAGAACTGCAATTGTATATGGAACTGCAATTATACACAAAGAGGCGGCAGTTGATTTCCGAAAGCTTTTTGCATAGAGCATAAATAAGTTCGTGGTTCTCTCTGTCCTGAATGCGACAGGTCATAAATGCGATTATTCTGTAATTTCCAATCATACTGCACGCTCCAAAATCAGATAATTTGATTAAGACCTTCTATTCTTAATTATACTTTGTCAGAGTTTTAGTGTCAATGTTCCGACAGTCTATTGACAGTGTTTTGAAAAAAATATATTATGGATAAAATGAGGCCGCGGTAAAACTGTGGTGTGTTTTTTGCGGCCGCAGATTGGTTTTCACAGACGAATTTATTCGTCTTGTAAATATTATGCCTGCGCAATGCGTAAAAGACACACATGCAAATTCGCAGGTTACAGAAAGGTATGGTGGATTGAGATGGCGCTTAGTAAGAAGCCTGTGAGAGGTATGAAGGATATTTTGCCGGAGGAGATGGAGATTCGGGATTATGTGATCGGCATCATAAAGGAGACCTACGGCAGATTCGGGTTCACATCCATTGAGACTCCTTGTGTGGAGAATATTGCCAACCTGACGAACAAGCAGGGCGGCGACAATGAGAAGCTGATATACAAGATATTGAAGCGTGGCGAAAAACTGAATGTAGCGGAGGCTTCCTCGGAGGAGGAAGTAGTGGACAGCGGGCTGCGCTATGACCTGACGGTACCGCTGGTGCGTTATTACTCTAACAATGCGGCAAATCTGCCCTCGCCCTTCAAGGCGCTGCAGATGGGCAGTGTATGGCGCGCGGACAACCCTCAGAGAGGGCGTTACAGGCAGTTTATGCAGTGCGACATCGATATTTTGGGGGAGCCCACAAATCTGGCGGAGATTGAGCTGATTCTGGCCACCACCACCACTTTGGGTAGGCTTGGCTTTCAAAATTTTGAGATTCGTATCAATGACAGGCAGATTCTGAAGGCTATGGCGGCATACAGCGGATTCCCGGAGGAATCCTATGACAGTGTGTTCATCACTCTGGACAAGATGGACAAAATCGGCCTGGAGGGTGTTGAGGCAGAGCTGCTGGAGAAGGGCTTCGAAAAAGTCTGTGTGGATAAGTATCTGGGCTTATACAGGGAGTTGAATCAGCAGGAGAACGGTGTGGCATATCTGGCGGAAACCCTTGCAGGGGTGCTGGAGCCGGAAGTGGCTGAGGGGCTTCGGGAGATCATGGACAGTGTCAGCACCACAAAGACAGCGGAGTTTAAGATGGTGTTTGATGCCACGCTGGTGCGGGGCATGTCCTATTATACGGGGACGATCTTTGAGATTTCCATGCCCCAGTTCGGCGGCAGCTGCGCCGGAGGCGGCAGATATGACAGGATGGTGGGGAAATTTACGGGAAATGACGTTCCGGCCTGCGGTTTTTCCATCGGGTTTGAGCGTATTGTGATGCTGCTGACGGAGAACGGCTTCAAGGTTCCCGGCAGACCGAAGAAAAAGGCTTACCTGATTGAGAAGGGTGTGGGAGGGGAACGGTTGTGCCAGATTATCGCCAAAGCCCAGGAGGCCCGTCAGGACGGCACCCAGGTGCTGGTAGTCAGGATGAACAAGAACAAAAAGTTCCAGAAGGATCAGCTGACAGGGGAAGGCTATGAGGAATTTGAAGAATTTTACAAGGATCCGTTGAGGAAGTAGGGATTAGGTATATAGGGATAAAAATCGGGAAGGAAAACGTACGAAGCGAAGAGCAGCTTAAGGAGTGAAGACAGCGTACAAAGAGGAAGGCAGCTTCGGAATGAGGAGGATAAAATGGCAGAGTCAATGAAGGGATTGAAGAGAACAAACCGCTGTGGGGAACTTACTGCGGCAAATGCAGGGGAGACCGTCACAGTCATGGGATGGGTGCAGAAGCAGAGGAACAAGGGAGGCATCATTTTTGTGGATCTCCGCGACCGTTCCGGCATCCTGCAGGTGATTTTTGAGGAGAGCGACTGCGGGGCAGAGAATTTTGCCAAGGCAGAAAAGCTCAGGAGCGAATTCGTCATTGCCGTTGTGGGCAGGGTGGAGAAGCGAGCAGGTGCTGTCAATGAGAACCTTGCTACCGGCGAGATTGAGGTTCGGGCTCAGCAGATACGTGTACTGGCGGAAGCAGAGACGCCGCCCTTCCCCATTGAAGCGGATTCCAAAACAAAAGAAGAGCTTCGGCTGAAATACCGTTATCTGGATCTGAGAAGGCCGGATCTGCAGCGGAATCTGATGCTGCGCAGCAGGATTACCACCACCATCCGTTCCTTTTTAAGTGAAGAGGGCTTTCTGGAGATCGAGACTCCTATCCTGAATAAGTCTACTCCGGAGGGAGCCAGAGACTATCTGGTGCCCAGCCGTGTTCATCCCGGCGCTTTTTATGCACTGCCCCAGTCTCCTCAGATTTTCAAGCAGCTTTTGATGTGCTCCGGTTATGATCGTTATTTCCAGATTGCAAAGTGCTTCAGGGATGAGGACCTGCGTGCGGACAGGCAGCCGGAGTTTACTCAGGTGGACCTGGAGATGTCCTTTGTGGACGTGGATGATGTCATCGATGCCACCGAGAGGATGGTGGCGAAGGTATGCAGGGAAGCAATCGGCCTGGAGGTGGAGCTTCCCATCAGACGTATGACCTGGGACGAGGCCATGAACCGGTTTGGTTCGGACAAGCCTGATACCCGCTTCGGCATGGAACTTGTGGATCTGTCCGGGATAGTAAAGAACTGCGGTTTCGGAGTGTTTACCGGCGCCCTGGAGGCAGGTGGAAGCGTCAAAGGAATCAATGTCAGGGGACAGGCGGAAATGCCGAGAAAGAAGATAGATGCCCTGGTTGAATTTGCAAAAGGTTATGGAGCGAAAGGGCTTGCTTACCTCTGCGTGATGCCGGACGGCACCTATAAGTCTTCCTTTGCAAAGTTTATGTCGGAGGAGGAATTAAAGGCGCTGGTGGAAGCTATGGGCGGCGAGGCGGGAGATCTGCTGCTCTTTGCCGCAGACAGATTGAAGATTGTGTGGTCCGTGCTGGGAGCCCTCCGCTGTGAGCTTGCCAGGCAGCTGGAACTGATTGACAATAACAGGTTTGATTTCCTGTGGGTGACTGAGTTCCCGCAGTTTGAGTGGAGCGACGAGGAGGAGCGGTTTGTGGCAATGCATCATCCTTTTACCATGCCCATGGAGGAGGATCTGGACAGACTGGAATCCGATCCGGGCAGTGTCCGTGCAAAAGCTTATGACATTGTATTGAATGGTGTGGAGC
>CAMWJV010000140.1 GCA_947174665.1 uncultured Lachnospiraceae bacterium
CGCTGTCCTCGTAGGAATCCGCTACTCCTCCTCCGCTTGGATATGAGTCACATAAGGCGTCTCAACACGCATAGCCCACCCCGACACCAACGCCTTCGCCGACACCAACCCCGACCCCTACGCCGACTCCGACACCTGCGCCAACTCCGGAGGAGTCCTCAGATGTGGAGACGATAAGGATTACGATCAGTTCGGGAACCGGCTCCAGGACAGTGTGTAATCAGCTCGCAGAGGCGGGACTGATAGAGGATGCGGCAGCATTTGACCAGTATCTTATAGACAGCGGGTATTCCAAAAGAATCAGCGCCGGAACTTTTGAAATCCCGATAGGGGCATCAGATGAGGAAATAGCAAAGATCATAACCAGGAGCAGATAACGCAGATAAAGTAAGAAAACCCCTTGCAACAGGGGTTTTCTTGTGTTATAATTCAAATGTTGTGACAAAAAACACGCGCGACCATTCGGTCATGGTGCCCGGAGTGGGTCAGGGCCGGAGCTAACCGGGTTTTAACGCGACCCGGCAGAAAAATCGCGGGGAAGATTCAACCAGACGGAGGTAGAAAAATGAGCGTTATTTCTATGAAACAGTTACTTGAAGCAGGTGTTCATTTCGGACACCAGACCAGAAGATGGAACCCTAAAATGGCTCCATATATCTTCACTGAGAGAAACGGCATCCACATCATTGATTTGCAGAAATCTGTGGTGAAGGTAGATGAGGCTTACAGGGCAGTTTCCGAGATCGCAGCCCAGGGCGGCACCATCTTGTTTGTCGGAACCAAGAAGCAGGCGCAGGATGCGGTTAAGGCAGAGGCTGAACGCTGCGGTATGTACTATGTTAACGAGAGATGGTTGGGCGGCATGCTCACCAACTTCAAGACCATCCAGTCCCGCATTGCAAGACTTCATGCAATCGAGAAGATGTCAGAGGACGGAACTTTTGATGTGCTTCCCAAGAAGGAAGTTATTCAGCTGAGAAAAGAATGGGATAAGCTGGAGAAGAACCTTGGCGGTATGAAGAACATGACCAGGATTCCCGACGCTATTTTCGTGGTTGACCCCAAGAAGGAGAGAATCTGCGTGCAGGAGGCTCATTCCCTTGGAATTACATTGATCGGTATCGGTGATACCAACTGCGACCCTGAGGAACTGGATTACATCATTCCCGGCAATGATGATGCGATCAGAGCTGTCAAGCTGATTGTGGCAAAGATGGCAGATGCCGTGATTGAGGCAAATCAGGGCGAGGCAGTATACACTGAGGCTGAGGCCGCAGATGCAGAGGGAGAAGCTGCCGCTGAGGATATTGAAGAGATAGCTCAGAGCGAAGAATAAGACAAAAATGTTTTTATAGAGAAAGTGAGGAGACAGAGATGGCAGAGATTACCGCATCCATGGTAAAAGAACTGCGTGAGATGACCGGCGCAGGCATGATGGACTGTAAGAAGGCTCTGAATGAGACCAATGGAAATATGGAGGAGGCTGTTGAGGTTCTGAGAAAGAACGGACAGGCCAAAGCAGTTAAGAAAGAAGGCAGAATTGCAGCGGAGGGTATCTGCCGCATCGCTATGAAGGGTGATACCGCAGCGGCAGTAGTAGAGGTAAACTCCGAGACGGATTTCGTTGCTAAGAACGAGACCTTCCAGCAGTTTGTGGAGGCTGTTGCAGAGCAGGCAGTGAATTCTTCTGCGGCAGATATTGAGGCGTTTCTGGCCGAGACCTGGGCAGAGGACAGCTCAAAGACAGTTCAGGAAGCGTTGATTGACAAGATTGCTGTTATTGGAGAGAAGCTGAGCATCAGAAGATTCGAGAAGGTAGAGGAGCAGCAGGGCTGTGTAGTATCTTATGTACACGGCGGCGGACGTATCGGCGTCATTGTGGATGCTGAGACCAATGTGGTAAACGATGCGGTAAAGGAAGCGCTGACAAACATTGCAATGCAGGTTGCAGCTCTTTATCCTAAGTATGTTGCTACTTCCGATGTGTCTGAGGAGTACAAGGCGCATGAGAAGGAGATAATCACCGCTCAGATTGAGCAGGATCCCAAGATGGCAGGCAAGCCCGAGAAAGTTATTGAGGGTGCTATCATGGGCCGTCTGAACAAGGAACTGAAGGAAGTATGTCTGCTTGAACAGGTGTATGTAAAGGCTGAGGATGGAAAGCAGACTGTTGCCCAGTACCTTGCACAGGTTGCAAAGGAGAGCAGTGCAAACATCAGCATTAAGAAATTTGTGCGCTTTGCGACCGGCGAGGGCCTGGAGAAGAAGCAGGAAGATTTCGCGGCTGAGGTTGCTGCGCAGATGGGAAAGTAATCCCGGGTCTGTTGTGAATATGGTATAATGATTGTTTAAAGGGTCTCAGAGAAATCTGAGACCCTTTTTTACATGCACAGGACCGCATGTGGTATTTAGCTGCTTTGCAGCTTCTTTTCATTTGGCAGCCAAAACCCAGCTGTTGAACCAGCGCAAAAATCTGTTCACAAAGTCAGCCTCCACGGGCTGTCCGGAGAGAACGGGATAAAATAAAAGGAACAGGCTGAAGGCGGAGGCTCCGTACAGGAACAGCAGTACCATAAGGCCTTTTTTTCTTATATGCTGCTGCAGCTGTGCAAGACAGGAGACAATCATCAATACTACGAATATCACACTGGGGAAGTAGTGGTAAATAAAAGTTGCCCGTGTTATAAGGGACCAGGGCAGATACTGCGCCAGATAACCTGTGAGCAGGAAAAGAGCAGGGGATGACAGGCCCTGTCGGGAAGGGCTGCCGCTCCGGATGACCATGTAAAGCATATACAGTGCGGCCGGAATCCCCGCCCACCATACAAGAGGGTTTCCGAAGGCGCTGATACCTTCTCTTAAACCCCCTGTTCCCGAGGAGCCTGTGACGATACGGGAATAGTACCAGATAGGCCGCTGCATGACAGGCCACTGATACCAGGAAGAGGAGTAAGGGTGGGGGGAGTCCAGCGTGCTGTGGTATCGGAACATATATTCCTGATTGTGCAGCAGCCGGAGGATAAGTCCGTCTGTGGTGCCGTCCGAGAAAGGCAGATAGGACAGCAGATAGATAAGCACGGGGATAGCCACAAAAAACAGAAGGCAGAACAGGAACGTGCGCAGAGTATTCGGTGCAAAACTGTCCAGGATTGCACGGTGGGAAATGCTTTCCGTGGCACTGTCAGGGTTCTTGCGGGCATAGAGGTACTCCCGGTATCTGCGGCACATTACGCCGAAAAAGATGAGGGCAAGACCAGCCCCCGCGTACACGCCGGTCCATTTACAGGCGATCCCAAGCCCCATACACACGCCGCAGGCACCCAGAGGCAGGAAAGTTTTCCATAAGGGAGCGTCATAAAAGCTGAGGCGGGTATATCGGTACATAAAATAATACATCAAAATGACAAAGAAGGTGATGTATACGTCGATGGTGGCAAGCCGCGTCTGGGTAAAATGCATGAAGTCAAAGGAGAAAAGAAAGCAGCCCAAAGCGGCAAGAGGGGTGTTCTCAGTGAGCCTTCTGGCAAAGAGATAGACCAAAGGAACCATTGCAATGCCGAAGAGCGTACCGGCGATACGCCACCCGAAAGGGGTCATGCCGAAGACAGCCACACCTGCAGCAATGAACAGCTTACCCAGGGGAGGGTGGGTGTTCTCATAGGCAGTCAGTCCGTTCAGAAATTCGTAGGCAGTGCGGGCGTGGTAGATTTCATCAAAATACATGCTGTTTCGAAAGCTGATTTTCGTCGGATACAATTCTTGTTCGTCAAAGAGGGCAGGGTAATCCCCGGCGTTTTCGGGAGTAAGTATATTCCCTGCCTCGTCAAGGAAGACAAGCTCCAGAAGAGAGGCACTCCGGCTTTCCAGGGTCAGACGGATGCTGTCATTGCCTAAAGCAGTGTCCGGCAGATCTGTCATCTGCCAGGTGAAGACATTATTCAGAGTGACTTGACCGGCATCCGTCCAACTCACGCCGGGAACGGAGCTTTGGGCAGTGTTTCCGGCTGTGCTGCCCACGGCAAGGGAAAAGGCGCGTTTATGCTCCGGTGCCATATAGTATGCGAGGCTCTTAAGCTGCTGTCCCGGCTCCGGGTGAAACTCCAGTACAATGCTTTCGCCTGCGTTGAGGTTCAGGGCGCTGGTGGGAGCCTGCATGTCACCCAGGTCGTACAGCGCAAAGCAGCTATACAGGAGGGTGATGATCAGGATGCAGGCGTAGTCCGGGCCCCGCAGGCGGGAGGAAGAGCGAGAGACCGACGGAGGAAGGGCAATGCTGCCTTTTGCATAGAGAAAGTCTTGTCCCAGCCAATCCGCGTATGTTGTCTGCGCCGGTAATATTTTAAATGCCGCCGTCCGCAGCACGCATATCCAGAGCAATATCAGGAACAAAATCGTTCCAGCGGATACAAGCAGAATCAAAGGTGCTTTTCTGTCATAATCTGAAGGGTCATAAAAGAACAGCACATGAGCCGTATTGTAAAAGTGCAGCAGAGAAAAGCCGCAGTAACAGAGAAAAAGACGCTTTGAGGGCAGGTAAAGACAGGCAAACAACAGCAGGACTACGGCAGGGTAGAGATAACGTTCGTGCATGCGCACCGAGAAGACGAAGACGGATGCCATGAAAAGGGCGGCCAGGAGGGGATAATTCATCTCAGGGAGAGAACTCTTTTCGGGTTCTGAGTTCACTGCCGGGCCGGAATTCCGGGTCCCGGGCATACTTTTGAGTCTGCCGTTCAGACAGCCAAGGCCCAGGATTAAAACAAGAACTACTGCGACGGCGATGGCTGACCAGCCGTAAAAGCGGTAGGGCAGTCCCAGAAAGGTATTGTCCTGGCTGACCCAGTTCAGGCCCAGCAATCCCCAGAAATTGCAGGCGTTTACTGCTGCATAGGGGTAGGAGCCTACCGTGTCAAGGTATTGTTCCAGGACATTTGTCAGGCCGAAGGGCAGAATCAAAAGCAGCGTCCCCAGGAGGGAGAGAACTCCGTAACCCAGGCTGCGCCACAATTTTTTTATGGAAAAATCCTCTGAGAACATCTGCCTCAGGACGCTTGCAAACAGCACCGGAGCAAAGAGGAGCATCTGGGGTTTCACCAGGATGCCCAGGCAGAAGGATGCATAAGCGGGCAGAGTCCGTCCACGGATCAGGCTCAGACACATGGTAACCAGAAGCAGAGTATAGACGGAATCCACCTGCCCCCATACAGAGGAGTTTAAGATGACAGCGGGATTAAACAGGTATGCAGCTGTGAGGAACAGAGGCTTTACGTTTTCCAGACGATGCCCGGCCTCGCGGTACAGGAGCAGCCCACAGCCCATGTCACAGACAATAGCGGGAAACTTCAAGAGGATCAGGTGTCCTGCGGAGCCGTATTCCACGCCAAACAGGGCGCGGAGAGCGCCCACAGGATAGAGCAGATACATATATCCCGGAGGATAGTCGGTGAAGATGGAATCGGAATAAAAATTCCATGGTCCCACCTGAAACATCCGGTCCGCCCAGGCGGCAAAACAGGCCGTATCGTTGTCAAAGCCATGAGAAAAGCCTGCGGCGGTCAGGCGCAGGTCAAAGGCCAGGGCAAAGAGGAGAACCAGTGCAATGGCACCGGGATTCTTTTTACTGTTCCGCAGCAGGAAGCAGAGTCCGAAGAGGAGTGCCCCCAGGACTGCGGTAAGGTGGATGTATAACATAAATACCTCCGGTTACTTAAAATTATTTAAATTATAGCAAAAATAATAGAAGATGCAAAGGGAATATGCTATACTTAAGTTCTGTCGGCAATATTATGCTGTATGTTATGCTGTATGGAGGAACCTATGAGCAGCTTTGTGAGCTTTGAAAATGTGAAAAAGATATATAAGTCGGGCGAGGTGGAGATTACGGCGCTCCACGACGTGAATTTCGAGATAGAAAAAGGAGAGTTCTGCGTAATCGTGGGAGCTTCCGGCGCAGGCAAGACAACAATTCTTAACATCCTCGGCGGCATGGATACCCTGACGGAGGGGAGAGTCTGCCTGGATGGACAGGAGATATCGGCGTTTAACAGAAAACAGCTGACCGGTTACCGGCGGTATGATGTGGGGTTTGTGTTCCAGTTCTACAATCTGGTGCAGAATCTGACAGCCCTGGAAAATGTGGAGCTTGCGGCCCAGATATGCAGAGAACCTCTGGACGCGGCAGTTGTGCTGGAGCAGGTGGGTCTGGCGGAGAGAATGGGCAACTTTCCTGCACAGCTGTCGGGTGGCGAGCAGCAGAGGGTAGCCATTGCGAGAGCGCTGGCGAAGAATCCAAAGCTGCTTCTCTGTGACGAACCTACCGGTGCACTGGATTACAATACCGGAAAAGCTGTGCTGAAGCTGCTGCAGGGTACCTGCCGGGATATGGGGAAGACGGTGATAGTCATCACCCACAATCAGGCGCTGACGGCTATGGCGGACAGGGTCATCACCGTGAAGAGCGGAACAGTGGTGAGCATGGTCAGGAACACGAATATAGTGGACGTTGAAAATATCGAGTGGTAGCAGTGTGAACAGGCATTCTTCATCTGCATGGAGTATAGTATGAGGGAGATCAGAAAGAGTACATTTCGGGAAATTAAATCCAGTCTGGGGCGGTTTATGGCGATTTTTGCCATTATTGCTCTCGGAGTGGGCTTTTTTGCCGGTCTGAAAGTGACGCGGGATGCCATGGTACTCACAGTGAAGGATTATCTGGACAACCATGCGTTTTATGATTTCCGCCTGCTCTCCACCCTTGGCTTTGAGGAGGAGAATGTACAGGTATTCAGGATGCAGGAGGACGTGGAGGCAGCGGAAGGCTCCGTATCCATGGATGTGATCTATCAGCTGGAGGACGGAGTGCAGGGGGTAGTGAAGGCCTACAGCCTGCCAGGGACACTGAACACGGTGGAACTGGTGCATGGGCGGCTGCCGGTGAGCAGCGACCAGTGTGTTGTGGACAGCAATTTCTTTGACGAGTCCGCTATCGGAAGCATTATTTATATTGCCGAGGACAATGAGGAGGATACCCTGGACAGTTTTGCACACAGAGCTTATACCGTGGTGGGAACGGTGCAGTCTCCTTTATACATACAGTTTGAGAGAGGCAGTACCTCTCTGGGGACAGGCAGGGTGAACGGATTTATCTATCTGCTCCCGGAGGGGTTTGATCTGGATTATTATACGGAGATTTATGTCCGCTTTGCACAGGATAACGCACTCTACGGGGAGGGTTACCGGAATTACATCGACGGGAAGGAAGCATTCTGGGAGGAGCTTACTGAGGCGGAGGCTGAAAGACGCTATCAATCTGTTTTGGCAAAGGCGGCGGAGAAGATTGCCGACGGAGAGCGGGAACTGGCGGAAAAACGTGCTGAAGGAGAGGCAGAGCTGGCAGATGCGGCGGAAACCCTGGCGGATGCCCGGCAGCAGCTGGCAGATGGAGAGCAGGCGCTGGCAGACGCAAAGCAGCAGCTTGCAGATGGGCAGGAGGAACTGAGAGAGAAGAAGCAGGAGCTTGCAGACGGAAAGGACGCGCTGCCCCGGAGTGAGAGAAAGCTTGAGAGGGGAGAGGCTGAGCTTGCCCAGGGGGAGCAGGAACTTAAGGAAAATCGGAATAAAATAGAGGCCGGCTGGGCAGAACTGGAACTTGGGAAGCTGCAGCTGACCTCCGGCATAGCGGAGCTGGAGATGCGGAGCGCGGAACTGGAAACCCAGGCTACAAGGCTTACTCTGGCTCATCAGGCCGGTCTTCTCAGTGAAGAGGATTATGCAGCGGCCATGAAGCAGATATCGGATTACCGGCAGCAGATAAATAACGGCTGGAAGAGTCTTAATGATGCGCGGGCGCAGATAAATGATTCGGAGAATCGGCTGCGACAGGGAGAGGCTGAGCTTGCGGAGGGTGAGCGGCAGCTTCAGGAAGCGAGGCAGGAGATAGAGACCGGCAGGAAAGCGCTGGAAGAAGCGAAGAAAAGTATTGCGGAAGGGGAACGGCAGCTTGCGGATGCGGAAAAGGAACTTGCGGATGCGGAGGCGGCTCTGACGGAGATGGAAGCGGAGCTTGCGGATGCCAGGCGTGAAGCGGCGGATGGTGAGAGGGAATATGAGGAAGCAAAACAGGAGTTTTATGAAAAAATAGGTGAGGCAGAGGCGGAACTGGCGGAGGCAAAGGAAGAGCTTGCCTCACTGGAGACACCGGATTCCTATGTGCTTGGCAGGGATACCAATATCGGGTATGCCTGCTTTGAGAGCGATTCCTCTATCGTGGAGGGAATCGCTAACATTTTTCCCGTCTTTTTCTTTCTGGTTGCAGCTATGGTCTGTATTACCACCATGAACCGCATGGTGGAGGAGCAGCGGACTCAGATCGGAGTTCTCAAGGCTCTTGGGTACGGCAGAGGGACTATTATGTCAAAGTATATGATATATTCGGGGCTGGCGGCGGTTTTGGGCTGTGTCAGCGGTTTTCTGCTGGGGACATGGGGCTTTCCGAAGGTCATCTGGTTTGCTTACGGTCTGATGTACAGAGCGGCGCCTCTTATCTATATATTTGACTGGAAACTGGCGGCAGTATCTATGGCAGTGTCGCTGCTTTGCTCCGTGGGTACCACATGGTTTTCATGCCGGGTGGAAC
>CAMWJV010000141.1 GCA_947174665.1 uncultured Lachnospiraceae bacterium
GCATCCGACAGGAATCGAACCTGCATTAAAGGCGTCGGAGGCCTTCGTTCTATCCGTTAGACTACGGATGCAAATGTTACAAAAATATTACATCACCCTGACTATAATATCATAAAATGCGCTGTGTGTCTACATTGAATTATTTAAAATTTATAAAATTATTTTAACAGTTTTTGTCATACGGTCATAATAATAGAGACTATCCGATAAAACCTCTTCCGCCGCCACATGCTGTCCGTTCACCTCTTGTATCATACTTTTCATTTCTTCAGGTACCTCTGTCCCCGTCTTTTCCAGAATCAGAATCTCATGAATAGAGCTGGGAATGATATAAAAACTGCTCTTTTTCAGTTCTCCGATCCTCTCCAGCATACCCGGATACAGAATGCAGGCAGCGCCATGGGTCCGCCTGACATTTGTCAGCACCGTCAACGGTATATCCGCATCCTGTCCTGCGGAAAAGTCTTCATGAATTCCCAGCATTTCCTCCAGCACTTCCCGCATGGGTGTAAGTCTGCCCGGGAACAGCCTGGGTGTGTTTTCCTGTGCCAGATTCATCAGATCTTTTATCCTTACATTCCAGTGCTCCATATGGGAATTATGTATCAGAATAGTTCCCTCTCCCAGCATACTGCCGCTGTAAGCATAATAAAAGCAGACAATGAGATCCAAAAACTCCACATAAGGTATGTGACGCAGAAGCTCCTCGTTGCCCCGCCTGCCGATCAGACGATAGCAGATTCTGTCCCTGACCTTTTCAAAAGATTTGAAAAAGTTCATGTCAATGTTCTCCCTGGGAGTCTCCTCACGGAAAATCTCAAGAATTCTGTCCAGCACCTCCCTGAAGGTTACTCCGTCCTCATATGCCGCATGAAAACTCTCCAGATATATAGTCGGTGCCACATTACTTTCAGCCGGCAAGATCAACAGACCGTGAAGCAGTACACCATTATTCTTCCGTATCTCTTTCAGTTCTACCCGATAAGCTCCCCTAAGCTCCTTCTCCACTGCCCTGCGCACTTTCTGCGCAAACTCGTTTATTTCCATACTTTTCCTCTTTCTGTGCCGTCATTTGATATATTAGATGTGTTTTCAGAAATTGAAAGAATGTTTTCCGCACATACGGCACCATGCGCAAAAACAAAGAAAGACAACAGCGCTCTCAAAAGCGCCGCTGTCTTACAAGTCCGGCAGTATGAAAATAATGCAGTCAATTACACGCGAGACAGATATTCACCGGTTCTGGTGTCAATCTTAATCTTATCCCCCTGATCAACGAACAGAGGAACGGCAACCTGTGCGCCGGTCTCCACGATTGCAGGTTTGTTAGCTCCGGTAGCAGTGTCTCCCTTAAAGCCGGGCTCGGTCTCGATAATCTCCAGCTCCACAAACAGGGGAGGCTCCACAGAGAATACACTGCCGTTGTGAGAACAGATCTTGCACATCTCGTTCTCTTTAACAAACTTCATCGCGTCACCCACAGCATCGGCATTTAACGCGGTCTGTTCATAGTTCTCTGTATCCATAAAATAATACAGATCACCGTCCTTGTACAGGTACTGCATGTCTTTTCTATCAATACGCGCCTGAGGGCACTTTTCAGTAGGACGGAAAGTCTTTTCCACAACACCGCCGCTCTTGACATTCTTCAGCTTCGTTCTCACGAAAGCCGCACCCTTACCAGGCTTCACGTGCTGGAATTCAATAATCTGATACACATTGTTATCGTACTCAATGGTAATACCATTTCTGAAATCACCTGCAGAAATCATATTATGTTCCTCCTAATCATGTTCACAAAATAATTCTTTCTAAGTTTAATATAAATGCATACTAATTTCAACTGTTTTCGCAAATTTTTTTATTATTCGTGACAGTTCATCCCTCTAATGAACTGTTACAATTATTTAAAATATAGTCAATGGCCTGCAAATATCCGTCCAGCCCCTTCCCGTAAATCTGCCGGTCACAGGCCGGAGCCGTCACGGAAATTTTTCTGAATTCCTCCCGCTTTGTAATATCGGAGATATGGATTTCCACCTTCGGCACCTGAATGCTGGCAAGGGCATCCCTAATGGCATAACTGTAGTGTGTATATGCTCCGGGATTAATGACAATTCCCTCTGTCCCGTCAAAATACGCCTCCTGTATCCTGTCTATAATGGCTCCCTCATGATTACTCTGGAATACGGTAATCTCGCTCCCCGTCTCCTCGCCCTTTTTCTTTATCATGTCCAGCAGATACCGGTAATCCTGAGTGCCATACACGCTCTTCTCCCTGATTCCCAGAAAATTGATATTGGGGCCGTTGATGACAAGCAGCTTCATTTTTTCCGTCTCCTCCACTATCCTTTTCAGAATACTTTCCATATCCAACTTGTCCGCATCGATAACAACGTCCGCGCAGGCTTCATAGGCTTCCCTGCGCTCCTCCATAAGCTGCCTGATTCTGCCCAGAGGATCCCCGCACTGCAGAAGCGGCCTTGTGGAATCATTTTTCAGCCTCTCATACACCGTTTCCGGCGAAACTCTGAGATAAACCACCTTGCCGAGCCTCTTCAAAAGCCCGCGATTTTCCGTTCTCACCGGTGTGCCGCCGCCCACGGAATAAATTCTGCTGCCGTTCTTTTCCGCAAGTTCGCCCAGCAATTCCGTCTCCAGCTGCCTGAAATATTCCTCTCCGTCATCGGCAAAGATTTCATTGATGCTCCTGCCCTCCCGGCGCTCTATCAGTTTATCCGTATCCTCCACCGGTACCTGCAGCCTGTAGGACAGCTTAACGCCCACCGAAGTCTTTCCGCTGCCCATAAACCCGATCAATACCAGGTTTTGTCCCTTTCTCATTCTCAGTCTCCTATGTTCATTGCCTGTTTCATCGCGCGGTAAGCGCACTCCTCCAGCTCTCCCGTCACCTTCCTGCCCACCCAGAGTTCATATGCGATGACCCCCTGGTACAGAAGCATCTTCAGTCCGTTGTATGCCCTGCCCCCCGCATCTTCCGTCATCTGCATAAACCTGGTTTTTGCAGGATTAAATACCAGATCATATCCGGTATGTATCCTCTTATAAAAGTCCGCCTCATCAATCACCGACTCATCCACCTTCGGAAACATCCCAACGTTGGTGGCCTGAATGGCAAGATAGCGCTCCGCCTTCGGCAGCTGTCTCCAGTCGCCCGTAAACATTGCTCTGGCAGGCTTTCTCCCTGCACAGGCATTGACTTCATCCGCAATTTTCCGGGCATTTTCCACGGTACGGTTCAGTATAATGATTTCCTCCGCAATTTCCGACAGCATCACAGCAACGGCTCTCGCCACTCCTCCGGCCCCCAGAATCAGCACCTTTTCTCCGACAATCTTTACACCATCGGACTCCAGTGCCCGAAGCAGTCCGGGCATATCCGTATTATAGCCTTTAAAGCCGCCTTCCGCCCGCACAAGGGTATTTACTGCCCCGATTCTTTCCGCAAGAGGGTCTATTGCTTTTAAATACGGGATGACCTCGCTCTTATAGGGGACAGTGACATTACAGCCAAGCAGATTGAGCGCATAGGCTCCCTCCACCGCTTCCTTTACACGACCTGCCTGCACATGAAAGGGCACATAGACCAGATTCTGTCCCATGGCTTCCGCCAGCGTATTATGAATTGCCGGTGACATGGTATGCTCCACCGGGCTGCCGATAAGTCCGCAGGTGCGGGTATAACCATCAATGTTCACACCCTTTCCTCCTCTTCATTTCTCTGTGGTAAAAATACAGCACAACGCGCTCCAGCTTTCGCTTCAGCACAATCTGAATTTCTTCTTTCGGGTGGATGGGCCTGACAAGGTAAGTCACGATTCCCATCTTCTTAGCACCCCATATATCCGTAAACAGCTGATCGCCCACAAAAACCGTATTCCCCATCGATGTGCCCATGCGTTCCATGGCCTTTTCGTACCCCGCTCTTCCCGGCTTTCCCGCTCTGAATATATATTGGGATCCCACCGCATCGCAAAAGCTCTTCACCCTGGGTTCCTTGTTGTTGGACAGCGCACAGGTCTCATATCCGATTTCACGGAGCCCGGCAAACAGCGACACTGCCCTGTCATCAGCAGGGGCTCCATGGGGCACCAGTGTATTGTCAATGTCAAAAATAATCCCTCTGTACCCCTGTCGGTACAATCCTTCATAATCTATATCGTAAGCGTTGTCCGCCTCGTTGTCCGGGAAAAAACGTCTCAGCATACTGCTTTATCCTTCCTAAGCCTATTTACAAAATAATATCCGCCCGCTCCCTGATTTTATGTACGGCAAAGTATTTTTCTTCCCAGGGAATCCACTTGCCCAAAAATGTCGGAAGCGAATCGGCTCCGTTGCGTTTCTTTATCCTGGCCCGCTGTTCCAACGCTTTAACATCACAAAATATCCGTATATCCATATAATCCCCGAATTTCGGATGACAGCTGTATGCCCCCTCCACAATGCGGATCAGACTTGCAGGTACAGTCTTTCTTTCTCCGTACGCCATTCTCTTACAGTCATAGTGTACGTAGTCAAAGCCGGCGGCATACTTAAGTTTGGGCAATACCTCCTCCGCAAAACGCTCATAATGCACATTTCCTCCCGGCTCATTCAGCCTGGCTTCCGTTCTCATCTCCTCCGGCAGGAAAAAGTCATCCATGTGAATCAAGCCTGCCCCGGTAACCCTGGCAAGCTGTTCTGCAAACGTTGTTTTACCTGCTGCGCAGCGTCCGTCGATGGCTATTATCTTCACATCCTTTGATACCTCATTCAGCGCCATCAGTACTCTTTCAATCCTGTCCTGCAATCTTCCTCATCACTTCCCTGTCTGCTCTGCATATATATTGCAATATATCTCCCTGCGCCTCTCGTCAAGTATGCGCTCTACCTTTGTCTTAACTTCTTCTATGTGCAGCAGACCGCAGACATAACCGCTGTATCTGCTGTCCTTCATGCCTTCAAACTCCTCAAGAAGATGCCCCAGTGTCTTGCCCTGTCCGTAAGGTCTGCCGATATTGTCCGTGGCGGCATCTATACTGTCAGCAATACTGATAATATTCACAAAGGGCTGGTTTGCCGTATGCTTTCCCTTTGGGTAGCCGCCCTTTTCGTTATACCACAAATGATGAAACAGCGCACAGTCATGAACACATTCCACCTCCCGGCTCATCTTTCCCTGATATATTTTTGAGAAATTGGCCGGATGCTCCTTGATGATCTCAAATTCGTCATCTGTCAGATTTCGGGATGAATTTGACACATAATCCAGGCAGAAATACTTCCCGATATCATGGAACAGGACACTCTTTTCCATGAGTTTCATCATTTTATCCTTATACTCCTGACTGTTCTCCCATTCATATCCCCCCACACCGTCCACATAATGGGGGTTGTGCTCCAGTATGTATGACAAAAGCACACAGCTGATCTCCTTTACCATCATAGTATGGACATACAGCGCCTTGTTGGCATATATGGTGGCGCTCAACACCGTATTTTGAAAGGAATCAAAGTCCACGATAGCGGAGGCGGAATTTATCAGCATCAGCACACAATAGTTGGTCTGATATCCGCCCAGATAGCGCTCCATGTCCTTCGCCCTTCCGAGAACACGCTCCACAATCTCCATGGTCTTTTTCAGAATATACTCTTCCTCATACCGGCTGCACTTGCACAGATAATCCAGATAGTATGAACTGGCCGTAAACAACGCGGAGCACTGCTCCATGGCACTATATTCCTCATGAGGCTCAATGTATTCCTCCAGCCGCTCCAACAGTTCTTCCAGCGTAATCCGTCCAAGATGGTAGTCTGCCTCTACACAGTAAAGCCACGCCACAACCTTGTCATAAATGGCTTTCTTCTGCTCCTCCGACTCCAGAACCGCCCGCAAGTCATCCACAAGTTCCGCAATATAGGGCGCTTCCTTCTCAGGATCCAGCAGCGGCTCCTCCATCACTTTTCCGCTCTTTTTTGCATACTCCGTCCTGCGGCATGCCTCCAGGGTAAATCCAAGCGTGTTTTCTTTGCAGCTGACAAACTGGCTCCACATGAAGTCTTCGCCCTTTTTCCGACGGATCTCTTCAAAACGGGGCTTTATTTCCTTGTATTTTTTCAATCCAAAGGTCATGTCTCCCCTGTTGATCACACTGAAAAAGTAACAGTTGACAAGAGCAGACTGCGCCCTCTCGGAAAGATTGTCAAAACGATCCAGATACTTTTCCGCCATCAGCGGATAGGCACTGCCCTCGTAGTCATCCAAATGCTCTTTCATGATAATGTCGAGAACGGCACAGCGCTCCATCGTTGTAATAATCCGCTCCAGGTCTTCCGCTCTTTGGTAATACTGCAATAGCAGTTTGGAAACGCGAAACGCAATGGGCGCATCAATGCATGCCCCGCTCTTATCTATGAGTACATTCATAAAGTCCTGAAGCATTTTCTCCGCCTCTGCGTCCATACACTCCGGGTTCTTTTCGTATTTTGTAATGTACTCCTTTATAATTTCATTGTTCTCTGTCTGGATTTTCTTTTTCTCCTTGGAAACCTCTATCAGTCTGTCAATGATACCCTCTTTAGTCGCGTTCCCGTCAAAGGTCAGATTATCCACCTCATTGTAACGTTTCAATAATCCACCGTAATCCCTGAAATCCACTCGGCCCCACTCCATCCATTGTAAAATCAGTCCACCTGTGCGGTTGCAATCCGATGGTTTGCCTGCATGCAGTTTACTGCAATGCAGGTGAGCCATTGGATTAGCACAGATGGAAATCACTTTGCCCGGCACGGTGTACACTGTGTCGTGGGCGGAATACTTACGTTTATTTTACCATCCGCCGAAAACAGGGTCAACCCTTTTTGAGGACAGGCGGAGGGCTGACAGCAGACGTAGCTGAACTGTAACCGCTGAGATACCAGGACGGTACGGGATTTCTCATATTATCATACCATGTCAGGACATCACGAGCCTGATTCAGCATTGTATCCACTTCATCCCGGCCAAAAGGAATTGCCCAATATACAGAAGAAAGTGTATTACTTGAAATATAAAGGGCAAGCAGTTTCCAGAACTCTGCGGGAACCTCTCCGTCAAAATACCCGTTCACCATACCGGAAGCAAAGATCGGACACTTCTGGGCACACCAGACAATACGGTTGAATTCCTCCCATGGATCGCCGTAATCATTGCGGTTGAAATCAATAATATGCAGCCGCCCGACATTGTCGATCATCATATTTCCGATGTGGTAATCACCGTGCTGGTATACCTGCGGTCTGTTCTTCAGCAGGCGGCGGTTTTCGTTAATATAGTCAATGAACGCCTGTCCGTTCTCATATTTCACAGGACATTCTCCATACTGCTTGATTTTGCGGTCCATCTTCCGGTTAAACCGAGTCTCCCAGTCTTCCTGTGACGCAGGTGCCGGTATGGAATGAATCTTCTGCAGAATACGTCCTGCCTCAAGGCCATACACATACTGTTCCGTGTCAGATAAAGAAATCATAGCCTCTTCGGCATCAACGCCGTCTATCCAGCTTTGAACAGAATAGACTCCGTCTTCACAGGTGCCAAACTCCACCGGCACGCACATGGGAACCCCCAGGGCTGCAATCTGTTTCATCATTTCAAACTCGGACCTTTTCGCGTCCTGCTTAAGAATATCGGAGACACGCAGAAGGTACCGCGTCCCCTTATCATCGGTAACACAGTATTTCTTATCATCGGACCATCCCTTGTTTATCGGTTCTTTTGTTACTATTTTTATCTTTGACATATAGTTTCCCTCATCAACAATCCAGCCCGAACGGCACCTTCACATTCCCATACAGATTCACAGCATTTCCCGTGAAACGCAGGCAGATTTCATTTTTTCCTTCTTTCATAAGATGTCCGATCTTAAAATTGTGAGGCCCGTAGAAGCTGACACCCGCAAATGTGCCATTACATACACATTCCGCCATCTCTTCACCGCGAACCGTGAAATACTCTGATCCTGTAAGCGCTCTTTCTTCCGGAACCACGCAGGTATACCGATAGGTGACAGTATTCCCGTCTGTGCCGGATACCTCCTCACATGATGCAAAAGCAATGTCCGAATCCACAGGTTGGAATTTATCCGTCCAGTCCCCGAGAAATACTTCTTTTCCGGTTTTCACAGCACCATACTCTGCCCGATACTTTTCCGCAAAGCAGTTCTGACTTTCATCCAAAAGAAGCAGCAGCTTCATCTCACAACGTTCTAATTTCAGGCTGATACACGAACCGTCATTCTGCGGCATATTCCGTCCCGTACTATCCCCGGCACAGCTGCCGGTGTCCTCTGCGCTCATATTCCACAAATTAATCAGAAGGGGCTTTTTTCCCTCTCCCGGCTCTGTTACAGATATCTTCGCTTCGATTGCTGAATCCCCTTCGTTGGAAAACAAGTACCACGAAACTCCTTCTTTCTCCATATGCACAGCCCTCAGCCCCGGATTGTCACCTTCTGTAACAACAGTCCGATAATCACAATTGTTTCCCTGATACAGTGCGGCTGCCTCATCCAATACCCGCACTCCCGAAAGAAACTTTGCATATATCTCCTGTTCTCCATAACCATA
>CAMWJV010000142.1 GCA_947174665.1 uncultured Lachnospiraceae bacterium
GAGCCTTCTGCTCATCAGTCAACTGAACACCACCCTGTGACCAGCCGCCTCCTTTGATCCCTGCATATCCTTCCAGTTCAACTTCTGAACCAAGTGCTGTATAATTGCTCTTTGTTCCTACGGTCAGGCTGTATACTTCCCAGTCACTTTTGGACTCGCACTGAAGTTCGACAATGTACTGAGTGAAGTCCTCACCCCAATATGCCGCCAGCTGCTCATAAGTATACTGTACACAGCTGTTATCAGAAGCAACATATCCGTCTACCACAAAGGTATCCTGGTTCACGGCGCGCAGCCAGTTTCCGAGAGGATTCGGATTGTCATCCCATGCCGTTGCAACAAACCACAAGGGGTCAGGACAGCTATAGTTGATCGTAATTACACTGCCGGGTACCAGAAGAGCCTTCTGCTCATCAGTCAACTGAACACCACCCTGTGACCAGCCGCCTCCTTTAATCCCTGCATATCCTTCCAGCTCTACTTCGTTGTCAACATATAACAGATTTGTGTCATGACCGGTTCTCTCAAACCCATTCGGAGCTACAAATGCTACGGTGGAATCTGCAGTCAGCAGATTACCGGACGCATCCAGAAAACGGATGTTGTCGATGTACAGGGTTGCATTGCCTGCGCCTGCAGCCACACCGTTATCGGTAGCAAAACGCACGATAAAGATATTGCCCGCATCAGCCACAAACTCTTCTCCGGCGGACAGAGTCGCCACCGACTTCATGGGGTTTTTCTTCTCCACATAAACGGACCAGTCATCGCTGCTCTCTCTCAGATCTTCACCGCTCCATGCAAGGATCTTGCCGGAGCAGGCATTGAAGCTGCCGTCCTCATAGGATACCCCCAGAGATACCTCCATGCTTGCCACCTTTGCCACATCCGCACCCAACAGGCTGGTTGCGTCAATGGCAACATAAGGATTCTTACCTGTCAGATTCTTAACCTGCAGAGCCTTGCTGCCGTTAAAGTCCGCAACGGACAACTCTACATCGGCCGCATCCGCAGGCAGGGAATATGCAGACACAAAACCCATATTCCCGTCTTCAAAGTCAATACTTGCATCTTCTGCGACAGGTGCCTGTTCTTCCGGAGTAGGTGTCGGAGTACTCTCAGGCGCACTCTCCACCGGCTCGGATCCGCTTCCTGAAGGAGCGGAGTCAGAAGCCTGCTGGCCGTCATTGCCGCATGCTGCCATGGATAATGCCATGGTGCCTGCCAAAAGACAGGCTAAAAATTTCTTCTTCAACTTTTTCATCCTCCTTTTTTATTTTTAAAAGTTGATTGGTTTTGCAAAGAGCCGTTATCCTACGATACCGCTTCTCTCCACACCCTCTATAAAGTATTTCTGCAGGAAGACATAAATCAGCACAATGGGCAGCAATACCAGGATGATACCGGCATCCAGATAAAGTTCCTGGATTGTGACCGATAAAACTTTATCCTGATTAGCAATCACTGCCTGCAAGGTAGATATCTTTTTACTGATTACCACATCCTCGCTGATCAGAAATAACTTTGCATAAAATGTATCGTTAAACTGCCACACGATAGAAAACACAGCTACCGTGATGACAGAAGGCATTGCATTTCGCAACATGATCCTGAAGTAGGTGTACCACACTCCCGCGCCGTCCACCAGCGCTGCTTCCTCGATTTCCTTGGGCAGACCCCGGAAGAACTGATTGAAAATGTATATATACAATCCGGAGCGGACACCGCAGCCCAGCAGCGTCATAATGTACATGGGGATGGGCGTACTCATCAGGTTTATGGATGATCCCGTTATCAGCTTTACCAGTCCCAGGGGATTAAACTCCCTGAAAGACAGATACAGGGGAAGCATAATTGTGTGGGAAGGAATGACGATCATCACTACCACACAGCCGAACAAAAGCTTCTTGAATCGAAAGTCAAATCTGGCAAATCCATATCCTACCATGGAGCAGATTAAAAGCTGCAGCAGGGTCAGGGTCAGAGTGTATATCAAATCCCTTCCCATAGTCGGAAGATAATTCAGCCTCTTTGCTGCCAAAGCATATCTCTCCATCGTCGGATTCTTAGGCAGCACAAACACCATTGGATCCACGGCATCCGTGTCTGAGGAGAAGGAGTTCACCAGCATTCCGATCACAGGAGAAAGGATGACATAGCCGACACCAATAATGATTGCTGTCTTTAAAATGATCAGGGCAATGTTTTTGATGTCATTTCCCAGGCTCTTCCGTTGATCCGGATCCTGCATGGAGGCTTTCAGTTTTCTTACAAAATTGTTTTGGGCCATTACCTTTTGCATTTTTTCTCCTCCTTCCCTAGTTATAATAGAATGCACGCTTTTGGATAAAGCCGCATATGACAACGAGAATCACACAGGTGACTATCGTGGACACAAGGCTGAACACGGATCCCAGGCCGTAATTAAACTGCTCCAGTGTGGTTTTGTAAGCCAGATCCACCACATTACTCTCTGTAAAGCTATCCACAATGGTATAGACCACGTTTGTGATGATGTGAGGCATCACCATGGGGAAGGTTACCTTCCAAAATGTCTCATACCCCGTAGCACCTTCAATCTTAGCCACCTCATACATGGAACCCGGAATGGACTGAAGGGCTGCAATAAAGATAATGATTTGTACGCCGCTGGCGGAGATGATGTCATTAATCCTGGCTACCGCCTGCACGATATAATCCAAAACGGAAGCCGGTAACCCTAAGTTCATAAACATGCTGATCAGGTAATCCACATCCAAAGCCAGCGTTGTACCTGCTGTTGCTGCAGCATCCGCTGCCTGGGTGGAAATTCCTCCGTTCATCATCTGCTGACTCAAATTCATTGCCGCCGTGATGGCCCCGGAATTTAATATGATCGGCAGAAAGAAAATTGCTCTGACTAACGTCCTTCCGGGGAATTTCTTGTTCAGCAGCATAGCCATGAACAGACTGAAAAAGGTAATGAGCGGCACGTCGATCAGCATGTTCATCACAGAAGTTGTCAGTTCCTGCTTGAAGGATGGATGTACCATAAAGGCATAACGGAAATTTTCAATTCCCGCAAATTCCAGGCTGTATCCTCCGTTAATGGCATCTATGGTCATGGTGCTGAATGCAAACTGTCCTGTCATAAACAGGCTTCTCACATAGAAGACCAGAAACCCGACCAGCCAGGGCAGAATGAAAAGCCACCCCATCATGCTGCGCTTTTGGAGAAGAGTCAATTTTTTCTTTTTTTTCATTTACATCCCCTCCATTCTGTAAGACATTGCCGGTATCTCCATGCCGTCTGCCTTCTGGGCTTCGTCGTCATAGTTGATATAGAGAATCACTCCGTTGTCATATGTAATCTTTCTGACACCGCTCTCCAAAATCTCATGTCCTGTCATTATGGAACCCGACACATGTTTCAGCGCATCGTTTACCCGACTGTAAATTTCTGTTGCCTCACCCTTCCAAACATCAAAGGTGGTGGCATAGTAGCGATTCAGGCCGGTGTCCTTCATTCTGCTGGACTCCTTCCAGGTGAATACGTAATGAGGGGAAGCGCCCGCTTCTATCATCTTAAGAACAATGCCTGTCATATCCTCCTCATCCTGAAAATTTAACAGATCCGTGGAGTAGGATATACAGCCATGAATAACCATTTCATAAAATGGAATGCTTTCATCCACTATCTGGTATTTGTTTGACTCTATGGGCACGTTGATAATGTCCGTGCTGTAAGGGAAGCTGTAGGCATTTGCGCTGTTTGTCATCAGCTTCTTACCCGTGTTCTCCAGCACATCAAACTGTGCCAGAAGCACATCCAGAGCTTCTTCCCTGTTAATGATCTCCGTTCGCTTCTTGTCGGAGGTGAGCACATTGCCCATATCCCGCAGTGACACACCATAAAGCTCATATTTCTCTATCTTCTTTGCGAACTTTCCCACATACCTGGGCAGGAATTTCGGCGAGAGCATATCATACCTTGTCTCCATATAATCCAACCCTGAAGTATTTCTGAGAGTGGTAGGGTTTACCTGGCCGAAAGCCGCCACAAAGCCCGCGCCGTAGTACCGGGAACTCTCTGCATTATAGTTGAAGCCATCATCCGCAAAGGTTACCTGCTGGAAAGCCACATCCGCATAAAGCCTGCCGCCCAGATCAGTCATGGTTTTGTTTAAATCCTTCAGGCCGGATTTGCCGCCAAGCTTTCCCATGACCTTCACCTTGTCAGCAGCATCATGGTAGTAACCGCCGTTGAACCAGCCCTGCAGGTTCATCACCTGATTGGTAATGCCCGCCTCTGACAATTCCCTTGCCATAGCTTCCGCGTCATCAAAATCCGTCATGACGAAAGTGTGGAGATACTGTACTCCCAGGAAATGAGCGGTCTCCTTCACGCCTGCGATCACATCATAGTAAAAAGGAATATCCCCTCCCTGAGTCTGAGGTGTGAGCTGACCTTCTGTAATCAGGCGCTCTCTGTAATAGTTTGCCAGTCCCGAATAGCCCTTGTACGCTTCACCCAGAAAACTGTAACTCACCTTCGTATTGATGTCATACATATCCGGCTCCATGACGAAAACGTCAGTGGTGGAATTGCCAAACATACGCAGATTATCAATATTTCTGAGAACAAAAGTCGGGTATGCGTAATTATAGTCGTTGTAATTGCCGGAAACTCCCGCAGTGATCAAAGCGGTTGTAGCGCCATCCTCCACCGTTACCAGCAGGCTTCTGTCCTGTCTGCAGATGCCAAAAACAGGAAGCTTTGCACTGTAGGTATTCTCAGTGGTGGTATAGTTTGCCGTCATGGGATCAATGTCATAAATATACTGTGTATAATTCGCCGCTGATGTCTTGCCATTGTTGAATCGAATCAAGGAGCCTGAACCGTTTGGCACCACAAGATACCCTTTCTCGCTGTTATGAGCCGCCCCCATGTAACGCAGCAGCTGTATGCGGTAAATAAATCCGCCGCCGTATTCACCAATGCCGCTGACCGGAACGGAAACCTCCAGCTTGTCACCGTTTAAGCGATATTCCAGCGGAACGTCAAAGTGAATCTGCCCCTCTGTCAGATCCCCCACCTGATAGATGTAGCGGATACCGTTCCCGATGCTCTCCGCCGAGAACTGCCCCTTCGCCACAGACTGGCTGTAGGAGTCAAGGTTGTTAGACTTAACATCCGCGTTATAATACTGCAGGATGAACTGAGACTTTAAAAAGTTAATATTTGCCTTGTTCGCAATGCTGTCCTCCTCCGCATTTAAGGGATTGGAGTAGGTGATGCTGCCGTTCCGCTTGTCGTATACTGCCACATTAGCCGTAGCCGTATCAGTGTAAAGCTTCAGGTATTCGCTCTCATCCACCAGCACAAAACCAGGCACATTGCTTGCAGCCTCCTGCTTCGGAGTGAAAGGGCTGCCAGGCTCATACTCATATCCCGAAAGATAATCCTTGTACTTGTCATACCATGTATAATGGATAAAATAATACAGCAGATAAGCCAGCACCAGCACCGCCGCCAGACACAGAAGGCCAAGCACAACCTTTTTCTTCAGGCTCATGGGCTTTTTTATTTTCTTTTCCTTGGAAGATTTCATGCTCCTGCCTCCTACGTCCTAAAAATAATTTCCGTGTAGATGCTTCTGAAGAAATTCACTACCATACCCAAAAGGTTACTCAGCAGAAGCAGCAAAAAAATGATAATGAACATTGCCACCAAAGTGAGAAACAGGGTGACAAGGGTCTTGCCCAGGGTGTAATTGTGCACCTGCATAATCCCAACCAGTATCATGATCAGACCGTAGGCGATACCTGCCCCGATTATCATGACATAAAATGCCTGCTCGTCATCCGCCACAAACTGGCTCACAAGAGTTCCCAGACACATCATCATGGTTATGGGGGCCGTTCCGTATCCAACCGCTATGGCAATGTCCTTCATCCTGCCCTCTCCGTTCATCAGACAGGTAATGGACCAGTTGCTGACACAGAGCAGCAGGTACGCTGCCAAAACGCCCAGCAACTCATAAAAACTGTCAACAACTCTCGGATCCACATCATTTACCACAAAGGATGCCAGCAGTCGGTTTGTTGAAAAGCTGACTGAAAACAGTATTACCATCAGAATGGCGATGGGCACGCTGCCCCTCTCCTGGTGTCGAATCCAGTAATATCCGTCCATGGGGTGGGTAATGGTGTAAAACATGTACTTCCATTTTTCCTTTGAAAAATATTTACCCATTTGCCACACCTCCCTTTTTCACCTTTCTCTTTTTCCACTGTTTATAAACAAACCAGACCACAAGAAGCACCGCAATGCCTGTCAGGAAATAGCTGGCGTTTGCTGTCAGCATTTCGTTTCTGTAACGTCTGAACGCGACGGAATAATGGTCTCTGTTCATGCCAAGCTCCAGATATTTCATGGCCTGCTTATAATCTCCCGCGGTCAGATAGGCTTTTCCGATACCGGTGTTTGCCAGCTCGTTATTCTCATCAAGTTCCAGAACCCTCTCCCAGATAGCCACCGCAGATGCCTCGTCACCATCATATCGAAGTCCCACCGCTTCGTTGATCAGCCTGCCGTACTCCGTCATCTCAAAGCAGGAAATCTCTCCTCTGGTAGCATCCATCACTACAATTCTGTCGCCGATATCCTCCACCGCCACAGGCAGTGCAAAGGTTCCTTCCTGGCTGCCCAGTCCTCCGAAGATATAAAGCAGATTACCCTCATGGTCATAGGTAAAAATGCGTCCCCTCTTTCTGTCCAGACAGGAGTAAATGCCGTTTTCACGATACACTACATCGGTAAATTGTGAAGGTCCTGCGTACTCGGTGGTGCCGCCGGTCCAAAGGTCTCCGCCCACATTTTTGTTCTCACCCTTTTTGATGACATCCTCTCCTCTGGGATTTAAGCGTCTAACGCCCTGCTCACCGTTAGGGTCGATGTTGGAGGCATACACAAACCCGTCCGGGTCAATGTCAATTCCCGTAAACTCTGTGGGAATAAACAACTGCTGCTTTGCTCTTTCCTCCTTGGATGCCAGCCTTGACCAGAATTTTTCCCAGACGCTGATCTCCACGTCTATAGTGCCGAAGAAGGTTGAAAAGTTTCCGTTGCTCTCAAACACCATGATTCCTTCAAACATGTTCTGAGCTATACAATAAATTCTGTCTGCGTAGTCCACCGCAACCTTCAGGGGTACGAACACATAATTGTCTTCCAGGCTTTCAGACTGAGGATTTGCCACAATCTTTACCAGTTTCCCCTCCTGATTCAGCACCACAATGCGGTTGTTCTGAGAATCTGCTATGTATATCTCATTTTTCTCGGACACAAACACTCCATATGGCTGTTTGAAACTGTCTTCCGTTCCGTTGTTGTCGAAAACCGTGATGACATTCAAAACCTGCTTCATTCTCTCATCCAGCACCACAATGCGGTTGTTGCCGGTATCCGCCACATAAATCCTGCCGTCGTCCGCCTGACACAAATCCTGTGGAGTCACAAAGTTCCCGAGAGACTCGCCGTTATAGGTGAAGGAATTCCCCCGGATGGTCCTCTCCGGCACATAAGCCGCGGGAGTAAAATGGATATACTCTCTGTAATCATAATTGTAAGTGTCATAGGGAATGGAAGTCGCATGTACCTCCCCTGCGGTCATGCCCGCCAGCAGCAAGGATGCCAGGCAGAGGGACAGGACCCGCTTAAATTTCCGGAATTTTTTTATGTTTTGAAAATTTATTTTCAAATTATTACCCTGCCTTTCTGCAACCTAGTCTTTCATACCTGATGAAGTCATGGTCTCCAATACGTTCTTCTGACAGATCAGAAAGAAGGTAATGGGCACCGCCGCAATGATAAAGGTTACTGCCGCAGCAGCGCCGGCTCTTGCCATGCCGCCTGCGGAAACCTGCTGTAACGCATACTGCAGAGGCTTCAGCTCCTCGTCACGCAGGAAGGTACTTCCCGTGTTGCCCCACATCTGCTGGAACTGGAAGATAGCCAGGGTCAGCCATGCAGGCTTTACGTTTGGCATAACGATATTCCAGAATATCTTCCACTCGCTGGCTCCATCCAGTCTGGC
This sequence comes from uncultured Lachnospiraceae bacterium, assembly GCA_947174665.1. Lineage (GTDB taxonomy): Bacteria > Bacillota > Clostridia > Lachnospirales > Lachnospiraceae > Acetatifactor. Next base: position 8,079 of record CAMWJV010000142.1, read on the forward strand.
CGACTCCATCAGGGAATCGGGCAGCTGCTCCATAAACTGCTTCATCAGGTAAAGTCCCATACCGAAGGAGCAGGCCGGCAGAATCAAAGCCAAGTATGTATTGTTGATGTGCAGCCAGGAAATTATCATATACTGAGGCGTCTGGGTCACCGTCCAGGAAAACATCATGGAGAGCACGACCATGCTGAACAGGATGTTTTTGCCTGGGAACCGGTGCTTCGCCAGAGGATATGCCGCCAGGGAAGCAACAATGACATGCCCCACCATACCGCCTCCGGTGATAATGATAGTATTCAGCATATAACGGGAGAAAGGCACCCAGGAATCGCTCATCAAAGTGAACAGATCCGAGAAATTCTCTAAGGTCGGGTTCCTCACAAATATTTTAGGCGGGAACTGATACAATTCATCCAGAGGCTTCAGG
>CAMWJV010000143.1 GCA_947174665.1 uncultured Lachnospiraceae bacterium
AAAACGTATCAGACAAGCCATATGTTAGCTATAGTTTTCATTGTCATGTATCTGAGCAAATGTCACCCATTGAGAAACAAGATAAAGAAGAAAGATTCTGGCCATATTTTAACGGTGGGAAAATCCAATATTGTCGCTATACACTAGGTTATAACATTGAAGCAATAAAGACATTGGTGCTAAGAGCGATGGAGAAAGGATTTTATGAAGGGGTTAATCTTGCAATGTGCTACTGCGAAGATTGTGGATATCAACAAGTAGAAATGGATGTATGTCCTAAATGTGGAAGTAATAAGATTACAAAAATAGATCGTATGAATGGGTATCTTGGTTTTACAAGAGTTCATGGTGAAACACGATACAATGAAGCAAAAAATGCTGAGATTAGTGATAGAGTATCAATGTAGTTAATCGAGTGTCTTACTCTCAAAAAATTGAGAGTAAGACTATTGGTGACAGTAAAATTCTAATGAATTGAGCAACTACAAAAAGGGAGAAATAGTTTTATGGAGAGTGTAACATACAAAATCAAAGATTATTCAAAGCAATTCCTGCAGAAGCATAGATTCAGATATAGCAGCTATTTTAGCGAATATGGAGATGAAGTATATACATATAAGTTTCCACTTTCTTCTTATAATAATGTAACCACCATAGAATGTGAAATATCCGTATCTACAATAACAGGAGTTATTAATGTAAATATTTATAATGCAGGAACAAAAGAGCTATATGCATCATATTACAATCGTGAATTTGGTAAGTGTGAGATTATAAACTCCATTGATATGAAAATAGATAAGAAACTTGAAGAGTTAGGAATTGAAAAAGTATGAACATGATCATTACATCAGAGTGCGAAGATTGTATATATGGGATCATCAATGATAGTAATAAAGCTCGCGTAAAAGTGAAATGCACACAAAAAGAAAAAGAATATTACTATGGACAATGTATTCCGTGTGAAAACAAAAGAAAAAGAAAATTAGGAGAAGAGATAGTAAATGAACAGAATAGCACAGTTTGAAAAAGTGAGTTTTGAGCAGTTTTTAAAAGATTATAATGATACTTTTGATTATGGACAGTCAGATGAAGAGATCAAGAAGATATGGGAAGATATCAAACTACCAACACGGGCAACTATCGGAAGTGCAGGATATGATTTTATAACTCCAATAGATTTTATATTAGAAGCTGGTCAAAAAATAAAAATTCCTACTGGAATCAGGTGTAGAATAGATGCTGACTGGGTATTAAAGTTATATCCCAGGAGCGGACTTGGATTTAAATATCACCTGCAATTAATTAACACAGTAGGAATAATTGACAGTGACTATTATAACTCCGATAATGAGGGTCATATTTCTGTTAAAATAACAAATGATTCCAATGAAAAAAAGAGTGTTGTTATAAAGAAAGGCAATGGATTTATACAGGGAATATTTGTTCCTTATGGTATTACTACTGACGATGAAGCTAATGGTGTAAGAAATGGAGGATTTGGTAGTACAAGAAAATAACATGGATAAAGACAATGTACAAATTGCCAATAAATATGATGGTAAAATATTAAAGCAAACTGATTTATATGAAATCTTCCCATTTGAAAAAACTAAAATACAGCAGTTGATTAAGTCAGGGGAGCTTCCTATAGTAAAGGTTGGAAAGGATTATATAACTACATTTAAACTTATTGAAGAATGGATAGAAAAACATGTAGGAGAGGAAATATTCTACTAAATATTGATTAGATGCCAAGGGAGTGATAAAATTATACAATATAAACTGCCTTGGCATTATTCAACATGGAGGTGAATTATCTTGAATAATGTCTTGTCAATAATTAGTAATATGCCAATAAAGATGCGTCCAGATAATCGGTATGAAGGCAGACTTACCATAAATGGGACAAGGAAAAGCTTTTATGGAGGAACTAAATCAGAAGTTAAACAAAAAGCAAGAGATTATCTGTTAAAAGTGGAAAATGGATACCGGGAGCCTAAAAAGATAACACTTAATGAATACATCCATTATTGGCTGGTAACCTATAAACTTAACAAAATTGAGCCTTCCTCATACACAAGGCTATACAGGGTTTATGAATGTCAGTTGCGGGATACTATAGGTAAAAAAATGATAGGAAATATCACCACAGCAGATATACAAAAACTGATTGATGAACACGCAAATCCTGTAGATAGTGATGTAAAACCGTTAGCACTATCTGGACTTAAGCGGATCATACATTTGCTACATCCTTGTTTAGAAATGGCTGTTGAGGAGAATATAATAAGTAAAAATCCTTGTGAAAAAGTTGTATTGCCTACTGAAAGCTGTATGAAGACGCAAACAAAAGAGCAGATTACATTGACAGATGATGAAATATCCGACTTTAAAGAAGCAGCATTATCCAAATATAAGACAACAGGAGAGTATAAAAGCAGAGATGCTATAATATTACTATTAATGATGAACCTTGGGCTGAGAGTTGGAGAGATGCTTGCACTTGAATGGAAGGATGTTAAGTTAGATGAAAAAATCATATTTATCAACAAAACCTTACAGAGTAATTTAAAGAATTTCAGCAACACTGGTAATGCACAATATAGTCGCATAAAAAATTCTACTAAGACTCAGGCCGGAATGAGGGTATTACCACTAGGCGACAAGACACTAGAGTATTTTGAGATACTGCAATCATATGATGAAAGGCATAATATTAAATCAAAATATGTATGTGCCACTGGTGTCGGAACTCAAAACAATCCAAGAAACCTACAGCGTAGTTTGAACAGGGTGTTAAGACAGGCTCAAATCAGTAAGAATGTTACATTGCACACATTAAGACACACCTTTGGTTCAACTATGCTAAGGCATGGTGTCAGCATAGAAGTAATAAGTAAACTAATGGGTCACTCTAATATAAATATCACATACACAAAATATATTCATGTGATCCAAGAGCAAAAAGCAAAAGCAATGCAGATGGTCAATATATGCTGAAAATGTGGGGTCAAATTGGGGTCAAAGCATAATATTAAACGAGAAAACATAGTAAATCAAAGGCTTCCGTGGAATTGTGAAAGGGTTCGACTCCCCTCTACTCCACTACCCAAGTAATAAGGCGAGTCGAACCCCTTGGGTTCAGACTCCCCTCTACTCCACTACCTCAGTAAAACAGGTAATGCTGTAAATAAGGTCATTTGGAAAGCGTTTGGATGATGAGAAATCCAGATGCTTTCTCTTATTATCGGATGAACGGCTTGGCGAGATATGATTGCGCCGAAAGTGGAATTTTGTTATAATGTGAGACAGTTGCAGGTTCAGTCTGCAGCTGATAAGGCCTGTGCGGCAATATTTATTCCGACGGTGTTGAACAGACTGACGGGAAATTGTAAAGGGTAGGGAGGAGACACTATGTATAAAAATATTGATAAACAAGTCAAATTACGGTTGAAAGATATTGTTGATTATCAGAAGGGTCAGGTTGTAAGCAAAACACTGGTGCAAAATGAGGCTGTCAGTATGACGATTTTTTCCTTTGACAAGGATGAGGAAATATCCACTCACGCGGCCGGGGGAGACGCTATGGTCACAGTGCTGGAAGGGGTGGGCCGATTTACAGTCGGAGGACAGGAATTTATTTTGCATGAGGGAGAAAGCCTCATTATGCCGAAGGATATTCCACATGCGGTCTATGGGGTGGAGCAGTTTAAAATGCAGCTTATTGTCTCGTTTTGACATTTCCGGGAAGGAAACATTTATGCTGTAGTGATTGTGAAAAGGCAGATTGGAGAAATATAAGATGGCAGATGACAGAAATTTATCTGTGGGCGGCTACCGGTTTTATACGGAAAAGGATGCGCAGCTCGCAGCGACGGAATTGAAAAAAATTGAGTATCTGGAAGCACGCATTGACTATTCCAGGCCGGACAGCATTCTGATGGTCTATGAGAAGACCATCCATGAAAGGATTTTCAAGACACCGGTTGGATTACAGTATTTGAAGGAACTGAGGGACTATTTGCTGAAGCAGTCGGAGATTGACCCGCAGAGGGTTCCGGAGATCCCGCTGTATAATTCCTTCAGCGGAGAAGTGAGAGCGAGAAGCGCTCCTGCGAGAAACAGGATTAAGGCTGCCGACGGCGGGAAGGACGGAGAAAAGTCCGGATTTACTATTTCCGTTATTTTGAATGTACTGCTGGTGCTGGCGGTTATCTGCATGTTCACCATTACCTTGAGGAGTGATAACCCGAATGTGCTGAATTATCAGAGGGTTCTCACAGACAGGTATGCACAGTGGGAACAGGAACTGACAGAAAGAGAGAACGCTGTCCGCGAGAAGGAGAGAGAACTGAAACTGAATGGTGATACGGATTATTTCACAAAATAGACATAAATATGTCTTATGATAACTATTCAGAGAAAGGTTTATGTGGAAAGGTGTGCTGCCGGTATGGAGAGACTGAAGATTCTTGTGGTGGACGATGAGAGCAGAATGCGCAAGCTGGTCAGGGACTTTCTGGTTAAGGCCGGATATGATGTGGTGGAAGCCGGAGACGGGGAAGAAGCCCTTGACATTTTTTTTCGTCAGAAAGACATTGCGCTGGTGGTTCTTGATGTAATGATGCCAAAGCTGGACGGCTGGCAGGTGTGCCGTGAACTGAGAGATTATTCAAAGGTACCTGTCATCATGCTGACTGCCAGGGGGGATGAGCAGGATGAACTTCAGGGCTTTCAGCTGGGAGTTGATGAGTATATTTCAAAGCCCTTCAGTCCTAAGATTCTGGTGGCAAGAATCGAGGCAATTCTGCGTCGGACAAGCCAGAAGCTTGAGGAACGGACTTTGAACTGCGGAGGAATTGAGATTGACAGAGCGGCACATCGTGTCCTGATTGACGGAAGGGAGATTGAACTCAGCTTCAAGGAGTTTGAGCTGCTTGCTTATTTTGCGGAGAATCGCGGAGTCGCGCTGTCCAGGGAAAAGATACTGAACCATGTCTGGAATTATGATTACTTCGGAGATGCCCGTACCATTGACACCCATGTGAAGAAACTGCGCAGTAAAATGGGCGAGAAGGGTGATATGATCAAGACGATTTGGGGCATGGGCTACAAACTGGAGATTCCGGAAGAATGAAGCATTCAATCAGACAACAATTTGCATTGATTTTTATAGGATTGATGGCGGGAACAATTTTGCTGTGTCAGGTTATCAACAATGTGTTCCTGGAGGAATATTACATCAAAAGCAAGACAAAGGTAATCTATGAGTCTTATGATACCATTCGTCAGGTCGCCAACAGTGAAACCTACAGTTCAAATGAATTTGTAAGAGAACTGGACGATGTATGTAAGGTGGCCAATATTACGGTTTTGGTCATGGATGCAAACTCACAGATGCTCTATGAATCTGTCAACGGAGGACGCGAACTGGCTGCGCTGTTGTTTGGTTACATTTTCGGCTATGATAAAAATCCGGTGAAGATACTGGAGGAGGGGGAGGATTATGTTATTCAGAGAATGATTTCCGGGGAGGATGAATTTCTTGTCATGTACGGAAGCCTGAATACGGGAATCTCCTTTATCATGAGCACGCCAATCGAGAGTATCAGGGAGAGTGCGGACATTGCAAACAGGTTCTTTGCCTATGTCGGAATTGCGGTAACGCTGGCGGGCGGAGTTTTTATCTGGCTTGTCGCCGGCAAGATCACAAAGCCGATCAAAAAGCTGAGCAGCATTTCGGAACAGATGGTGCATCTTAACTTTGAGGCAAAATACAATGGCAGGGCAAGGAATGAAATAGGTATGCTCGGAGAGAATATCAACAAGCTGTCCAGCTCTCTGGAACAGTCCATATCCAGCCTGAAAACGGCAAATAATGAGCTTCAGAGGGATATTGAAAAAAAAGAAGAAATAGATAAAATGCGCAGGGAATTCCTTGCCAATGTCTCCCATGAACTGAAGACCCCCATAGCGCTGATACAGGGGTATGCCGAGGGGCTTGCGGAGAGTGTCAATGACGACGCGGAGAGCCGCAGCTTTTACTGTGAGGTTATCATGGATGAAGCATCTAAGATGAATCTCATGGTACAGAAGCTGCTGACTCTGAACCAACTGGAGTTTGGCAATGACAAGGTGGCTATGGAGCGCTTTGATATTACGGCGCTGGTGAAGAATTATGTCCAGTCTGCGGGAATTCTGACAAAACAGAACGAGATTCAGGTTTGTATGGAAGATTATCCGCCTGTCTATGTCTGGGGAGATGAATTTAAGGTTGAAGAGGTTTTTATGAATTATTTTTCCAATGCGGTCAACTACTGCAGTGGAGAAAAGAAGATTATCATAACATTGGAACAGAAGGAGAAACTTGTGCGGGTCTGTGTGTTTAACACGGGAGAGCAGGTGCCTGAGGAGGCATTGCCGCACTTGTGGGAAAAGTTTTATAAAGTAGATAAAGCCAGAACCAGAGAATACGGCGGAAGCGGCGTGGGGCTTTCCATTGTAAAAGCTATCATGGAGTCCATGAATCGGCAGTACGGAGTGGAAAACCGCAGTGATGGTGTGAGGTTCTGGTTTGAACTGGAAAAGTGTGAGGGGAATGAAGATTTTCGGTGTAAATATGGAAAAAGAACGGGAGAAGATTGAGTTTACAAAGGTGCTGCTGGTGGGCGTTGATACAGGGGAAGAACAGGATTTTGAGCATTCCATGAAGGAACTTGCAAGTCTGGCTGAAGCTGATTATAAGCAGGTGGCCGGTATCGTTGTGCAACACATGGACGCAGTGAACAAATCTCTGTATATCGGAACCGGAAAGGTGGCGGAGGTAAAGCAATATGCCGGACAGGTGGAGGCGGAGGAGATTATATTTGATAATGCTCTCTCCCCTACGCAGATTAGAAATCTGGGAAATGAACTGGAACTGCCTGTTCTGGACAGAAATAATTTGATTTTGGATATTTTTGCTCTTCGGGCCAGAACAGGAGAGGCAAAGCTGCAGGTGGAAGCGGCCAGATTGCAGTATATGTTGCCGAGGCTGGTGGGAATGCGAGAGAATCTGAGTCGTCAGGGCGGCACCGGCGGAAGCATGAGTAACAGGGGCGCAGGAGAGACAAAGCTGGAGCTGGACCGCAGAAAAATAGAGCATCGTATCAGTGAACTGAAAAAAGAATTGGAAGCAATGGAAAAAAGCAGAGAAACCATGCGGAAGAAAAGGGCGCAGTCCAGAGTACCGCAGGTGGCGCTTGTGGGGTATACCAATGCGGGGAAATCCACAATTATGAACAGACTTGTGGAAAGCCATGGTGAGAGCAGAGAAAAAACAGTGCAGGAAAAGGACATGCTGTTTGCCACTTTGGACACTGCCGTGCGGAGTATCAGCGCCGGTAATAACAAGCCTTTTTTTCTGGTAGATACGGTGGGCTTTATAGATAAGCTTCCTTCCGGGCTGGTAAAAGCATTTCGATCCACTCTTGAGGAGGTGAAGTATGCCGATCTTCTCATTCATGTGGTAGATTTTTCGGATGAGCATTACAGACAACAGATGGAAGTCACTGAGAAGACACTGAAGGAACTGGAGGCAGGTGACATACCCAGAATCGTTGTATATAACAAGGCGGATAAGCGCGGGGTGGAAGATATTCCCCAGAGAAGGGATGACCGGATATACATGGCGGCTGGACAGGGCTGCGGTCTGGAGGAATTGACGGAGATGATTCAGAATATTCTTTATTCTGACCGGGTGGAAACGGAATTTTTACTACCCTTTGACAGAGGAAATCTGGTATCCTACTTTATGGAGAATGCCACAGTGCTGGAGCAGGAGTATGTGGAGGAGGGAGTGCGTCTCAAGGTGAGCTGTCACAGGAATGACGCGGAAAAGTACAGTGCATACAGACTGTAGGTATAAGCTGCCGGTTATTTTTGATTTATTTCATGGCGGGTGTATGCTTCACGCCTGAATCATGCAGTGCATGGTTGACTGTGTGGGAAAAGTGCGGTATATTATAAATGTATTTTATTTTTTGAAAAAGCAAGTGAGGAACAATATGAGGACGAAGAAGCTTAAGGCCGGTTTGATGGCGGCGATGATTTGTCTTGGGCTGGCTGGTTGTGGCGAGAATGTAATTCCGGAATTGACTGAAAGTGAGATGCAGATCATCGGAGAATATACCGCTTTTACGATGATGAAATATGATGCCAGCAACAGAAGCCGTCTTGTGGATCTGCCCCAGGAGGCGGAGCCGGTTGCACCTGAACCCATGGAAACAGAGCCTCCCCGGGAGACGGAAGAGCCGTCAGGGATGGGAGTTGTGGATGATACTCCGGTTACGGATATGTCTCAGGAGGAAGATCCCGGAAGCATGGAAGATGTGCTGGGATTGGCAGAGGG
>CAMWJV010000144.1 GCA_947174665.1 uncultured Lachnospiraceae bacterium
ACCATAGTCTTCTCCATTTCGGATGGAACAGGCCAGCTGAATACTTATCATAGAGCCTAATGCTCTTTTCTTGACTTCTTCCACGCTTTTTAATTTTACGGTTTCACCCGGCGGGAGCAGCGGCAGATATTCATTGACAGCTATCTTCTGTTTTCTCAGTTTTTCAAGAGTTTTTATCCGTCTTTCCTGCGGAGTTAAAATTTTGTGACTGCCGGACCTGTCAAACAATCCCATATTGTACCTCTTTTCTTTGCAAGCTTTTTGAAATAACGCGGCATTCGCCAAGTCAGTTTGCTGACTTGACTCATTGCTCGCGGGAATACAGCTTACCTTATGATCTCATCAATCCTCTCCCGCTCCTCCCGGCTGAAGGACTGATTTCCAAGCATACCGATATTATCCAGAATCTGGGAAGGCCTGGAGGCACCGATCAGCACACTGGTCACATCCCCGTCCCTGAGAATCCAGGCCAGGGCCATCTGCGCCAGGGACTGGCCCCTCTGTGCCGCCAGTTCATTTAACGCCCGAATTTTTGCCAGCTTATCTTCAGTGATCGCACTCTCCTGCAGAAACCGCCCGTCCCTGCGGACGCGGCTGTCTTCCGGAATACCGTGCAGATAGCGGTCAGTCAGCAGGCCCTGCTCCAGAGGGCAGAACGTAATAATGCCGATGCCGTGTACGGCAGCATAATCCTTCAGGCCATCCCGCTCCATGGTCCTGTCCAGCATGGAATAGCGCCTCTGATTGATGATAAAGGGCGTTCCCATCTCCCTGAACAGCTTCGCGATCGCGATGGTCTGCTCCTTATTATAATTGGATACCCCCACGTACAGCGCTTTACCGCTCCTGACGATACCGTCCAGGGCCTTGGCCGTCTCCTCCAGCGGCGTCTCAGGGTCAGGTCTGTGATGATAAAAGATATCCACATACTCCAGCCCCATTCTCCTCAGGCTCTGATCCAGACTGGCCACAAGGTACTTTTTGCTGCCCCAGTCTCCGTAAGGTCCGGGCCACATGCCATATCCCGCCTTTGTGGAAATCACTATCTCATCCCTGTATCCTCCCAGGCTCTTCTTCAAAATGCGGCCGAAATTCTCCTCCGCAGCCCCGGGCTCCGGGCCGTAATTATTCGCCAGATCAAAGTGGGTAATACCGTTGTCAAAGGCTGTGCGGCACATTGCCTCCATGTTGTCAAAATTCCCGTTGGAACCGAAATTGTGCCACAGTCCCAGTGAGACGGCAGGCAGCATCAGTCCGCTCGCCCCGCACCGGTTGTACTTCATCTTGTCATATCTCCTGTCGTCCGCTATGTACATGTGAATCCCTCCTTGCACTTAGAAACTATTCCTAAATATATTTTTCCGTCGATTACCTGTCCAGAACCTTATCCAGAAACTCCCGCACAATCCTGCAATAGCCCTCTTCGTCGCTGTCAATGGAAAGGCCGTGGGCAGCTCCCGGAAACAAATGCAGCTCACTGTATGCCGTCATGGCCTGATGCATCCTCTCCGAATGGCTGCAGGGAATAAAGTCATCCGCAGCACCGTGCATGAAACAGATCGGTATGGCGTTATCTTTAAGCGAATCAATGGGACGCACTCCCGTAAAAGAATATCCATACACCACCCTGCAGGCGGCGCTGGCAAGATAGCAGAAACATTTCGGCAGGTGCAGGGAGCCTCCGATATTATGGGTCAGCACTCCCATCAAATCCGCGTATCCGCAGTCATTGACTACAAACTGCACCGCAGGCTTCTGCTTCAGAGCCATGATCTGCAGGGCAGAACCCATGGACTCACCGTGTAATCCGAGAATAATATCCCCGCCGAACCGCTCATGGACCCAGTCGATCACCCGCAGTAAATCTTTGGATTCCCTGACCCCCATGGTACATTTGGTCCTGGGATTCGCCCCGTGTCCCCTGTTGTCATAAATCAGGCAGTTATAGCCAAAGGAGCGGAACATATGTAAATAACGCAGACTTCCGTGTCTGTTGTAGGTATATCCGTGGGAAATTATGACATATCTGTCAGATACCTGCGGTGCCGGAACATAAAAGGCCTTCAGGCGATACCCGTCATAGGACTCTATCTCAATATCCTCCTTCTCCAGCTTATCATAATCCCGCCAGAAGCCTGCATCCTCCGCAATCTTTCTGGCCTTCTCCAGACTGGTGTAGCGGGGTCTTGCCACATACGCCGCCAACAGGCAGGAGACCACCGCCAGAACTGCCAGTATCAGAAGAATTGCTATCACTATCACCTTAACCATGTCCATGCTCCTTATCTTGCTGTATTTCTTTCTCAGCCACTTTAATTTTATTTTACTAAATCTGTTTAGAAAAGACAAGGAGACATTGATCTCTGAAGGGCATATTCGCAGAAAAGTCCCGGATGCCACAACACCCGGGACTGCATTCCATTTCTTCTCACGTTATTCCACATCCTGCAGCGCGGCAAAATCCTCCTCGCCTGTGCGGATCTTTACTACCTTGTCTACATTGTATACAAAGATCTTACCGTCACCGATATGTCCGGTATACAGAACCTTCTTGGCCGCTTCGATCACATCGGCCACAGGGATTTTGCTGACAACCACCTCAACCTTGACTTTGGGAAGCAGGGTTGCATCCACTTCCACTCCACGGTATCTCTCCCCTGCGCCCTTTTGAATACCGCAGCCCATTACATTTGTAACTGTCATACCGGTTACTCCAAGGTCATTCATAGCTTTTCTCAATACGTCATATCGTGTCATCCTTGCAATGATCACAACCTTGTAAATACCTGTGGGCGCCGCCGCGGGAATCTCCACCACAGGCACCGCCGCTTTTTTCTTCACCTCTGAGGCTGCCTCATAATCGCTCTCCCCAAGGTCGGTATTTTCGTTGACATCCATAACTCCGCCGGACACATCCATGATGGAGAATCCCGCATAAGCGGAAGCCAGGCCGTGCTCCTTCACATCCAGACCCACAATCTCTTCCTCCTCGGAGACACGGAGGCCGGCTGTCGCTCTGATGATTAAAAATACAATGGTTATCGTCACCAGCGTCCATGCCGCCACTGCACCGAAGCCCAAAAGCTGCAGACCCAGCAGTTTCACTCCGCCGCCGTAGAACAATCCTGTCAGTTCGACACCGTTTGCATCAGCAATCCCGTATTCGGGAGCGGTATTGGTGGCGAACAGCCCCACCGCTATAGTGCCCCAGATGCCGTTCAGGCAGTGAACCGCCACTGCTCCCACCGGGTCGTCAATGCGCAGTTTATTGTCAAGGAACCACACGCCGAATACCACCAGCAGCCCCGCCACTGTGCCGATCACTATAGATCCAAGTGCATCCGTGACATCACATGACGCCGTGATTGCCACAAGTCCGGCCAGAGAAGCATTCAGGCACATGGAAACGTCAGGCTTGCCATATTTGATCCAGGTAAAGATCATACATACCACGGTGGCAATTGCCGGAGAAATGGTAGTGGTTACAAAGATGGAACCCAGCTGTTCCAGACTGGTTGCGGCGGCTCCGTTAAAGCCGTACCAGCCGAGCCACAGGATGAACACCCCAAGGGCACCGATGGGAAGATTATGCCCGGGAAAAGCATTCACCTTTGTGATCTTTCCGTCCCTTCCCTTTGTAAACTTACCGATACGGGGGCCCAGGATTTTAGCGCCCACCAGGGCGGAAATACCGCCTACCATATGAATGGCGCAGGACCCTGCGAAATCATGGAAGCCCAACTGCGACAGCCAGCCGCCACCCCATATCCAATGGGCCTCGATGGGATAAATCAGCGCGGAGATCACCGCTGAATAAATACAGTAGGATAAAAACTTCGTCCTCTCCGCCATGGCTCCTGATACAATGGTAGCGGTGGTGGCGCAGAACACAAGATTAAACACAAAGTTCGACCAGTCGAAATTTTCGTATGCAGTAAAGATATCAAATCCGGGCTTACCGATCAATCCCGCCAGATCCTCCCCCAGCAGCAGACCGAATCCAATCAGTATGAACACAACTGTGCCGATACAGAAATCCATCAGATTTTTCATTATGATGTTTCCCGCATTCTTCGCTCTGGTGAAACCTGCCTCCACCATCGCAAAGCCCGCCTGCATCCAGAATACCAATGCAGCGCCGATCAAAAACCAAATGCCAAACATTTCACCTCGAACGGTACTCAAAATTTCCTCTGTCATAATATTTTCCTCCTCACTATACCGGGCGCTCCTGCCCGTATATTTACGATGCCGGCCTCCTCCCTTCCATGCCTCTTTGCATCACACTCCCACCGGGTGGGAAATTTCCATAAATGGAAAAGAAAAAGGCGCTACGGATTTCTCCATAGCGCCTTCGCTCTTTATGTAGGGAAGTATAGCACTGCCCGATTTTAATCGTCAACTACATTTTTTCTAAAAATTTAACGTATTTCCCTTTATTTTTCTACAAATTGCTCAGACTATTCCCTGGGACATTTCAACAGAAAATACTCTCTTTCTCCCATGGACAGTTCCTCCACCGCTCTGAATCCCAGCTTATCGCACAGCTTCAGGGATGCCGTGTTTTCCGTCTCCACCAGCGCCTGCACCCTGCTAAAGCCCAGCACATTCCAGCCATAATCCAGAATTGCCCGGCAGACCTCCTCGCCGTACCCCCGCCTCTGCCAGGGGACGCCGATGATAAACCCGATTTCCGGCTCATCATAGCCCTCACGGTAAGAAAATCCCGCTCTGCCGATGACGGAACCGCTGCTTTTTTCCACCACTGTCCAGACTCCGAATTCATAAAACGTGTACATCTTTTTAATATACTCCCTGATGTATTCCTTCTCCTGCTCCTTATCAGGATACAGTCCCTCCATAAATTCCGTGATGGCCGGGTCGCTGTAGATATGAAAAAAATCCTCCACATCCTCCGGCGTAGTCTCCCGGATCAAACATCTCTCCGTCTCCAGAATCTTCCAGGGCAGACCCTTAAGCCTCCGGTATACCCGCTCCACATAATCCTCCTCAAGGTGCTCCGGGTCTTCCACCCCGAAGGTGAATCCCGAAAAATCCTTATCCTTGTTTCCCTCATGAAAATAAACCAGCACGGCCTCACCCCTGCCCCGCAGCCATTCTGCCTCCAAGGGACTGTCCGTCACATACAGAGTCCCTTTCAACTCTGCCGTATTCACCTCTATTGTCTTCAAATAACTCAAGCCTGCACCTCCACCGTCAATTACCCCGCGGCATTCACCAAGTCAACTTTGTTAGCTTGCTGACTTCATGCTCATGCAGGCAAGACACAAAGTTCACATGGCTGGCCTGACTCATTTCTCACGGAAATAAAGCTTTACGGTATATTCTGTTTAGAGTATAATACACCTTATAATAATACACTTTTTACAGGAAAGGACAACTATTATGGCACAAAATCCTATTGTTACCATTACCATGAAAGGCGGAGATGTGATCAAAGCTGAGCTTTATCCCGAAATTGCCCCTAATTCCGTAAATAACTTTATCAGCCTGATCAATAAAAAAATCTATGACGGACTGATCTTCCACCGGGTCATCAAGGGCTTTATGATTCAGGGCGGATGCCCCGACGGGACAGGCATGGGAGGCCCCGGATACAGCATCAAGGGCGAATTTGCGCAAAACGGCTTTGCGAATTCCCTGAAGCATACGGAGGGCGTACTCTCTATGGCAAGAGCGCAGGACCCCGATTCCGCAGGCAGTCAGTTCTTCATTATGCACAAGACAAGCCCCCATCTGGACGGCAGCTATGCGGCGTTCGGAAAAGTGACAGAGGGCATGGATGTGGTGAATAAGATTGCCGAGACGCAAACCAACTGGAGTGACAGACCTCTGGAATCCCAGGTGATGGAGAGCGTTACCGTAGATACCTTCGGCGTGGAATATCCGGAACCGGAGCGATGCTGATGCATCGCTCCAAAGTGCTGAGCAGTTTTTCAAAAGCAGAAAAGGGGCTGTTGCAACACCCCCTTTTACTTATCTTTCCTTATTCCAAATACATACTACTGCTATAATTGGCGCATACAACTTACTCCATTACAATACTCCCTCAAGTAACAAGTCTCACAAACAATCTGGTTAATTTCCTGTTTCAACAGTTCATCATCAGTTGGCAGTTCATACGCTTCAACCTGCTTAATATTTTGAGGATTTCTTAAGCCAAAATCAATCTGCTTTCCATTTCCGGTTTTTACATACCGATATATCTCCGCAAAAAAAGAGACACAATCTCCAACCTGAAAATTTTCAAATCCCGATATGTCCATCCAGACATGATCTTCCTTACCGACAAAGCAATCCCCGTCAAAATACATACCTTCGACTTCTATACGCCGGAAACAGATATTCTTTCCCGTATTCTTTTCAATGCATCCCTTAAAGCCCAATGGGACATTATGGTAACATGTTGCAAACCAGCCGCGTATCTTGTGGAAAGATTTGATCTGTACCTCAAGGTATTCATCATATGTTAATTTTTCAGCGCCGACAACATTCTTATAGCCTTCCGGATCAAAGTCTATTGTACCATCATATGTACATGCCAAGGCTTTTTCACCATAATACAATCCAAATAAATCCTTTTTATCCGGATATTTTTTTATCAAGGCAACGGCTTTTTCCAATCGTTTCTTCCGCTCTTTTTCCCGGTGCTGTTCCTGCTCCGCTTCTTCCATGCGGATATGCTCCTCAATATAATCAATTTCATCAGGCGTAAGCAGAGGTGCCAACTGTTCAAAATTGTCATATTCGCCATTTTGAAGGTGTGTCTTGAACCGTACAAGAGCTTTCTTCAACATTTCTGCTGAAAGATATTTTGCCTTTCTAATTGAACAGCTGTAATAGCATCCGCTATTAACATTACCCTGATTGCTTCCATATAGAACAGCCGTGTTCCATGGACATAAGTAATGCTCTTTTTGGACGAGACTTCCCCCTTTCAGCCCCTTCTCAAACTCAGGGAAAATTTGTGGATTGCCACATCCCTCCTGGTCTCCTGTCCAAAAGCCTGACGGTCCTTTATCGGCATGCTCAATCATTACATCAAGGGTACAGATCATTGCTTTTTGAATTGCTCTGTTTTGTTCTTTGTTTTTCATTTTCCTACCTCCGTTAATAAGTGCTGCTAAAGGCAGCCTAACATGCTAACAAAGGTAATTTTCTGATATAATTTTCATAAAAAGCCATCCATTACATTATATAAGACAGCCACTCCATTTGCAATAGGCAAAACATTTTAATAGAAATACGATTACCCCAAAATATAAACCGAGACACGAAGAAATTATTTTCGTGCCTCATCTTTTCATTTATCATTTACTGCTTTTTCTTATCGTGAACCCAACTGCGCACATTTTCCCTATTCCGGATATGTATATTCCTGCTGCTCTTTCAGGATTCTCCCCCAATCCCGTTCTTCCCGCAGCACCCGCAAAATATGTATCTCATTTTCAGGCTCTTTCACCACATAAAAGATAATGGACGGCGGAAAAGGCTTCTTAAAAATGGAGTAAGCGCGGTAATAAATATGGATATTGCCAAAGACGCCGCCCAAAAAGCTGATATCCTTTATCTCCTGCCTGATATCCCTTTCAAACCGGTCTGCCCGCTCCCTGCCAAACTCCTTCTCTATATAGTCGGCAATGTCCGTCACATCATAGATTGCCTCCCAAGTCAAAACCACTTTACGCTCTTGCATTTCTCCTTTTATCCCTCAATTCCGTTATCTTCTGGAAAGCCTCATCCAGCGGAAGTTCCCTTCCTGCCTCCATATCATCAATGCCCCTGTCAAGCATCCTCATCAGGTTTTCATTCCCCTGCAAAGTATCTTTCACTCTATTGTCTATTGCAGCTTCCATAACATTCACCTCACATCTTTTTCCGGACAGTAATAGTATCTCCACACAATCCCATCTTACCACATAACATGAAAAAACAGAAGTGTATTTTTTTATCCTCAATTGGAAATATATTATGTCCGCCGCATGAAAAAGCCTGTACGTCCTCTGTGCCAGGCGTTTCTTCTTTCGCTTCCTGTTCCGTTTCCTCCCCTGTGTCTTCTGCCTCTGTATCTTCTGCCTTTGTTTCCTCCGGCTCCTGTCCACACTCCTCCAAGTCTCCAAAAAATACCACACCTTCAGCCTTTAACCGTTCAATCTCTGTTTAATCAGACTGCAAATCACTGGAATAATGGTATGTCTCACATCCTCATGTCCGTCAAAGCCCGAATCCATAAAAATGAATTATTTCTTTGATAATATTCTGTACCTCATCATCAGATACATCTCTGTCTTTGTTAGATGCTAACTCTTTGAACAAATCTTTCTGCTTTAGTTCCTCCGGAATTTGGGA
>CAMWJV010000145.1 GCA_947174665.1 uncultured Lachnospiraceae bacterium
CCTACATTCTGCCGAAGAAGCATGGAATTCTGGTTCCCTATCTGGATATTCTGCAAAGGGATCTGGAAGACAGAGGCATGGCGGAGACGTAAAATTAACGCTGGGAACAGCTATTAAAAATTTATTGAAAAGATATTTGACAATTCGGGACATTTCCGATATACTACATATAATTTATTTCTCTACCACACTACTATGGTAGCACGTTAAAGTATTAAAGCGAGGATTTTTTATGAGCACACTTATGGGAAAACAGCTGTTACATACCCCTGAGGGGGTCAGGGATATTTATGGCAGGGAATATAGCCAAAAACTGGAAGTTGAAAACAGACTCCACGAAAATATCCGGCTGTTCGGCTATGAAGAGATTCAGACCCCAACCTTTGAATTTTTTGACGTCTTTTCAAAGGAGATCGGCACCACGCCAAGCAGGGAGCTCTATAAATTTTTTGACAAGGATGGTAACACCCTTGTGTTACGCCCGGATTTTACCCCCTCCATCGCAAGATGCGCCGCAAAATATTTTGGAGAAGAAAAGGTTCCTCTCCGTTTCAGCTATGTGGGGAATACCTTTATCAATACCTCCGATCTGCAGGGGAAACTGAAGGAGTCTACCCAGATGGGGGCGGAGCTGATCGGAGATGATTCAGTGGAGGCTGACGGAGAAATCATCAGCCTCGTGGTAAAATCTCTGCTTCATGCAGGGCTCCGGCGCTTTCAGGTCACCATCGGCGAGGTGGAATATTTCAAGGGGCTGTGCGGGGAGGCCGGACTGGATGAAGAGACGGAGCTGGACTTGCGGGCCTGCATATCCGGCAAGAATTATTTTGCGGCCCAGGAGCTTCTGCAGGAGCGAAATGTTCAGGAGCCGTACCACAGCCGTCTGCTGAAGGTGGCTGATATGTTCGGCGACATGTGCTCCCTGTCAGAGGCAAGAAAAATGGTAAATAATACCCGATCTCTGGAAGCAGTGGATCGGCTTGAGAATCTTTATGAAGTGCTGAAGGCTTATGGGGTGGCGGAATACATTTCCTTTGATCTGGGAATGTTGAGCAAATATAAATATTACACGGGTGTCATTTTTAAGGCATATACCTACGGTGTAGGCGACGCTGTGGTCAAAGGCGGAAGATATGACGGCCTGCTCCGCCAGTTTGGCAAGGAAGCGCCTGCAGTGGGCTTTTGTATCATGATCGACAGTATTCTGGAGGCACTGTCTCGACAGAAAGTGAAACTTCCGATGCCCGAACCTGTTCAGATTGTTTATTACAGTCCTGACAATTTCTCCGAAAAGCTTGCGGAGGTTCAAAGACTGCGGGCAGACGGACATGCCGCCCTGTTGCGGCAGAAGATATGAGATATGAAATTGATGGAGGAAATGAGATGAGCGAGGAAAGGTATCTGACTTTTGCCCTGGGCAAAGGAAGGCTTGCAAATAAAACCCTGGAATTGTTTGAGCAGATTGGAATTACCTGCGAAGAGATGAAAGATAAATCCTCCCGGAAGCTGATTTTTGTAAATGAGGAATTAAAACTGCGTTTCTTTCTGGCCAAGGGACCTGATGTGCCCACGTACGTGGAGTATGGCGCGGCGGACATCGGCGTTGTAGGACGTGACACTATACTGGAAGAAAACCGCAATGTATATGAGGTTCTTGATCTGGGATTCGGAAAGTGCAGAATGTGTGTCTGTGGTTCTCACGCTGCGAAAGAGCTTTTGCAGCATCATGAACGGATTCGGGTTGCCAGCAAATATCCAAACATTGCCAAGGATTACTTCTACAACAAAAAGCATCAGACCGTTGACATTATCAAGCTGAACGGTTCTGTGGAGCTGGGTCCTCTGGTGGAATTGTCCGACGTGATCGTGGATATTGTAGAGACAGGTTCAACCCTGCGTGAGAACGGGCTTGAGGTGCTGGAGGAGGTTTGCCCTCTCTCTGCAAGAATGATCGTGAATCCGGTCAGTATGCAGATGGAGACCGAAAGAATTAAAGAGCTGGTAAACAAGCTGCGGGCAGAAATCGGGATTGTCTGAGAGGATACGCTTGCAAAATGTAACACATGATAAGTGTACGGCTCAATTTTCAGTGAAAAAAGAAAGGTATGAGAAGAAATATGAAGATAATTAACCTGACAAAAGAGACAAAACAGGGGATACTGGATAACCTTTTAAAGAGAAGCCCCAACAATTATTCTCAATACGAGGATACGGTCAATGAGATCATTGGGAAAGTGAAAGCAGAAGGCGATAAGGCGCTGTTTGACTATACCTTAAAATTTGACAAATATGCCTTAAACGCCGAAAATATAAAGGTAACCCGTGCCGAAATTGAGGAGGCATACCAAAAGCTGGATGCCGGGCTTGTGGAGGTTATACGGAAATCTGCGGAAAATATCCGTTCCTTCCACGCAAAGCAGCTTCGAAACAGCTGGTTTGACGCAAAGGAGGATGGCACCATCTTAGGGATGAAGATTACCGCCATCGCAAAAGCCGGTGTGTATGTTCCGGGGGGCAAGGCCGCTTATCCGTCCAGTGTGCTGATGAATGTGATTCCCGCCAAGGTCGCAGGAGTGTCTGAGATCATTATGACCACGCCGCCGGGAGCAGACGGACATATCAATCCGGGAACCCTGGTGGCAGCTGATATCGCAGGAGTGGATACTATTTACAAGGTGGGGGGAGCCCAGGCCATCGCGGCCCTTGCTTTCGGAACACAGTCTGTCCCCAAGGTTGACAAGATCACAGGGCCCGGCAATATTTTTGTGGCTCTGGCAAAAAAGGCTGTGTACGGTTATGTCAGCATCGATTCCATCGCCGGTCCCAGCGAAATTCTGGTGTTGGCGGACGAAACTGCAAACCCAAGATACGTCGCGGCAGACCTGCTTTCTCAGGCGGAGCATGATGAGCTTGCCAGCGCAATACTGATCACCACCTCCAGGGAACTTGCCGAACAGGTTTCTGCCCAGGTGGACGTATTCACCGCACAGCTGGAGCGAAGAGAAATCATACGGAAGTCCCTGGACAATTACGGTTATATTTTAGTCGCAGAGAGTATGGAGGACGGGATAGATGCAGTAAATGAGATTGCTTCCGAACACCTGGAAATCCTGACGGCTAATCCCTTCCAGATTATGACAAAAATCCGCAACGCAGGGGCCATTTTCCTGGGTGAATATGCCTCCGAGCCGCTTGGGGACTATTTTGCCGGTCCGAATCATATCCTGCCCACCAACGGAACTGCAAAGTTCTTCTCTCCGGTAAACGTGGATGATTTTATCAAAAAGACCAGCATCATTTCCTATTCGAGAGAAGCGCTGGAACAGGTACACAGGGATATTGAGACCTTTGCGGTGAGTGAGGGCCTGACGGCCCATGCCAACAGCATAAAGGTTAGGTTTGAGTAAAGCCCGGAGACAAACAAGGCAGTTGCTCCCGGCACACGGGAAGCTATAAAAAACAGGAGGACTACATGAGCAGAACCGCAGAAATCAATCGGAAAACAAAGGAAACGGATATTACCGTCAGTCTGAATCTGGACGGTACGGGGAAATCGGAGATTTCCACAGGAATCGGTTTTTTTGACCATATGCTGGAGGGTTTTTCCAGGCATGGATTTTTTGATCTGACCTGCCGGGTAGAAGGAGATCTTCAAGTGGACGGGCACCACACCGTTGAAGACACCGGCATTGTCCTGGGACAGGCGATTGCCGAAGCGCTGGGAGACAAAAAGGGAATCCGCCGCTAC
Source organism: uncultured Lachnospiraceae bacterium (assembly GCA_947174665.1). Lineage (GTDB taxonomy): Bacteria > Bacillota > Clostridia > Lachnospirales > Lachnospiraceae > Acetatifactor. The sequence continues at coordinate 3,749 of CAMWJV010000145.1, forward strand.
GGCTCCTTTATTCTCCCCATGGATGACGCGCTGGCGCTGTGTGCCATAGACCTGTGCGGAAGACCTTTTCTTGGTTTTGAATGTACTTTTCCCGCAGCGCAGGTGGGAGCACTGGATACCCAGCTGGTAAGAGAATTTTTTTACGCCGTATCCTACAGCGCAGCCATGAATCTTCACATCAGGATGCTGGACGGAATCAATGCCCACCATATGATCGAGGCCATGTTCAAGGCATTTGCAAAGGCGCTGGATCAGGCCACCGGCTTTGACGCCCGTATTTCGGACGTTCTCAGCACTAAAGGGAGCCTCTGAGTACCATGTTATTAAGATAAAAAAACAGGAGAGAAAAGATGATAGTTAAAAGATTTGTCCCTTGCATATATCTTTGCCATGGACATGCGGTGAGAAGTCTCAAGGACACTGCTGTAGTGGAAACGGATCCCCTGCGGCTTGTACAGCTTTACAATGAAAACGGCGCTGACGAGCTGATTGTGTTCGATATGTCGGAGGGAGACGAGGAGCATGAGGCGGCGCTGGATATTCTGAAGGAAATCTGCTCCACAGCTGAGATGAATGTCATAGGCGCGGGTAATGTCAAGCGTATGGAGGATGTGAAGAAGCTGCTGTATGCCGGCTGTAAGCGAGCCGTTCTGGACTATGAAAAAGATGAGAATATCGCCATCACCGAGGAGGTATCCCTGAAATTCGGCCGTGACAAGCTGCTGGTGTCCTACAATGACCCTGGGGTACTGGATGTAAACAGTGAACTGATTGAACAGTATATCTCAGGACTGATCCTGATGAACCCTCATCAGATTCGGGAGACAGAGAGCATTACAGAACTGCCTTTTTATGTGCAGATTAACCAGATTGCACTGAATAAACTGATGGAAATCCTTTCCTATCGAAATGTCTGCGGTATTACAGGGAATACCATCAATGACAATTATGGGGAGATTGGAAATCTTAAGGGAATGTGCATGGAAAGCGGCATTCCCGTTGAGACTTTCGCGGCAGCCTATACCTGGTCTGACTTTAAGAAAAACAGCGACGGCATGGTGCCGGTTGTTGTTCAGGATTACAGGACCCTGGAGGTGCTGCAGGTGGCCTACATGAATGAGGATGCCTACCTGCAGACCCTTTCCACAGGCCGCATGACCTATTTCAGCAGAAGCCGGAATGAGCTTTGGCTGAAGGGGGAGACCAGCGGACATTATCAGTATGTTAAGAGCCTGACAGCAGACTGTGATATGGATACCATCCTGGCAAAAGTGTCCCAGGTTGGGGCCGCCTGTCACACAGGGGCGAGAAGCTGCTTTTTCAACGAGATTGCAAAGAAGGACTGCGAGGTCAGTGAGAACCCGCTCCAGGTGTTTGAGGATGTGCTGAATGTCATTAAAGACCGCCGGATTCATCCGAAAGAGGGCTCCTATACCAACTATCTCTTTGACAAGGGAATCGACAAGATTTTGAAAAAGCTGGGCGAGGAGGCTACGGAAATCGTTATTGCGGCAAAGAATCCCAATGCCAACGAGGTAAAGTATGAGATGAGCGATTTCCTGTACCATATGATGGTCCTTATGGTGGAGAAGGACGTGAGCTGGGAGGAGATCACCTCGGAGCTTGCCAACCGGTAATCAACGCGCCACGTCAGTGCAAAGGAGATCTATGTATGATTGCAACATGCCCCAAATGCGGAAGCCATGAATGGAACAAAGAGGTAGAGGATGATTTGATTGTATGTCCGGATTGCGGAGAAAAATGGAGCTTTATCAAAAAGCCTCTCTACATACTTACCGGCTGCAGCGGAGTCGGTAAGACTACCACCGCCGGAGAAATTCAAAAGCTCACCACTGATTACGTGGTATTGGATGCCGACTTTTTCTATAACATTATGCCTCATGATACGGATGCAGATTATTATGCACAAATAGAGCAAATGGAAAGCTTATCCAAAAATATTATGCAGTGTGGGAAACCGGTGATATGGACAAAAGCAGGAAATATTGATATGTTTGCGCGAACCTATAACTGTCGATTTTTCAGCAATATATATGTATTGGCACTGGTATGCAGTGAAGAAGGTCTTCGCACACGAATGACAGAGGGACGCAATATTACAGATGAGAACTGGATAAACAGCTCCATACAATATAACAACTACTTTAAAACCCACAGTCAAATCGGCGAATTAGAATTTGAAACCCTGAATACAGACGGTAAAACTGTTTTTCAGGTGGCAGAAGATGTTTTGGCCTGGATAAAAAGGCATTGTTAGCCCGGAAGGAGTTCATATATCAAAATAACGTAAAAAAGCTTCCGGTTAACGGAAGCTTTTTTCAGGCACGACTCTATATAACACTTTACCAAATAATAAAAGAAAAGTCTAGTATTTTTTTCTTTTTTTTATATACTGGAATTACAGTTTAAGTCATACGGAATTGATTGCGCAGTCAAACCGGGCAAAAGAAAGGAGAAATCAATGGTTCAGGAACAAAATGAAATATCGGGCATTTCCCGCCGGGAAGAGGAAGCGTTTCTGGAACAGACACTTTCCGTCATCCGGGCCAATCTGGGCAACTATGGCCAGGATGTCGGCAGATTGAGGACACAGATTGATGAGATGCTGGAACACTTTCATGACGATAATCCGGAATTGATCAATCTGTTGGAAAACACCATCACCCTGCATGACCATATGAAACGGGCTCTTGAGCGAAACGAAAAAGCATTGAGCAAGCCTTATTTCGGCAGGATTGTCTACTTTGATAAGTCTCTCGGCAGAAATTAATCCCTCTATATCGGCAGAGGAGGCATTTCCAGGGATGCAACAACTCAGGTAGTGACAGACTGGCGTGCACCGGTGGCAAACGCTTATTATGAAAACGGACTCGGACCGTGCAGTTACACGGCACCCGGCGGCAAACAGATAGATATTGAATTAAAGCTGAAAAGGACCTATGAAATTGAAAAAGGAAGACTCCTCGACTATTTTGACAGCGAGGTGATTGCAAATGATGATCTGCTGACAAAATACCTGGCCAAAAATAAACAGGCTGTACTGGGTGAAATTGTGGCGACTATCCAGAAGGAGCAAAACGAGATCATCCGAAAATCCCCTTATCACAATATTATTGTCCAGGGTGTGGCGGGATCCGGCAAAACCACCGTTGCCATGCATCGCATTTCATTTATTCTCTACAACTATCAGGAGCGCTTCAGACCGGAAGATTTTTATATAGTTGGAAGCAACAGGATACTTCTCAATTACATTACCGGAGTATTGCCTGATCTGGATGTGCATGGAGTCCGCCAGATGACTATGGAAGAGCTTTTTGTCCGTCTGTTGTATGAGGACTGGGATGAAAAAAAATACAGTATAAGAAAAAGCGCCCAAAACAGCAGCCGGGGAAGTATTAAAGGCGGCTCCGACTGGTTCGGAAGTCTGCGGGAATATTGCGATAAGCTGGAGTGGGACAGTATATTGAGAGAATCCATATATCTGAATCCCAGACAGTTTGTGGAAGGTCTTAAGAACGGCAAAAGCGGAGTATATGACGAAACAGAAGGAAAGGAGCCCGCTCCCGGAGAAAGGATTCTTTTAGTGGACGGGGAGGCGGTAGAGCGTTATATCAGGCAAAATCCAAAGATATCCATGCAGAGTAAGATAAATATGCTGAATGAGCGCCTGAAAGGAAAAATAAAAGAAGAATTTCTCGGCAAGGGAGTCAAATATACAGAACGGGAAAGGAAAGCTATTCTGAAAGCTTATCACAACCGATACGGCGGCAATCAATGGAAGGGCTCCATCTATGAACTGTACCGGGATTTTCTGCAGGAACAGATCGCGGCGGGAAAGGATGTGGAAGTTCCGGACAGGGAATTTGACGTATATGATCTGGCTGCATTGGCTTATATTTATAAGCGCATCAAAGAAACGGAAGTAATCAGCGAGGCCCATCATATTGTGATTGACGAGGCCCAGGACTTTGGCATGATGGCGTATTCTGTACTGCATTTCTGCATTCACGCCTGTACTTATACCATCATGGGCGATGTTTCCCAGAATATTCATTTTGGTTTTGGGCTGAATGACTGGGAAGAACTGAAAACTTTGTTTTTACCGGATGAAATGGATAGTTTCGGCATATTGAAAAAGAGTTACCGCAATACGGTGGAAATATCGGATTTTGCCACGGAAATCCTGCATCATGGCCGATTTTTCAGCTATCCTGTGGAGCCTATCATTCGCCATGGTGACCCGGTAAAAGTGACGGAGTGCAAAAATAAGAAGAACCTATATAAAAAAGCGGCTGATATCTGCCTGGAATGGCAGGAGAAAGGGTTTGAAACCATTGCCGTCGTATGCAGGAACCAGGACGGCGCGAACCGGGCGGCCACAGAACTGCGCAGATATGTTGAAATAATGGAACACGATCTGGAAAAGGCAGTTTTCGGAAGCGGAATTATGGTGCTGCCGTTAGAATACACAAAGGGACTGGAATTTGATGCAGTGC
>CAMWJV010000146.1 GCA_947174665.1 uncultured Lachnospiraceae bacterium
TACCCACACTGTTTTTCAAGAAGCATCGCGCGAGTTTCCTCGTCAGGATTTACAAAGATTTCACCTGTGCCGCCGTCCACGATTGCTTCGTCGCCATCCCTGACCGCATCCATGAATTCTCCGCCCACGCCGATAACCGCCGGAATATTCATACTCCGGGCAAGGATTGCCGTGTGTGAATTAACTGACCCAAAAGCTGTCACCAGAGCCAGAATCTTATCCCTGTCAAGGGCTGCCGTCTCGCTGGGTGTCAGGTCAGCAGCACAAAGAATCACCTTCTCACGGGAATCCATTCCCGGGGAATCCATTCCCGTGGGATCCGTTCCCGGGGAATCCGTTCCCGCGGAATCCGTTCCTGTGCAGGATTTCCCCCTGAGAATGCCGACTAAGCGGCCGGAAACATCCCTGACATCTGCCGCCCGCGCCATCATATATTCGTCATCCATAGCTGAAAACATCTCCGCAAAGTTATCTGCCGTGACGGCAGCCGCATATTCAGCGTTGACGCCCTGGTCTTCGATGATACGATAAACCGAATCATTATAATCTTCATCCGCCAGCATCATCTGCTGCGCCCGGAAAATCGCCGCACCATCCTCACCGGCTTTTCTGAGAGTTTCATGATAAAACTCCTCCAGCTGCCGGGCCGCCTGTGCCTTCGCCTGTTCAAAACGCTCTCTTTCCCTCTCTGTATCCGTCACCGGAACGCGCTCCACCACAGTATTATCTTTCCGAAACAGCAGTATCCTGCCCAAAGCCATCGCATTGTATACACCTTTGCCCCGAAACCTCTGTATCATTCTCACCTCTCATCCGGATAATATAACGAACCTGCATCGAAACAGCATCACAGCTGCTTCAGCAGTTCAAAAATGTCATCCTTTTTTGCCAGTCCGTCGGAGAATGCCGTGGCGCCCCCGGCGGCCGCACCCAGCTTCAGCGCATATTCACAGTCACCGCTCTCAAAACCGGCAATAAATCCGGCCACCATGGAGTCTCCCGCTCCCACCGAATTTCTCACCGTGCCTCTGCAGGCCCCGCACCTGTGGACCTCCCCCCGTGCTTCCAACAGGACAGCGCCGTCGCCTGCCATGGAAATAAGCACATTCAAAGCCCCCATCTCACGAAGCTTTCCCGCATAAAAGATGATTTCGTCATCCGTCTCAGGATTAACGCCGAACATCTCACCCAGCTCCTGTTTGTTGGGTTTGATCAGAAAAGGCCTGTACTTCAGCACGTTTAACAGCAGATCCTTAGTGGCATCAACCACTGTTTTGATGTTCCTGCGGGACAGACGGGCGAGGATCTTCTCATAAATATCAACTGGCAGCGTACCCGGAATGCTTCCCGCCAGCACCAGAATATCCCCATCCTGCAACGTATCCAGCTTTTCATACAGCCTGTTTACCGCTTCCTCCGGAATCCGGGGGCCCTGACCATTGATCTCCGTCTCCACCCCGGACCGGATTTTCACATTGATACGCGAGCAGCCCTCCTCAAGCTCCACAAAATCCGTTTCAATTCCCATGGAATTCACGCCGTCCCTGATGGCCCTGCCCGTAAATCCTGCCACAAAACCCAGGGCCTTCGACGGAATACCAAGCTCTGCCAGCACAACGGAAACATTTATCCCCTTGCCGCCGAAAAACAGCTTCTCGGATTCAGAACGATTTATACTGCCCGCCTTCAATTCGTTCATTCGGACAAAATAGTCAATCGCGGGATTGAACGTTACCGTATAGACCATTACAGTACCTCCCTTACAAATGCCGCCACCGAACCGATATAATTTTCTTTTTCCGCCAGGGCTGAGTAGAGAATTCTCCCCCCATCATACCTGGCGTCATATTTTCTACAGTCAGCGATCAGTTTTTCCCGGATGTCCGTGTCCCGGAACAGACTTCCGAACAGAAGTACCCGGTTGGGTGCCAGTATGGTCATGGAATTGACGATCACCCTGGCAAACAGGTCAATGGCTTCCTCAAAAACCTGCTCCCTGCCTTCCTCAGCCGCCCGCCGATAGACATCTCCGAACTCTCCCGGCGCAAAGGGAATCTCTCTGGACAGGGCCTGATAAGACACCTTTGTTTCCAGACAGCCCCTCCTTCCGCAGCCGCAGAGCCTTCCGTCCCTCTCAACGATATAATGTCCCAGCTCCGCCGCCTTCCCGTGACGCCCTTCATACAACTGATTGTCAATGACAATCGAGCTTCCCACGCCGGGCCCCCATTTGATGATCAGCAGATTGTCATATTCCCTCCCCATGCCGTACAACAGCTCCGCCAGGGCAAAGGCATTCACATTATTCTCCAGCAACACCGGCAATCCCAGTTTGTCCTTCAGCACGTCGCAGACCGCAACCTCCCGATTCCACACATTATATGCCCGGACACTGACTCCTTTTTCTCTGTCTACCACACCGGGCACGGCAACACTGACTCCTGCCAGTTTTGGAGCTACCTGATGCTGTCTCTCCCTCATTTCATTGCACAAATCTGCAAGCTGAGCCAAAAATATCTCCGGCTCAACCTGCAGATTTGTAATCACAGTCTGCTGCTCCAGGCACTGGCCCCGCATATTGGAAATTGAAAGGAAGGTGTCTTCAGATTCAATGTTGATCGTAATTATATAATAACAATCGTAATTTATATCTACAAGTACCTTTTTCCTTCCCGCCCCCGTAGACTGCATGTCAATGCCCAATTCCAGCAGCAGTCCCTTCTCCAGGAGTTCACTGCACAGCAAAGTCACCGCAGCCGGAGTCAGCCCCGTTATATCCGCAATATCCTTTCTGGACATAGCTCCCCGCTGGGCAATGCAATTTAATATAGAAGAGATATTCCTCTTTTTCACCTGAACCATGTTCATTCCTAATATCTGCATACTTCTATATTAAGCATATTTCCCAAAATTACAAGTTCTTTTTCCACATCTCCGTAAATTACAACAAAGTGAGGCTCCCAGCCGTCCAGCACACTCTGTTCCACAATGCCCGCCGCATCGTGCGCCATCCTTACCACCACAGAAGTACCCTCAAACTGTTTGGGTTTGTCCGGCGCCTCGCCGCCCGCCAGGAAAAAGCGGAAGGAACCGTCGGCTTTTCTCCCGATTCGAAACACCGTCACCGCCTCCGCAGCCCGGCAGCCGAAATCCAGGGTAGGACCGATTTTCCGGTTGCAGTGTACGCCCACCTTTGCTCCGGTGTCTGTTCTTGCCAGAGAGCATGCGGCTGTCCCGCAGTGCCAGAAGGTAATGGTGTTTTCCCCTTCGTCCATAGATACCGGATCTCCGAAAAACACAGGCATTCCTGTCAGTTCCATGCCCAGATACATGGACAGCGCACCGTAAGCATCCGCTTCACAGCTGGCCGCAACCCCCAGGTCATTGAGCATGGCCAGTACCGCACACACCGGGGTTCCGAAGGCCGTAAAAAAATCCGGCCAGCAGCGGGAAGCCAGCGCGCCGATATGGTTTTCCGACACATACTCCCTGTATGCCCTGTAGAGTCTGGCAAAGTCCACACGGTTCCGCTCCGGCATTTTCTCCAGGCCGCACATACGCTCCGCTCCATCCTTCAGATACTCGGCCACATCTTCTTCGGTATAGCCTTTTGCTCTGTCAATGAGTTCCCTGGCCTCCACAGATTCCAGTCTCACCCCAAAGGTCTTCAGCATATCGGCATCCAGCCCCCGTCCGAACCCGAAGCCCTGAGGCGTATGTCCTACGGCCGCCAGCTTCAGTCCCTTCATGGAAAATCTCAGCTTTGCAGCTCTCACCGCCGCAGTTACTTTGGCAATGACCGTTTCCTCCTCCGGGCCGCCGAAAACATAAGTAAAGGGCTCCTCACGAAAAGCCCTGATCGCATTGGCAGCAGAGTAGGCTCCTGTCAGAGAATTCAGCCGAAGCCTTCCCCCGTCTATCACCGGCTCCCGCAAGGTCCAGAGAAGAATGGGACAGTCAAATTTTGCAAGCACCTCGGAAGCATAAGCGGCATTTGCAAAAGTTACATTCTGCAGCACGATCAGATCCGGCTCCAGTTTCTTCGTAAATTTCTCCAGCAGGTCCAGAGACAGCAGCATCTCCTCCGGCACCGCAATATTTTCTCCCAGAGACTGCAGCAATGCTGTCGATTTTTCAAACTCCTTCTGTGCACTCTCCAGATGAAAAGTAGGCACGCCAATGGGTATATATGCAATCTGAAATTTTTTCATAAGCTTTGATTCCTCCAAATTTTATTTTTACTTGACCAGCAGGGAAACTCCTGAAATAAAAAGCAGCACATAGGTCAGGATCAGAAATATCCTCTGACTCATTACTCTGTACAGCTTTCCGCCTGTAAACATACCTCCCAGGAAAAAAGGCAGCGCAATACCCAACGCTCTCAGATTGTTCCATGTCCACAACCCTGCCCGAATATCTCCCACCAGAATAATGGAATTTAATATGATCCAGACTGTGGAGATAGTAGCCCGAAATCCGGTCTTATCGTCAATCCGCCTGGTAAGATAGCTGATAAGCAAGGGCCCGCCGGACACAAAAATACCATGGACGATACCTGCTGCTCCCAGAATGGCATAATTCAGACCCTCACGCAGCCTGTCCCGCCCGGCGCCCTGCTCATTGTTCAACGCACAGACCTGTCTTGCGTCCTGCTCAAAGCTCAGCGCACGGTCCTGCCCTGCGTCCTGCTCATTTTTGGCGGTCTTCCTCATTATCTTCTGATAAAATCCCTGCAGGGCGCACAGCAGGACAAAGATGCCCAGCGCTTTATACAGCGCCGCCTCTCTGCCCGCCAGCAGCAATTTAATTCCCATGCCGGCAAAAATACCCGGCGCCATGACTAAAACAATCTTCCTCAGTTCCTTCCGGTCTACTGCCCGGAAATTTCCCAGAAATACATAGATTCCCGACAGAAGCCCAAGAACATTCAGCACAGGCTTTGCCGTATTATAGCCTACCAGCATGATACTGAAGGGCATGGCCAGAATGGTTCCGGCAAAGCCGGTAATCCCCTGTATGATATTGGTTAGAAGAATCACAATATAGAACAGCAGCTCCTTCATTTTCCCATGCTCCTAAAAAAACAGTTCTTTATTCTCACCGATAATGCCTGGAAAGGCTCCCTGCCGAATCAGCGGCTCCCGCTCCGGATGAGCGATCACCCACTTGTTCCGCTGGAGCAGCAGCACACCCTCCCTGTCTTCCCCGTTTTCCGCGGTCCTCTCCTCCGGACTCAGGGGGGTGTTGGTTCCTTTGGGAAGAATGACTATTCCCCTGAAGCCCTCCTCCCGCACCCGCAGAGGCGAAAGATGCAGCGTGGTCTGGTACATTTCCACAGCAGTTCCCCGTTTTAAAAAGAACACCTTTGCGTCCCGGTTGTCATAGTGGTTATCCTTTATCTCCCAGGTATGCCCGAGAACCAGCATAAAATCTGTCACAGCCACATTTATCTCGCTGCCCTTGTGGTACTCAAAGCCATTGTAGGTACTGTTCCTTCCGTTGCAGTATCCCACCTGTATGGGCATTCCTCCGTACACCTGGTTTTGTATTACATCCCTTATTTTAATATTCTCCAGCCCGGGTTCCGATGCCACATACCGGTTTCCAGCCTCCGGAATCTCCGTATGCTCCTCCATATACCGAAGGGCTTCCTCAAAGTCAAAGCCTGTAAGGATACGCCCATAAGAGGCAAACTCATCCGATTCCACCGGATAAATTCTCACATCGTTCACCTGGTTCAAATGTTCCAGTAATTCCACTGTCAGCACCTCCCACGCACTACCTTAACTGTTGCGCAGAAGTCCTCCTTGCCGTAGCCTGCCTCCATGGCCTCGTCATAAACCCTCTTTGCGTTTGCTTCTCCGGGCATGGCAACGCCGCATTCCTCTGCCAGCTTCATACAGATATTCACATCCTTTGACATGTTCTCCACAGAGAAGGCCGTGGTGTAATCCTCCCTGAAAATGGGGTCTTTCTTGGAATCCAGATAAAAATTCTGTCCGCCGCCGTAGGAAATCGCCTGGGCAAAGGTGAGAATGTCAATGCCGTTGGCCGCTGCCAGAACAGAAGTCTCGTTGACCCCGTTCTGAATCTGGGAGACCAGAGCGTTGTGACAGATCTTCATAACCAGGCCCTTTCCGTTATCTCCCATGCGTATCACGTTCTCGCCCATATACAGCAGGATAAAACGTATCTTCTCATAGACAGCCTCATCGCCGCCCACGTAGATACCAAGCTTCCCGGCAATGGCCGCCGGCTTGCTCTTCACCACCGGCGCATCCAGGAACTGCGCTCCCGTCCGCTTCACCTCCTCCGAAATTTCCACGGAAACCCCGGGATCAATGGTGCTCATATCGATACATATCTTTGAGCTGTCCAAAACAGGCAGAATCTCTTTGTATACACTTCTGGAATGCTCTGACTTAGGCACCATGGAGATAATGACATCAGCATTCTCCGCGACCTCTTTTGAACTGCCGCAGGCAATGCCGCCCTTCGCCTCCAGCAGCTTCACCTTCTCCTCCACAAAGTCAAAAACATAGACCTTGTCATCATGCTTGTTAATGATATTCTCGCACATGGACTCCCCCATGATACCGAGACCGATAAATCCAATCTTCATATTCTGTTTCCCTCCGATTCCTCTTTGTTATTCCGTAACAGTGTGATCCCAGGCGTCAATAAAGGTTCCGATGCCCTGTGTGGTATAGGCATGCTTCATGCTGTCCCTGTATACATCCAGACCTGCGGTGACAATGTCCGCTCCCGCCACGGCACAGTCTACAAACTGCTTCGGTGTGCGCACTGCGGCACAGATAATCTCCGTCCTGCCGTAAAACCCGTAGTTTTTATAAATTTCCACAATATTCTTAATATACTCCCTGCAGTCCTCGCCGTTGGCCTCCTTCCAGCCGATAAACGGGGAGACAAACTTAGAGCCGTTCTTTGCGGGCAGAATGGCCTGTGCAGGCGAGAAAATCAACGTCACGTTGGTGCGGATTCCCGCTTTCTCCAGCTTTCTTGCCGCAGTAATACCTTCCTCCGTGGCAGGAATCTTGATGACAAAGTTAGAGCTGATTGCCGCAATCTTCTTTGCCTCTGCAATCATGTCCTCCGCTTTGTCCAGATGAGGGTTGATCTCCACAGACACGGGAAACTTCTCATAACCCTCCAGGCCTTCCTCCTTCACCCAGTTTGCAATATCCGTGATTGCCGTCATAAAAGGCTTTCCGCTGAGCATGATATGCTTGGGGTTGGTAGTGACACCGTCGATGCCGAAGGTCTCATACGCATATTTGATTTCATCCATCTTTGCACTGTCCAGAAAATACTTCATAATTTCATTCTCCTTTTTCCTTTAAATTTTCTCGGATTGATTTTCCCGATTTCTAAATTTGCCCGGGGGCCTGTTTACATCAATTTTTCATGACACTTTCAACCATTAATTGCAGGTGTTATTTGTTTCTCTGATTCTTCATCTTCAGGGCGTTCTCCCTCTTCCACAGCCTGTCATAGGAATAGCCCGTAACCTTCTCGCAGACCGCGATCTCCTCCGGAGTTGCCTTGCTGGGATCTTCACCCTTTCTGCGGGCAATCTCCTTCCTGATGATCTCAAACTCCGGCTTATTCATGGGGAAGAGCACGGCGAAAGCAAGCGTCGCTGCCATCAGCGCCACCGGCACAAATACATAGATATACGCAATCCCACGCTGGGTAGCCCCGCTCTGCCTTCCTCCCACAGCCGCGATTGCTTCATCATAGCCTGCCAGAGCAAGCAAGATTCCGATGACGGCGCTGGAAAGACCGGCGGCGATCTTGCGCATAAAGGTTGCCATGGCGGAACAGGTGCCCGGACGATTGATAGAGGTGATCAGCTCATCCACATCCGCCATATCCGCAAGCATCGCGTAAATACTGGTGGACGAACCTGCCATACCTAAACCGATGACAAAGGACAGCGCCAGGATAACCCCAAAGCTTGCTCCCTCATGAGAGAAGAACAGCATCATAAGCGTAGCCGCTATACGCACCGGAAATCCCAGCAGAATGGGGAACTTTTTGGAGGTTTTTGCCATGATCGGCGAAAACAAAAGGGTTCCCACAAACTGCGACAGCAGGATAACCGCCATCAGATAGGTGAATCGCCCGCCGCCATAGGCGTTCAGCACATCATCCACATAATACACCGCAAG
>CAMWJV010000147.1 GCA_947174665.1 uncultured Lachnospiraceae bacterium
AGATAGATGAAAAGATTACGGATTATTTAAAACAATTAGAATTTCTGGAACATATATCAATAAAATGTTTTGAAATCGGTTCTGTTGGAGAATATGACAACAGTCAATGTAATGAAAAGTGGAGTAATGTGACATCAATTGAGTTTTCAAGTGATAATAAAGAAAAATAGTGACAAAATTATTTAGATAAGGGTAAATATATTATGTAATGCTGCTATGAATGTTCAGTTTTATATAGGGCAGGGGTAATTATGAAAAAGAAATATAAACGATTGGAGAATTCTTGAGTGAATCTTTTGAGATACAAACAGATATAGATACATATAATAATAGCTGGAAGGCCAATCATCATAAAGGATTAGCTTTTAGGGGACAAGCAAAGATTATGAATTAATACCTTCTATTGGAAGAGATAGGATGTTTTCTTGTGATATTTCTATTTTGGATCAAGAACGCAATCTAATAGAAATGGCAAAATATAAATTACCACATATTTTTAGAAATGATTTATTGCCAATTGATTTACTATCTATATTACAGCATTATGGAATCCCTACAAGATTATTTGATGTAACTTTGAATCCACTGGTGGCTTTATAATTTGCTTCATTAGATAATAGTGAAGATGGGGAGGTGTTTGCTTTTGAATACAATGATAGTGATAATGTTAAAGGTCAGGGATGTTTATCAAAAGAGGAATGGGATACTCCTGATACAAATGATTTTGAATTTGAAGAATGCAGTACACATTATCTTGATGTAACTAAAGGTGGAGAATGTGTAAGAAAATATTCATAAAATAACTATTTTAAAAACCTGGAGGATTTATGATAGAGCTAAAAGGAAAATATAATGAAGCTAAAATTTTTACAGATGTTGTAGACGAAGCATCTATTTCACAGGTGCTTCTTTTACTTAACCAAGAGTTTATAGTTGGTAGCAAAATAAGGTTGATGCCGGATATTCATGCAGGTTCAGGATGCACAATAGGTACAACAATGACTATATCGGATAAAATTGTACCAAATCTGGTGGGGGTCGATATTGGCTGCGGAATGGAAACCATTAAAATCAAAGAGAGTCATATCGAGTTGCAAAAATTAGATAAGTTGATTTATGAAAAAATCCCTTCTGGATTTAATGTGCGAGAGAAAACACATAAGTATTTTAAAGAAATAAATCTTGAAGATTTATGTTGTTATGAGCATATCGATATTGGAAGAGCTGAAAAAAGTCTTGGAACATTAGGCGGTGGAAATCATTTTATAGAAGCAGACAGAGATGAAGAGGGTAATATTTTTGTTGTAGTGCATTCCGGAAGCCGTCATCTTGGCCTTGAAGTGGCCAATTATTATCAGAGAGAAGGATATAAAGTATTAAATGGTTCTGCGCAAAAAGATATTGATATGTTAATTGCAGATTTAAGGTCACAGGGCAGGGAGCGAGAAATTCAGAAAAGTGTCACTATACTAAAAAATTCTAAGAGAACGAATATTCCAAAACAGTTGGCCTATGTGTCGGGAGAATTATTTATTCATTATATTCACGATATGAAAATCGTTCAAAGATATGCGGAATTGAACCGGCAGGCAATGATAGATGAAATCGTGAGAGGTATGAAAATTAATGTTGTTGAACAATTTACAACCATTCATAATTATATTGATATAGATGCGATGATTTTAAGAAAAGGAGCGGTATCTGCAAGGAAAGGTGAAAAATTGCTTATTCCGATTAATATGAGAGATGGTTCCTTAATTTGTGTCGGTAAAGGAAATGATGACTGGAATCAATCAGCTCCACATGGTGCAGGACGTTTAATGAGTCGATCCAAAGCTAAAGAGTCGTTTACAGTATCAGAATTTGAAAAGCAGATGGGTGGAATATATACCACATCTGTAAATAAGGATACATTGGATGAATGCCCGATGGCCTATAAAGGAATGGATGACATCATAAATAATATCGGAGATACAGCTGAGGTAGTGCAAGTCATAAAACCGATATATAATTTTAAGGCCAGTGGTGATTGAGTCAATAAAGGGCAGAAATATTAAAAAATGCCGTAAAATAGGGATTTGTAGACTTATAAATAGTTATATAAGCTGTATTTAACCACATATTTCCTTACAAAACTGTAAGGTTACAGGAGGAAATGTAAGGCAATTCGATTGCAATGCATTTCCTCTTGTTGTATTATTGTACTGTCGACGCGATACAATAACACAATAATGAGTGAAATGCGCAGGGCCATGCGCAAGATGGAGGAATTATGGCACTTTTGGAAGTGAAGAATCTGAAAAAGGTATACACCACACGGCTGGGGGGTAATAAGGTACAGGCTCTGGAGGATGTGAATTTTACGGTGGAGCAGGGAGAGTATGTGGCAATCATGGGAGAATCCGGTTCAGGCAAGACAACTCTTTTAAATATCATGGCATCCCTTGATAAGCCCACCGGAGGACAGGTAATCCTGGCGGGAAAGAATATGGCGGACATCAAGCAGAAAGAGCTTTGTGCCTTTCGCAGGGATAACCTGGGGTTCGTGTTCCAGGATTTCAATCTGCTGGATTCCCTGTCCTTAAAGGACAACATTTTCCTGCCCCTGGTGTTGGCGGGCTGCCGGGTGGGAGAGATGGAAAAGCGGCTGGATGCTCTGGCAGGAAAGCTGGGTATCCGGGATATTCTCGGAAAATACCCCTATGAGGTTTCAGGCGGCCAGCGGCAGCGCACGGCGGTAGCCAGAGCATTGATCACCAACCCGCAGATACTGCTGGCGGATGAGCCCACCGGAGCGCTGGATTCAAAAGCTTCAGACAAGCTGCTGCGGATTTTCGCGGAGGTAAATGACGGGGGCCAGACTATTCTTATGGTAACTCACAGCATTCAGGCGGCCAGCAGGGCCGGCAGGGTCATGTTTATCAAGGACGGATGTGTCTTTAACCAGATTTATCGGGGAAGCCTGAGCGATGATGAGATGTACAGAAAAATTTCAGATACCCTGACTATCCTGCAGACAGAAAAATCCGGCGAATATTTTGACCACACCGGGGAATCGGCGGCGAAGGGAGAGGAGGCAGCACATCATGAATAAAAAGATGTCTCTTCTGCCCCGGATGGCGGCAAACAATATCCGAAAGAACGGTTCCACCTATTTCCCGTACATCGGTGTGAGCATTTTTGCCATGTTCACCTACTTTGTCTTTGATCTGATCATGCAGAATCAGATAATGTGGACGCTGCCCAAGGCTGCCTATGCCATTATATTTGTGGAAGTCGGGTTTGTACTGCTGGGTATTATTATGGTGCCTTTCCTTTATTATACTAACAGCTTTTTGATCAAGCGCAGGAAGAAGGAACTGGGACTGTACAGTATTCTGGGAATGGAGAAAAAGCACATCGGCATCATGATGCTCTGGGAGAGTCTGGCGGTGTATGCAGTTGTCATGGCGGCAGCAATTCCCGCGGGACTGCTGTTTTCCAGGCTGCTCTTTCTCCTGCTGTTAAACCTGGCGAAGCTGCCTGTAGATGCAGGTTTCTCCATAAGCCCCAAGGCAGTTGTGGACGCTCTGCTGTTTTATGCCCTGGTGACGACGCTTAACCTCTTTGTAAATCTGGTACAGGTGGGGAAGGCGAGGCCAGTAGAACTGATGACCGGTTCCAGGAAGGGAGAGAAGGAGCCAAAGGCCATAGGACTGTGGAGCATTCTCGGACTTCTGGCGCTGGGGAGAGGTTATTATCTTGCTGTGGCGGCGGATTTGAACAACCATATTTTCAATGATTTTTTCCTGGCAATCTTTCTGGTGATAGTGGGGACCTATTTCCTGTTTACATCCGGGAGCGTTGCGCTGCTGCGATACCTGAAAAGGCGGAAGAAATATTATTACCGGGCGGAGAATTTTATTACGGTGTCGGGTATGCTGTACCGCATGAAGAAAAGCGCAGCAAGTCTCTCTAATATTTGTATATTTGCCACTATGTCCATTATCACGGTCATCTGTACGGTCAGTCTTTGGCTGAGTGTAGATTCCATAACAGCTTTTTCCTATCCAAGAACCTTTGATGTGTTTTGGAACGGGGAGCAGGATGAGGAGGCGCTGAAGGCTGTGCTTGAGAAGACTGCTGAGGAAACAGGAGTGGAGCTGACCGATTACCTGGGGCGAAGCAGCATGACGGCGAGGAATGCTTATATGGATGGAAGCCTGTTCCGGCCAATGCTGGCTGAGGAGAGGGGTGATTTTTCCAGCTGCTGCAATGTCACGATGATGACGCAGGAGGAGTACGGCCGAATGGAGCACAGCGATGTAAGTCTGGCAGAGGGAGAGATTCTTATCTTTTCAACAGGCGCTGATTTTGGATATGACACTGTCTCGGTGGGGGAAACCGACTGGCGGGTAAAGGAAGAACTGCTCCAATGTTCTGTGGCAAAAAAAATTCGGGACATAAGAGTGAAGGGAGATTATCTGATCGTGTTTGCAACCCCGGAGGAACGCAGCCGGGCAGCAGCGGTATTCGGAGTAGGGGAGGAGGAGAAGACCTTTCAGATTTCCTGTACTCCCAGTGGGGAGGAGCCGGCTGTAGATGCCTTTGTCGAAGCGGTGCAGGCTGCCTTTGCGGAAACGGCGGGATACGCAGGGGGCGAGGATTACCGAAAAGAAATTGATTCCGGGGAGAGCATGTATGGCGGGTTGATGTTTATCGGCATATTCTTCGGTAGTATTTTCCTGATCTGTCTGTTGATCATCATGTATTATAAACAGATTACGGAAGGGTTTGAGGACCAGAAAAATTTTGAAATAATGCAGAAGGTGGGAATGAGTGATGAAGAGATTCGTAAGACGATTAAAAGCCAGGTCCGTCTGGTATTTGCACTACCTCTGGCAGGTGCGGTACTTCATACGGTTATTGGCATGAATATGGTGGTGATGATGATGGGAGCGATAAAAAATTATGAGGTAAGAATAATGATGATCTGCACCGCAGTCATCTGCGCAGTGTTTGCACTTGTGTACAGCATTTGTTACAAACGGACTTCGACGGCATATTACAGAATTGTGCGGCGGATGAACTGAAGGGCGACAGTTAAGCCCTGCATGCTGTCAGTGACGAACTGATTGTGTTTTTGACAAAAATACCGTATAGTAAAAGGGGAACGGAGATTTCCGGGGGCGTGTGATATTTGTGCCGACGGAAGCGGTATGGGGGTCAGGATGAAAGATAAAGTGGTAGTGGGCATGTCGGGCGGAGTGGACTCCTCCGTGGCGGCATATCTTTTGAAAGAACAGGGCTATGACGTCATCGGCGTCACCATGCAGATCTGGCAGGAGGAGCCGGAGGAGGTGAAGTCCGAGGGCGGAGGCTGCTGTGGTCTGTCCGCGGTGGAGGACGCGAGGCGGGTGGCCGAAGTGCTGGATATTCCGCATTATGTTATGAATTTCAGGCAGGAGTTCAAGTGCCATGTCATAGACTATTTTGTAGAGGAATATCTGGCAGGGCGCACCCCGAATCCCTGTATTGCCTGCAATCGTTATGTCAAGTGGGAGGCGCTGCTGAAGCGCAGCCTGGAGATAGGGGCGGAATATATTGCCACGGGGCACTATGCCAGAATTGACAGGCTGCCCGGTGGCCGCCTTGCGCTCCGGCAGTCTGTGACGGCGGAAAAGGATCAGACCTATGCCCTCTATAATCTGACTCAGGAGCAGCTGTCCCGTACGCTGATGCCGGTGGGTGAGTACACCAAGGAACAGATCCGGGAGTTGGCGGACCGTGCAGGGCTTCCGGTGGCTCGCAAACCGGACAGCCAGGAAATCTGCTTTGTGCCGGACAATGATTATGCCGGATTTATTGACAGGGAAGCGGGGGAGCGTGTGCCGGGTCCCGGAAATTTTGTGACGGCAGAGGGTGAAATTCTGGGGCGGCACAGGGGAATTACCCATTACACCTTAGGACAGCGCAGAGGATTGGGACTGCCCATGGGAGAGCGGGTCTTTGTCACGGAGATCCGGCCTGAGACGAATGAGGTGGTGGTCGGGAGCAACGGTGATCTGTTCGTAAAGGAGGTACTTTGCGGCAATGTTAACTTTATGTCTGTGGAGGACATCCGCGAACCGCGCCGGGTGAAAGCAAAAATCCGTTATAATCACCGCGGCGAGTACTGCAGGATCGAAAAGGCGGAAGGCGGCAGAATAAAATGTACCTTTGAGGCGGCGGTGCGGGCTGCGACACCGGGGCAGGCGGCAGTATTTTACGATGGGGAATATGTCCTGGGTGGCGGCACTATACTGTGAGGGATCCGGCGCTCACGGCAGACCGTTTATAGGGTGAAGAAAGCCGGATGATGGAGTGGCCGGCAGGCGTATGGAAAAAGCCGGATAAAGCGGAGGGTGCACGTAAAGGTAAATGGAGCGGATGACGGCCGGTCCGGATGACAACCGGCACGGTTTAGGCGTGCGGGGCATATATTAAGATAATGAAAGCAGACAGCAGGGAGATAAGAGATGGATTTTAATTTCGGAGGAAGAATGCCTGACAGAAGAAGCCGTTTTGGTTCCGTGACGGGAACGATTGTAGATATGGTTCCCACAAGAATGGGCGGCCGCAGGGCAAACGGGTGCATGATTTTTGTCACATTGGAAGACACAGACGGCAACACCGTGAATTTTATCATGACTCCCGCCACATATGTGGTTGATTTCGAGACATTGTCCGTGGGGAGGATGTGTACCTTCTGGTATGCGGCAGACGCACCCATGCCTCTGATATACCCGCCGCAGTACAATGCGGTTGTAGCGGCGCGGGAGAGGACGGATCGGATGGTCAACGTGGGCTATTACAATATGTCGATGGTGAACGAGGACCGGACGCTGCAGTTGAATATGGACGGCTCTGTGGATGTGCGTACCACCAATAATCAGTATTTTCAGGGAAGTCCCGCCAACCACAATCTGGTGGTGGTCTATGAAACCTCTACACGCAGTATCCCCGCACAGACCACACCAAAGCTGGTGGTGGTGCTGTGCGAAGCGTAAAGATGATCAGTTTCAAATGCGGATAAACTCAGGTGTCCGGTTCTGGAACAGGGTATAGTACCGGAAGCCGCAGGACTGAAGAACCTCGGCGGCGCGGGAGAAGGAAGCGGCGATTTGGTCCGTGTCATGGGCATCGCTGCCGACGGTGACGATTTCTCCTCCCAGCTGCCGATAGCGTTTTAAAATATCCGTGCAGGGATGAAAATCCTTCATTCCCTGCTTTATGCCGCCGGTGTTGAGTTCGATACCCTTGCCGTTTTCAAGAAGCGTTTCCAGAATTTCGTCAAAGATATCCCGATATTTTTCATAACAGTAATCCCGGTCTCTGTTGGGACCATACCGGACTGCGTAATCCAGGTGCCCATAGACATCAAAGTTGGAAAACTTTTTCACATTTTCCAGGATGGAAGTAAAGTATTCACGGTAGGCCTCTTCCTCGCTTCGCCCTTCGTAAAAGGCAGGATAATAAGGATCCTTTCCGTGGCAGATGTGGGAGGAGCCGATGATAAAGTCGAATTCATAGGACTTGGCATACACGGCGTTTTTGCGCAGGATTTCCGGCTGTAACCCCAGTTCCACCCCGAAGAGCAGACGGATCTTATCCCGATATTTTTCTTTCATTCTTGCCAGGTCATAGAGGTAGGAATCCGTGTTCAGAAGAAATATACTGCCGGATCCCTCAGGGGAATCCGGATAGTCTATATCATGGTGTTCCGTGAAACACATGGTCTTCAATCCCAGAGAAATTCCTTTCAGAACCATTTCCTCCATGGGAGTGTCTGAATCCCCGGAGAAAGAAGAGTGCAGATGGCAGTCGGCTGTAATTGGCATGATGGCTCCTTTCGTTTTTCATTGCTGTCTTGTCGGTTTCATTCCCTGACAGTATAACATAATATCTAAACAAAGTGTAAATTTTATGGACAGGGCAATTATTTTTCATTTACATCTTGAATTATCAGAAGAAATTAGGTAAAATATCATTGCTGACAAAATTTTGTCAATCTGGCTATCATCTCCAGAGATGGGACAGGTTGGCAGAAGAATAATCCAAATTCTATTAATAAAATTTTTAGGAGGACACTAAAATGGCAGTAAGAGTAGCAATCAATGGTTTTGGCCGTATTGGCCGTCTGGCATTCAGACAGATGTT
>CAMWJV010000148.1 GCA_947174665.1 uncultured Lachnospiraceae bacterium
GCATTGTGGAGACTTCTATGGAGACCGAATTCCCATATCTGGAAGATTTTGGTTATTACATGGAAAAAGATAAGCGCTATAAGACAAACAGGCATGTTTTTCTGAGACGGACAATCTTGTCATAGACAGGAAGAATTACATTTTGAGGTGAACGGGAGTATGAGAAAGGCGGTTTATCCGGGGAGTTTTGACCCCATGACATACGGGCATCTGGATATCATACACAGAGCGTCGGAAGTGTTTGATTTGCTGATAGTCAGCGTTTTGAACAATAAAGAGAAGACACCGTTGTTTTCTGTGGAGGAACGTGTTAAGATATTAAAGGAAGCCACGAAAGATTTGCCGAATGTGCAGATAGACAGTTTCAGCGGCTTGCTGATTGATTATGCGGCTGAAAAGGATATTCATGTAGCGGTGAGAGGCTTAAGGGCGATCACCGACTTTGAATATGAACTGCAGATTGCCCAGACTAACCGTAAATTTTCCGACGGGAAGCTTGACACCATGTTCCTGACTACCAGTCTGGAATATGCTTACCTCAGTTCTTCCACGGTCAGGGAAATTGCCAGCTTTGGAGGAAATATAAGCCGTTGTGTCCCTGATTTTGTAGCCGATCAGATTTATGATAAATATCAGATAAAAGCAAGGAGTGATGCCAATGAGCAGCAGAATAGAGCAAATAATAGATGAACTGGAGGAATATGTTGAGAGCTGTAAACCCAAGTTCATGTCGAATTCGGAAATTATTGTAAATAAAGATGAAATCGATGAGCTGATTCGCGAACTGCGCATGAAAACTCCCGATGAGATCAAGCGCTACCAGAAGATTATCAGCAACAAGGAGGCCATTCTTAACGATGCCCGTGAGAAGGCTGAGAAGCTGATCAACGATGCGACAGTCCACACCAACGAACTGATCAGTGAGCATGAAATCATGCAGCAGGCATACGCTCAAGCAAATGTGGTGGTGAGCATGGCCTCACAGCAGGCTCAGGAAATTTTAGATAAGGCTACCATAGAAGCCAATGAACTTCGTATGTATGCGGCTCAGTATACAGAGGACAGACTTGCAGATCTTGAAAATATTATAGTATCTGCAATCAATGCTTCAAATGCCAACTACCAGAACCTTATCGGTTCTCTGAATCAGTACAAAGATTTGATTCAGTCCAATCGTCAGGCGATGCATCCGACAGAGGAGGAATTTGAAGGGCTCGGTCTGGACGAATCGGGAGAAGGAAGAGGTCCGAATGTGATTTGACAACACAATGTCAGGGAAACAAAGAACCGGTTTTCCAAGGATGTATCAGTTTCCTTGAAAACCGGTTTGTTTGAATTTGAAAGGATGTATTCAGAAAGGATTTTATATGAAGTTTTGTAAAGCAATACCGGGGATATTGGCGATTTTTCTTATATCATTTCTTATGCCCGGTGTCAACGCTTCCGCGGCCGGGAGACTTCAGTCAACGGACGGAAATCCCGTCATTGTCATTGATCCGGGCCATGGCGGCGAAAATCTCGGAACCCAGGAGGGCGGCATCTGGGACGAAAAATATATGAATATGGTCACGGCGCAGGCATTGTATGATGAACTCAGCCTTTATGATAATGTGGAAGTCTACCTCACCCGCACCGATGACAGGGATGTTTCCTTTCAGGAGCGGGCGGCATTTGCCCAGAGTGTAAATGCCGACTTCCTGTTCAGTATCCACTATAATGCTTCGGAAAATCATGACCTGTTCGGCTCCGAGGTCTGGGTTCCGCTTTCGGCTCCTTTTAACAATTACGGCTATCAGATTGGATGTGAGCTCCTTACCGATATGCAGGACAGAGGTCTGCTGGTCAGAGGAATCAAAACCCGCAGGGGAGACAGGGGAGAGTATTACGCCATTATCCGCGAGACAGTAGCTCTTGACATTCCGGCGGCCATCATCGAACACTGTCATGTGGATGAGGACAGGGACAGGGGGTATTGTGACAGCGAGGAGGATTTGATTCAGTTCGGAAAAAATGACGCTACTGCCATTGCAAAATATTTTGGTTTAAAGAGCAGTGTGCTGAATGTGGATTACTCGGATTATCAGCTTGTGGACATAAGTGACAGTGCACCCATTGCGTCCACTCTGCGGGATGAGACGCCGCCGGATGTCTGCCGGATTGAGTTTTCAGAAGCAGACTATGACACAGGATACTTATCCTTTACGGTGTCTGCTGCGGATTATGATTCGCCTCTCTTATACTATACCTACAGTATTGACGGCGGTCAGACATACAGTGAGCGGAAAGCATGGCCCGGCAGTGATGTGCTGACGGGCAAATATGAGGACACCTTCACTTTAAGCCTTGCCGTTCCCTCAGGGACAAAGCCATCTGTCATAGTGCGCGCTTACAATATGTTTGATCCCTACACCGAGAGTAACAGGTATGACAGTCCGGAAATCTTTTATTACAATGAGACATCGGAGTCCGAAGAACCTGAGGAGAGCGGAGATAATACTCCGGCGGGGGACGAAAATAAATCCGGAGATTCTGACACCGGTAAAGATGCGGCGAATTCCGCATCCGACGCTTCGGAGTCTGTGGCTGTGTCCGGCAGCGCCGTTGCCGCCGAAAAACAGATCAGCTTTGTCACCTTTCTGGAGATATGCCTGGTGATCGTGATACTCCTGTTTATCATTCTGCTGGTTTCGCAGGGTATTGCATACCATAACCGCAAGAAGCGCAGGCTTCAGAGCAGAAAGGATGCCGGGGAGAGCAGGAACCAGCACAGATAAAAGCCGCCGTTTAACAGGGTCAATATTACCTTGTGGCGAATGTATCCGCCAAGTTCAAGGTCCGTATCGCTGATACAGCTGTAGGTTTGTGCAATGCAGGACAGACCGCCGAAGGACAGAGCCAGCAGGCTGTATAAGGGCAGGCCGCCTTCAAGCATGGTCAGGCCGCCTGTGATTTCCAACACAGGTGAGAAAAGAGTCGGTTCCCTGCCAAGCAGAATGTGGAAGGGAAGGTTTAGCAGATTGAACAAAATCATATAACCACCCAGGATCAGAATACTATGTAAGGAAGCCTGTACGGATTCGTTGACTGCCGTCAGCAGTCCATTCCCCGAAGGGGCTGAGACTTCCTGCCGGACAGATACTTTCTCTGATGATAAGTCCTGAAAGCCTGTGCAGCGAAGCACTAATCCATAGAGCAGGGGGATTCCGTACATACCGAACAGATAAGGCAGAACCAGGCGTCGTCTTAACAGCGGCAGGACAAAACTGCAAAAATACACCGGCCCGATATTGTTACAGAAGGCCAGCAGATACTCTGCCTCCCGCCGGGTAAGCATATTTCTCTCATAAAGGTCTGCAGTGACCCGTGCCCCCATGGGAAAGCCGCAGAGAAAGCCAAGACCCATGCAGTAAACCACATTTTTCCGGACCCGGTAGAGCGGACCGATAACGGGATAAAGCACACCTGCCATTTTTTCGGTCAGTTTCAGGCGGATCATGATGCCGGAGAGAATCATAAAGGGCAGAAGTGCGGGAACCATTTTATGAAACCAAAGTTCCAGCCCAAGGGAGGCATATGTGAGGCTTAAGGAAGAACGACTCAGGATACATATGGTTAGGAACAGGAAAAATGCGGCGATGAGTTTCGTGCTGAAATTTTTCATGATATGTTTTCTCTCATGATTCGATTTCGAATTTTTCTACAATATATGAGACAGGACGTCCGTTCAGAATATGCGAAATGAGGATTAACGCAGATGCGTCTGGATAAATTTTTGTGTGAAGTGAATCTCGGAACCCGCAGTCAGGTGAAAGACCTTATCAGGCGGGGAGCGGTGACGGTGAACGATATTCCCGTAAAGGGGGCTGACACCAGGGTTGATGAGGAGAAAGATGCTGTCTGCGTCCTGGGACGGCCTGTCCGTTACCGAAAGTTTTTTTATTATATGCTGAACAAACCGCCGGGGCTTGTCTCTGCCACCCGGGATAGATTGTCAGCTACCGTCATGGAACTTCTGCGACCGGAACACAGGCGATCCGACCTTTTCCCGGCAGGAAGGCTGGACAAGGATACGGAAGGGTTCCTGCTGCTGACAAATGACGGGGAGCTTGCTCACCGGCTGCTGAGCCCTAAAAAGCACGTGGACAAGACTTATCGTGTCAGTATTGACCATGGGCTCTCCGGAGAGGATGTGCAAAGGCTGGAGCAGGGCGTTGACATCGGAGAAGACTGCCTGACACTGCCCGCTAAGGTGCAGCAGATAGATGAAAAGGTGATTCTGTTGACGATTCAGGAGGGAAAGTTTCACCAGGTAAAGAGAATGCTTATGGCGGTAGATAACAGTGTCACAGCCTTAAAGCGCATTTCCTTTGGGGGAATCACTCTGGATGATACATTGAAGCCGGGAGAATACAGGGAACTGACGGAAGAAGAGGTAAAAATTCTTTATGGAACATGAAATGCTGCAAAATACCGACGCGGTAATATTTGATCTGGATGGCTCACTGGTGGACTCCATGTGGCTGTGGAGGGCTATTGATATTGAATATCTGGGGAAGTTCGGCATTACTCTGCCGGAGGACCTGCAGTCCAGGATCGAGGGTATGAGTTTTCACGAGACGGCGGTCTTTTTTAAGGAAAATTTTCCTATCGCTGACTCTCTTGAGCAGATTAAGGAGACCTGGAACCGGATGGCATGGGACAAGTATGCCAATGAAGTTCCCTTGAAACCGGGCATACCTGAATTTTTATCCTATTGCAGGGAGCGGGGGATTCAGTTGGGTATTGCCACAAGCAACTCCAGAGAACTGGTGACAAATGTTGTGAATGTCCACAATCTTCAGGATTGTTTTTCATGCATTATGACCGGTTGCGATGTACAAAAGGGTAAACCGGCCCCCGACATTTATCTGGCGGTGGCAGCGGCGCTTGGTGTCGAACCGGGACGATGTCTTGTCTTCGAAGACATTATTCCCGGCATTCTGGCCGGAAAAGCTGCAGGTATGAAAGTCTGCGCTGTGGAGGATGCCTATTCCGCCCACTGCAGGGATAAAAAGAAAGAGCTGGCAGACTATTATATTGAAAGCTACAGTGAAATTGTGGCAAGCCGGTTATTAAATTAAAATGCCGCCTGCTCGGCAGAATGGGAGAAAATGAAATATGAATATTTTTATCATCACAGGAGCCTCATCGGGAATCGGCCTGGAATTTGCCGTAAAAATGGACTCCGGCTTTCATAACATTGACGAGTTCTGGCTGGTTGCCAGAAGTGAAGATAAACTGAAGGAAGCCGCAAAGCTTTTAAACCACAGGACCAGACTGTTTCCCATGGACATAACCGACAGTGCGCAGCTGGACATTTTGGAAGATGCTGTGATTGAACAAAACGCGGCTGTACGAATGCTTATCAACTGTGCCGGCTATGGACTGATGGGAAATTTCAGCGATCAGGACATGGAGGCGGCGCTGGGCATGATCCGTTTAAACTGCATGGCTTTGACAGAGCTGACGCACCGTATGCTGCCCTATATGCGCAGGAACAGCCGCATCATTCAACTGGCTTCCGCCGCGGCATTTCTTCCCCAGCCGGATTTTGCGGTATATGCTGCCGGCAAGTCCTACGTCTTAAGCTTTTCCAGAGCGCTTCGACGGGAGCTGAAGCCTTTCGGCATCTGGGTGACCAGCGTGTGCCCCGGACCGGTGGACACTCCCTTTTTTGACATTGCAGAGCAGGGCGGTTCCACGCTTGCCATAAAAAAACGTGTGATGGTCAGTGCTGAAAAGGTTGTGGAACAGGCGCTGCGGGACTCTTATTTTCGGCGTGAAATGTCCGTGTGCAGCCTTCCGATCAAAGGCATGCAGCTGCTCTCAAAAACATTGCCGCACAGGATCATCTTAGATGTCATGAACTTTATGAAGAAAGGATAAAAAATGCAGATAAAACGTCTGTTTTCGACCTCGTATGCAAAGGGAACGGAAAACTATCTGAATACACAGAAAAAGTACGAAATTATTCGCACTCTGCTTTATTTCGGTATATCTGCCGCACTCTTTATTGCAGGATATCTTCAGACAAAAAGTCGTCTCAACCTTTTGACGGTGGTGGCGGTTCTTGGCTGTCTGCCTGCAAGCAAAAGCGCGGTCAACGCCATCATGTTCCTGCGGTTTAAAAGCTGTGCGCCGCAGCATGCAGAGAAAATAAAAGAACACAGTGCCGGACTGGCGGCACTGTTCGACTGTGTTTTCACTTCCTATAAAAAGAATTTCAAAGTCAGTCACCTTGCCGTCAGAGGCAACACTGTCTGCGGATTTTCAGAGGATGCAGGCTTTCAGGAGAACGATTTTTATACGCATATCAATCACATATTAAAGATGGACGGCCATAAGGAGACAACTGTAAAAATCTTTGTCAGTCTGCCGAAATATCTGGAGCGCCTGGAGCAGATGAAGGGGCTGGAGGAGGAACCGTCCGGGACACAGGCGGTCATTGAAACCTTAAAAAGCGTTATGCTGTAGCGGCCTTTTAAACTGTGATTCTGCGGAAGCGGAAATAGATAGGAGTTATTTTCCATGCAATCTGTTACAATCGGAAATAATCAGGCAGGACAGCGTCTGGATAAATTCCTGCACAAGTTTATGCGGTCGGCAGGAACGGGCTTCCTGTACAAGATGCTCCGGAAAAAGAATATTACTCTGAACGGGAAGCGGGCCGAAGGTTCTGAAATCCTGGCTCTGGGAGACACAGTTTCCTTTTTCTTCTCACCGGAGACCTTTGCAAAAATGACAGGGGAGACAGGAGATGTTTTATCGGACGTGGGACCTTCTGTGGACGGTATCAACGGAAATCACGCCGCAGGCAGAGAAAAAGCGGAGCAGTATGTTCATGCTTATCACGTTCTGTCCGGTTCAGGCATATCTGTCCTCTATGAGGACGGCCACATACTGATTGCCGATAAACCGGCCGGAGTTCTCTCCCAGAAAGCGAGAAGTTCTGACGTCAGTTTGAATGAGTGGCTGATCGGCTATCTTCTGGAGGAAAAAGCTTTTCCCACCGTGGAACTGCGCACCTTCCGGCCATCGGTCTGCAACCGGCTTGACAGAAATACAAGCGGAATTGTACTCTGCGGAAAGTCTCTTGCAGGATCACAGTATCTCAGCCGTCATATTAAGGACAGGGGTATTCAAAAGTTCTATCGGACAATCTGCGTGGGGGAAATTCGCCGTGAGACCACTTTGCGGGGCTATCTGGAGAAGGACAGCCGAAATAACAAGGTGATTGTCAGGGAAAACACCGGGACCATGAAACATGACCATCAGGATTATATCGAAACAGTCTATCACCCGCTGGCTGTGTCCGGCGGTTACACCCTGCTGGAGGTGGAACTGATCACCGGAAAGACCCATCAGATTCGCGCGCATTTGGCAAGTGCCGGGCATCCGCTGATCGGGGATCATAAATACGGAGACAGCAGGACGAACCGGATCCTTCGAGAAGAGTACGGACTGACGTATCAGCTTCTTCACGCTTACAGAGTGGAACTTCCGGCCTTTGATGCCGACAGTGGCGTTAAAACAATCTGCTCCCCCTGCCCGGAGGGATTTCTGAAGATTATGGAAAGCCTGCATTTTAGCGGAAATTGGGATTGAAAGCAAAGCACATTTAACAATAAACACAAACCGGCTTTGACAACAGTGGAGAGATAAACAATGGCGACATGGAATTCCAGGGGCTTAAGAGGCTCTACTCTGGAGGATATGATCAACCGTACAAATGAAAAATACGCCGATGCGGGACTTGCGTTGATTCAAAAGATTCCGACACCCATCACACCGATACGGATGGATAAGGAGCACCGACAGATTACCCTGGCCTACTTTGAACAGAAGAGCACAGTAGACTATATTGGCGCCGTTCAGGGAATTCCTGTGTGCTTTGATGCCAAGGAATGTGCCGTGGACACTTTTGCCCTTCAGAATATTCATCCACATCAGGTAGAGTTTATGAAGCGCTTTGAACAACAGGGGGGCATTTCCTTTTTTTTGATCTATTACACCCACAAGGATGTTTTATTTTATCTTGCTCTTGACATGTTGCTTTTCTTCTGGAATCGGGCGCAGGAGGGCGGCAGAAAAAGCTTTCG
>CAMWJV010000149.1 GCA_947174665.1 uncultured Lachnospiraceae bacterium
TTATATGGTGGGTATAGCGCAGTTGGTTAGCGCGCCAGATTGTGGCTCTGGAGGCCAAGGGTTCGAATCCCTTTATCCACCTTCATTACGATTGTGTCGCAATGACACGCTTGGTGTCATATTATAGGGCTATCGCCAAGCGGTAAGGCACAGCACTTTGACTGCTGCAGTCGCTGGTTCGAATCCAGCTAGCCCTGCTTGTTACTTTTTGGTAATAATATGGGACATTAGCTCAGTTGGTAGAGCACTTGACTTTTAATCAAGGTGTCGGGAGTTCGAGTCTCCTATGTCTCATGAAAAACCGTCCAAACTCCGGATGAGAGGTTGGGCGGTTTTGAATTATACTTATGCGGTACAGCATGCCGGGCAAGCCGGAAACTTTGTTGACAAGACCGAAGGCTTCACGGTATAATATTTTATAGTATTAATAAGCGGATATGGCGGAATTGGCAGACGCGCCAGATTTAGGTTCTGGTGTCAGCAGACGTGCAGGTTCAAGTCCTGTTATCCGCATGCTGCAGACAGGGGGGCGTTTCGGATTTTGCCCCCCTTGTTTATACAAGTGCAAAAACAGGAGAAGAAGATGAAGTATGTTCTGCATTATGACGTAGCGGCATTAGTTCTTACCGTCATTATTCTCATTCATTTTTATCATAAGAAAAGCATTCGTGTGTCCCAGACGGTTGTGTTTGTCTGGTTGGTCTGGATTTCACTGATTACAGACGTGATGGATATTGTCACGGTAGTCATTGATGAATATCGTGTGATGCCGGTAGTCGTGAATTTTGTAAATGTAATTTATCTGATTACGTTTAATGTGCTGCCTTTTCTGTATTATCTGTATCTGTTTACGGCCACGGGCAAGGACAAAGATACCTGGTCGTGGGGGGATAAGCTGGTGCTTTATGCTCCGGTTTCATGGACGATACTGCTTATTCTTACATCCCCGGCCACAAAACTGATATTTTACTACAATCTGGAGGAGGGCTACTGCCATGGTCCCGGGTTCGTGCTGCTTTATGCGGCAACAGTAATCTATATGGCTGCAACTATGGCTGTTGTGGTGAAATATCGCTCTGTTCTCACCGGATGGCAGAAAACCTCGGTATATTTCTATCTGTTGGCATCTCTGACGGGGATTATCCTGCAGGTGTTATTTCCGAATATCCTGTTGCTGCAGTTTGCGGTTTCGTTGGCTTTGCTGCTTCTTTATATGTCTCTGGAGAGTCCTGATGACGATGAGGACAAGCTGCTGGGAATTTACAATCACCGTGGTTTTGAGAAAGTGATCAATGATGAAGTGGAAAAACAGATTCCTTTTCATGTAATAGTTGCGAACATTACAAATTACTTTCCAATCCGGGAGGCGGTGGGACTGGATTCCGGCCGTCTCCTGCTGAAACAGCTGGTGGAGGGACTGAAGGGAAAACTGCGTCCTGCGGAGCTGTATGGTCTGGCAGACGGTAAGCTGGCTGTAATCGTGGAGGACAGCGAGGAAGAACTGGATCGTGTGGTGAAGGTTTTGCAGGATATATTCAGCCGACCGGTGACAGGAGGGGATATGAACATTCAGCTTGAGACTATGCTGATGCAGCTGGATTACCCGGAAGAAGTCGGAACGTTGGAAGATATTATGGATTCTGTGGATTATTTCACCACGGTGCCTTTTGAGAGCAGCGCCGGAGAAGTGCGGCACATGAGTGGTCAGATTCTGGAGAACAGGAAGCGGGAGAACAGGATTCAGCAGATTATGCAGCAGGCGCTGGCTAACGGGACATTTCAGGTATATTATCAGCCGATTTTCTCCTCCTCAAAAGGACGTTTTAACTGTGCGGAGGCGCTGGTAAGGCTTTTTGACGATGACATGGGATTTATCAGTCCGGAGGAATTTATTCCCATAGCGGAAAAAAACGGCATGATTCTGAAAATCGGAGAATTTGTATTTCGGTCTGCCTGTGAGATGATAGCGCGGGAAAAGATATGGGAAAAGGGAATTGATTATATAGAAGTAAATTTGTCTGTGGTGCAGTGCATGCAGGAGGACATCTGCGAGATGCTCTACGGCATCATGGATGAGTTTGATGTTCCCTACGGGTGCATTAATCTTGAAGTGACGGAAACAATATTAGCCACGGATATTCTGTTAAATACGATGGAACGTATGACGGTAGGAGGAGTCACTTTTTCCCTGGATGATTACGGAACGGGATATTCAAATCTCTCCAATGTGCTGAAGTATCCCTTCAGCATTGTCAAGCTTGACAAGTCCATGGTGTGGTATGCCATGGAAAACGAACAGGCCATGAGGGCGCTTCGCCACACGGTTACAATGATGCGTGATCTGGAGATGAATATTGTGGCGGAAGGCGTTGAGACTGCGGAGCAGAGAGATCTTCTGAAGGAAATGGGCTGCGAATATCTTCAGGGTTACTTTTTTTCCAAGCCTGTGGCGGAAGCAGATTTTCTGGCAAAATTAGAAACGGCTTGACATTTTTTGCATGAAGTGGTAACTTTTTCTTAAGTTAAAGGGGAGTAGTTACAACGTGCAGGCAACATATCCCGGCGCAGACCGCCGTGTGTGCACGCTTTCTGATTCAGAAAGAACGAGACTTTTAGCACACATGTGCTGGGAGTCTTTTTTTATTCGGACCGGAAACTTCCATTTGTTGAGCACGTTTGCCGGTTTTGGCAGAAGAGAGGAGTTTGTTATGGTTAAAGTTGTAGCGTTGTTTGCGTTGGGATTAGTCCTGATCTGCCTGGGCGGGGACAGGCTGGTGGATTCGGCGGTGGCCATTGCCAAGCGGCTGAAGATTCCCGAGATGGTTGTGGGAGCTACTATTGTCAGCCTGGGGACTACGTTGCCGGAGATTCTGGTGTCCACCACGGCTGCATTACAAGGTGCGTTGCAAGGCGTGGAGGGAGCTGCCGATATCAGCGCAGGAAATGCCTTTGGCTCCATTATCTGTAACACGGCGCTGATTGCCGGGCTGACCCAGCTGCTTGCACCTTCCAAAAAGGTGACACGGTCTTCCATCACCTGGCGGGCAGCTATGTTTTTTGCCATTTCCATGGGGCTTATTGCTGTGGGACTCTTTACTGGTAAATTTAACCGCATCACGGGGATTGCGCTTCTGGTATGTTTCTGTGTTTATGCCGTGGCCAACGTGAAGTTTCCGGGCGGCGAGAATGAAGAGGAGAAAAAAGAAGAAAAGCAGGGTTCCCTGTGGGTGCAGCTTCTGACCCTGGCGGTGTGTGCGGCGCTTCTTTATTTCGGGGCAAATCTTCTGGTGGATAACGGTATTATACTGGCGGATGCGCTGCATGTGCCTAAGCGCGTTATTGCAGTGACATTTATTGCTCTTGGAACCTCTCTGCCGGAGCTGGTGACTTCCCTTGTTTCTATCATCAAGGGTTATGGTAATGTGGGGCTTGGCAATATTGTGGGGGCGAATATTTTGAATCTGGTGCTGGTCATGGGAATTCCCGCAGCTATTACGGGAATCAGTTTAAATTCCAGCACAATCAGAGTAGACGCGGTTCTGGGAGTTGTGGTGATGGCGGTTCTGACTGTGCCGCTGATGATAAAGCAGCGTGCGTATCGCCTTCAGGGAGGCGCACTGCTGGCAATTTATGCGGGATATGTTGTATCGTCCTTTATGGTAAAATGACCTTATTCAAGGCAGGTGAAGGCCGAATGGTGAATCATGGTATAATTAGGAAAGGAGGTATCCGGATGAACAGGTTTGTAAAAATAGGGTATCTGATATGCAGTATTGTGATTATATTTCTGTTTTTTTTCATGCTTGGATCATTCCGGCTGAATATACAGCAGCGTGATGATACGTCCGGATATGTTATTCTGCAGGATTGCGGCACAGAAACAGTGCAGGACAGTACGGCACAGCTGGGACAGCTGCTGAGGTGTACTCTTGTGCTGGATGGAGAAAATGTGGCTGACAGGACGCTGGTTTTCTCGTCATATCATCAGAATGTGAGTGTCAGGATCGATGGTGATACGGTCTATCAGATGCGGGTGGATGAAAGAAATCCTTTTGGAAGGACCCCGGGATGCGAATGGAATTTCATTACCATAAAGGATGAGGATATGGGAAAGCTGGTGGAAGTCGATTTGGAACCGGTTTACAGGAGTTCCGTGGATATTGTCCCCGATTTCCTGTTCGGAAGCAAGTATGACATATGCAGGGACAAGATCATGGAGAGCCTGCCCGCACTGATTCTGGCTGCTGTCTCCGTCATTCTGGGATTGATTTTTGTGGCTTACATTCTTTATAACAGGAGAAATACGGAGGTGGACAGAAGCCTTATGATGCTGGGGCTGTTTTCCATGCAGGTCGGACTCTGGAAGATTGCGGATGTGGATGCGATTCATATTCTGTTTCCACAAAGCATTGCCGTTTCCTATGCGCCATATTTTGCGCTGATGCTGGTTGTGATTCCTTTTAACTTATTTATAAAGAGCCTGCATAGTTCATCGGAAAAGCCTGGCTGGTATCTCCCCTGTATTTTCTGCCTCGGCAGTGCTGTGGTGCAGCTGGGGCTGCAGCTGTTTAAAATTGCGGACCTGCGTGAGACGCTTTGGCTGACTCATTTGTCTCTTTTTATCCTGTGTGCAGTTGATGTGTTTTTGATCGTCAGGGAGATTATGACAAGGGGTTGGAGCAAGCGTCTGAAGATCAATGTAACCTGTATCGCATTATGCTTTCTGGGACTGATCCTGGATATGGGAGTATATTACATCAGCAGAGGGAGAACCCAGACTGCGCTTGGCCTGCTGGGCTTTACTACATACAATTTGGTTCTCGGGATGTATTCCGTCAGGGATGCGAAGGCGCTTATGGCAATCGGTATGCAGGCGAAGAAGCTGGAGAATAAGGCATTCCACGATCAGCTTACCGGTCTGAACAACAGGACTGCCTTTGCGGAGTGTATCGCTTCAGAGGAATTCGAACCGGATAAATGTGTTGTTGTGATGTTTGACCTGAATAACCTGAAGTATTACAATGATACCTTTGGACATGAAGTGGGGGACAAGTATATCTGTGAGAGTGCCAGGATCATCAATGAGTGCCTTTTGAATCTGGGTTCCTGCTATCGCATGGGCGGGGATGAGTTCTGCGCGCTGCTTCAGGGCTGTTCCCTGAGGGAATGCGAGAAAAGCGTGGAACTCATAGAAAAGCTGGCGGAAGAATACAATAAAACCCACGAGGACATCCGAATTGGGATAGCCTGTGGGTATGAGGTCTTTGACAGCAGGATTGACTATGACATAAACGATACCCTGCGCCGTGCGGACAAGATGATGTATGAGAAAAAGTTCAGAATGAAGCATCAGAACCGAAGCGCCATGTAAGAATTGTGGTACTCCTTGCGGTAGGTCACATCTTCATCGAACCATGCAGGGGGGACAAAGGCTTCTGCGGCCTCCCTGCTTCCGAACTCCACCTCAGCCATGACCAGGGGGGCGAAGGGAGGGGCAAAGACATCCAATTCGATGGTAAGCTCATAATCTGCGGGCGGAGTGGGAAAACCCTCCTGAAATGTGGGATTTACCAGAGGAATCAAATAGCGTCTCTTGGAGATAATGTTTCCGTCTGCTTTTGCGCGGAGATGGTAATATGCCTCCTCATTCAGCGCCAGGTTATGTTCTTCCCGTGCCATCATGCCGCTGCCTTTGTAGGTCAGGATGTAGTCGTTATCCTCCTTGCGTACGCGGACTACAGGAGTGGTGCAGAGATACGCCTGCTCTATGTGGTGGGAGGGATATTCCTCCAGGTTGTCGGGAAGCTGTTTTATTGTAAATTTTCGTTCAATTTCCATGTCTGTAGTTCCTTTTACATCCAGAATTGTAGTTTAAGCCCGAAGGCTCACGTCTCTGCGGTTATTATATCATCTAAACTCGCAAATTCGCGCTTTCAGCGCTTCTTGTCCGATTTCATCGGACATTTGCTCGTTAATAACCGCAGAAAAAACAAATGCCGCTACGCGTCGCTTGTTTTTCTTCTGCGGTTATTATATCATGGTCTCAGCTGTTTTTCCATGAATTCCCCATAATTAATTGAAATATTTTCTAAAAATGTATATACTGTAACTATTGAAGTATTTGAGAACAGGAGGAATAGAAATGAGCAGGCTGGCTGTTTTTTTGGCACAGGGTTTTGAGGAAATAGAGGCGCTGACCGTGGTTGACATCTGCCGCAGAGGCGGGGTGGAGGCGGATATGGTGTCGGTGACAGGAGAGAGTGAGGTTACCGGTTCCCACGGCATTTCCGTGAAAACGGATAAAAAATTTGAGGAAGTTGATTTTGGAGAATACGATATGATCGTGCTGCCCGGAGGTATGCCGGGAACGAAGAATCTGGAGGCGCATTCGGGTTTGATGGCGCAGGTGGATGATTTTTACGCCAAAGGGAAGTACATCGGGGCAATATGTGCAGCACCCAGCATTTTTGGGCACAAGGGCATTCTCAGGGGGAAGCGCGCGTGCAGTTACCCTTCCTTTGAGAGCCACCTGGAGGGTGCGGAGGTGACTTCCGGCCCGGTGGAGGTTTCAGGTAATGTCATCACATCCAGAGGTATGGGAACAGCGATCGATTTTGGTCTTGCCATACTGAATATTTTCTGCGGATCGGAAAAAGCGGATGAGCTGGCCAGGGGAATTGTGTACAGATGCTGTTGACGGTATGAGGGAAAAGTTGGAGGCTGAGACATAAAAATGAAAAAGGCATTGATTACAGGTATTACAGGGCAGGATGGCTCATATCTGGCGGAGTTTCTGCTGGAGAAGGGCTATGAGGTACACGGGATTGTACGGCGGGCATCCGTCAGCAACACTGCCCGCATTGACCATCTGATCGCGGAGAACAGGGTCAGGCTGCATGAGGGAGATTTGTCGGATTCCTCCAGTATCATCCGCATTGTAGGCGAGGTGAAGCCGGATGAGATTTATAATCTGGCGGCCCAGAGCCATGTACATGTCAGTTTTGACGCGCCGGAGTATTCCGGGGATGTGGACGCGCTGGGGGTACTGCGTATTCTGGAGGCGGTGAGAATTACGGGGCTGACGGACCGCTGTCGGATTTATCAGGCTTCTACCTCGGAGTTGTACGGAAAGGTGGAGGAGGTGCCTCAGAATGAGAAGACACCGTTTCACCCTTACAGCCCTTATGCGGTGGCAAAGCAGTATGGCTACTGGATTGTAAAGGAGTATCGGGATGCCTACGGCATGTTCGCGGTCAACGGAATCCTGTTTAACCATGAATCAGAGCGCAGAGGTGAGAATTTTGTAACCCGGAAGATTACGCTTGCGGCAGGGCGCATTGTCTGCGGACTGCAGGAGAAGCTGTTTTTGGGAAACCTGGACGCGCTCAGGGACTGGGGCTATGCAAAGGATTATGTGGAATGTATGTGGCTGATGCTGCAGGCGGAGGAGCCGGATGACTTTGTCATTGCTACGGGTGTGCAGCATACAGTCAGAGAGTTTACCACTCTTGCTTTCCGTTATGCGGGAATTGAGCTGGAATGGCAGGGGAAAGGCATGGAGGAGAGAGGTTTCAACAAGGCTGACGGGCGGGTACTGGTAGAGGTGAGCAAGGAATTTTACAGGCCCACTGATGTCATCAATCTCTGGGGCGATCCCACTAAGGCAAAGACGGTGTTGGGCTGGAATCCTCAAAAGACAAGCTATGAGGAGCTTTGCCGCATTATGGCGGAGCATGATCTGGAGCTTGCCAGACAGGAGAAAAGGTTAAGGGGCTGATGAAGAGGATAAGGCTATGATGGAAAAAGAAGCGAAAATATATGTGGCAGGGCACAAAGGTATGGTGGGAAGCGCTATCTGCCGTGTCCTGGAAAAGAAAGGGTACCACAACCTCGTCACGCGAAGCCACGGGGAGTTGAACCTGTGCAGGCAGGATGAGGTGGAGACCTTTTTCCGGCAGGAAAAGCCGGATTATGTATTTCTTGCAGCGGCGAAGGTTGGCGGCATTGTTGCAAACAGTGAAGCACTTGCGGATTTCATGTATGACAACATGATCCTGGAGATGAATGTGATTC
>CAMWJV010000150.1 GCA_947174665.1 uncultured Lachnospiraceae bacterium
CGTCCAGATACAGGCCGAAGTACATCTCTTCATCGTCATAGCCGGCAATCACCTCCCGGGTCCAGCGCTCGTACCAGGACAGGAAGTCTGGCTCCCGCATGAGGTCGGGCGGACCGCATTGGTCCTCGTCATAGTAAATCACCCGCCCCCGATCAGGTCCGTCCAGAATCAGACCGGTCATCAGGGTGCAGCCCTGAGTGCCCAGGGGCAAGACCGCACCGGCGGAATAGTTAGGGAGCTGACAGGGCTCTGATGTTTCCAGTGAGTCTATGCCATAAAAGGGTCCTGCACCGCCGTCCCCTACCCACAGCAGAAAATTTCGATACCCTTCCGGCAGGGAAACATCGAAGCGCGCCTCAAAAGCGGCTATCCTCTCCTCCGATACAGGGGGATTCAACTGATATTTGTGACTATCAGCGCCGAAGCGGAAGAAATCTGGGTCTTTCTCTCCGGCTTTTTTAAGCTGTCTGCGCAGTTTACCAACCCAGACAGGCTGCGTATTTTTTGCCATAACAAATTCTCTCCTCTTACAATCCATATTGCACCAAAAGACTGTTGATGTCTCACTCACATATTTCTAAATATTCAGACAGCAACGCAGAAGATGGATTTAACCTATACCCTTTTTCTATAATATCTTTAGTATTCCTTCTTTTTAAAGATACAAATGGCTAATGGATAGGATAATATAAATAGCAATAGTGAACAGGCAATCATAATAATTGTACCAAGCGAAGGTACGATGTCAATGATATTAAAAAGCACGGAAGCAATTCCAACTGCAAAAAGCAAAGAGATTATCAGAAATGCTATGATTTTATCTTCTCCGGCCAAATAAATCAGAGGAATAAATATTGCTCCCATTAAAAGGCTTATACTGATTCCTAATGCAAACAAACCAAATATGTCAGTAATCTGCTCAATGCGAAGTCCGTGCAATATATATGATAAAACTGTTACAATACCAACAAAAAACACTCCAACAATCATCCATAAAAACTGATTTAGATACAGACTTTTTATAATATCAGTCCGTTTTACTGGCAGGGTTAGTTTGTATTTTCCCCATTTCGAGGAAAACTCATTTCCAATAGCAGCAGCGGCGTTTATCGAGAATCCAACAATCCCAACGATTATAAAATACATTTGCAGCGTTTGTGTAGAAATCACAGCGGCAGCTATCCCCATTACAAACAGAAATATTAAAAATATTTTTGCATTTAGCCATACCGCGCAGAAATTGTTTTTGAACAGGCCTTTCATACATGCTCCCCCTTTACTAACATTAAAAATATTTCGTCAACTGAAACATGGTCTGCAACAATATTCTTATATTTACGTTGTACTTCTTTCTTGTTAGAAATCAAAACATCAAACTGCGGATTCCGTTTTCGATAGGCGATTATATCACTGGTGTCTAATTTATGAAATTGGCTCTCTGTGCAATGCATTACTGCATAATTATGAACCAGCTCATTTTTTGAAGCAGTCATAATTATTTTACCGTTATGAATAAAAGCAATGTAATCCGCAACTTTTTCTAAATCGCTTGTTATATGCGAGGATATTAAAACAGAGTGGTTTTCTTCCTGCACAAAGTCGAGAAATACATCCAGTATTTCATCACGCACAATAGGGTCAAGTCCACTGGTAGCTTCATCTAAAATCAAAAGCTGCGGATGGTGCGATAACGCAACCGAGATTGCTAATTTCATTGTCATTCCTCTGGAAAAATGCTTGATTTTCTGCTTTTCCGGCAACTGAAATTCTTCCAGACATTTCAAAAATAAGGAATGATCCCATTGCTTATAGAAACCGTCCATAATCCATGATAACTGCTTAGGTGTCCAGTAACCCGGAAAATTATTTCCATCATATACAACGCCGATTTTTTCCCTTAATTCGGTATCTTTATCCAACATTGTTTTACCAAATAACTTAATTGTTCCGCTGTCTTTTGAGACTGTATTCAAAATACAACCAATCGTGGTGGTTTTACCAGCTCCATTTTCTCCCACAAAACCTAAAATAGTTCCATATGGCAATGAAAATGTTACTTCATCTAACATGAAATCAGATTTTGAAAATCTTTTGCAGACTTTCTGTAACTCTAATATGTTTTTCATACGATTCGTCCTTCCCGATATTTCAAACCACAATATTTATTCCGCAGTCCTCAGCCGCTCAACTACCGTTCCCCTGTTAAAGAAATGCAGCACAATAGCAGGGATGGCCGCCGCCAGGAGGACATAGATCAGAGCTACAACCAAAGCAGGAACCAGTGTAAAGCTCAGAGTAAAGAACCACATAGATGGTGAGTTCAGGGCACTTTTCAGCACCGTCAATGCAAAGATAGCCGCAATCATACCGCCAGCTATATCTGCTCCCGCGGCATAGTATAGTCCCTCATAGATCATTAAGCGGCGAAGCTGCCTATTTGTCATGCCGATGCTTTGCATTGTGGCAAATTCGTGGCGGCGGCTAATCATGCTGGTAATCATCATATTGGTAAAGTTGATCAGTCCGGCCAAAGCCATAATCCCCGCAATCATGCCACCCACCAGCAAAACGATGTTTTGAATCGACGCTGTTTGCTGTTTCAGCAGTTCGGTGGAAGTATAAGCAACAGAGGAACCGCCCTGTGTGAGTTCATCTAAAAAGGCGTCCATCTGTGCTCCCCGACCCTCGGACACATTAAACCCATAACTGAATCTGGTGGGATTGTCGTACAGCCGCATGAACATACGGTCGGTCATGTAAATGAGCGGAGCATCTCTTCCGATGTTATTCTGCGCGGTAGTCGATGAGTTTGTTTCTCTTTCCATACCTACCACCTTCGCTCTTGCAAGGATCGTACAAGTTTGAAACAGTTCTCCCTCTTTATAGAAAGAAATTCGATCTCCTACCTGTAGCTGCTCTGTAAGAATCGTTTCTTTAGGCTCTCCGGTCAGATTGTCCACAAAACAGCCAAGGATCACATATTCCCCGGACTGCATTTTCTGATTTAGAACTTCTGCATCTTTTTCGCCATCAAAGATTGTCAGATCAGCGAAAAACTGTTCAGATGCCCCATAAATATTTCCATAAAAAAGATTTTCCGTTTCGGGAGCAGTGAGCATAGAAAAGCCGCCATAGGATTTACTGATACGACCATCTTCTTGCTCCCAAATACCTGTGCAGGATAAATTTTCAATGCCATAATCAACCAGCACATCTGTATCGTCCAGAGTGTTTCGGTAAAGGCTCCTTCCGTTTTCTACCCCAGACTGCTGATTGATGAAGTCAACCACAGACGCAGAAAGCTCGTCTGAATGGTATCGGAACCCCTCATAAACATTGGCTACAATGGAGTTATAAACCGTGTAGTCTGTTTTTGTGCTGCGGCTGATAAATTTTTCTTCATCTATACTCTGTGTGATAATAACAGCCGAGTTGACAAAAACAATGCACAGCAGCAAGGAGATCATAATAAATACCGAGCGCCGCTTGTTTCGTCCAAAATTAGATAAAGCCATACGAGGCAGTTTGGCTCCACGGGTTCGCTTGGCGGATTTCCTTTTATAATTTTCTTGTTCTGTGTACCGAACAGCTTCTAACGGCGATACATTTGCCGCCTTTTTTGCGGGCTTCCTTGTACTGATAGATACAGTCAAAATTGTAAACAAAGATGCAATGACAAAAATCAAAGGGGAAGTTGAAACCTGCATCGCCGACATGGCCGATTTGTGTTCAAAACTAAAAAATCCCATTGTCACCGGCAGGATCAGCCACCCGGCCAAGTAACCAATCACCAACCCGATTGGTAAACCAATGAAAGTAAGCCAGAGTGCCTGCCGTTTTACCAGCTTTTTAATCTGCCGGGAGGATGTTCCGATTGTCCGCAGCAGACCATATTGCCGTACATCCTGCATGACTGAAATATCAAAAACATTGTAAACCAGCAGATAACCACATACCACGAACATCAACGCAAATACCACAGTGAATACAACTGTTTCACTTGATGTCATTCCCTTTGTCATTTGATTTGCGCTGCAAAGGATAAAATTATCTGCTTCCATGTTTTCGGGGTCACCACCGGCCCTGCGTGCGAAATCTTCCAACTGACCTTTTATATTCACCTTGTTTTTCAGCACCACATCGGAAAATGTCACTCCCGCCCTTTCTCTGTCCACTGCATAAGTGTTTTGGAATAATTCGGGATTTTCCTCTACAAACTGTTCTGAAACAATCATTAGGCTGACAACATCGCTGCTGGCTTCCCACCAGCCGGAAAGCACCATATCATAGTGGTAGGTCTGGCCACGCACTTCAAATTCTACCGGAACCGAGGCGCCAATTTCAGCTTGAACCCCCAAAGCCTTGAGTGCAAGATCGGTGGTTGTAATCTCATTCACTTTTTGGGGCGCTGCTCCATGGCTTGGTGAGCAGAATGCCAACTCCTGCTGTACGCTGTCAGCATAGTTGATTTCAACCGCATGACCGATTGAATTGTTGGCATACGCAAGGAAGCGCCTGTGTCCCGCTTCCTGAATGAAATCGCTTCCGGCAAGTTCCTTATATTGTTCTTCCGTCATATAGCCCAGTGTACCATCCGCCTTGCTTCCCTTTTGCATATACATGGAAAGCTGTAAGGAAGAAACCATATTAAATGCGAGAGAGATAACGGAGGTAAACAGAAATGCTGTCAGTGCAATCGCCAGGATCGCGGTGACATTTCGCATCTTGTTCTTTTTGAAATACTTTTTTGAGAGGTTATTTATTACTTTCGTATTGTTGTTTCCAAAGAGGATATCATTCATGTTCCTGCACTCCTTTACTGTGCGATCCTGCCGTCCTCAATGCGGATAATGCGGTCGGCAAGCTGGGCGACTTCATTGTTGTGGGTAATCATCACCAGCGTTTGATGGAATTTGTTGCTGGTGGCTTTCAGAAGCCCCAGTACATTACTGCTCGTTCGGCTGTCCAGGTTACCGGTGGGTTCATCGGCCAAAACGATGGCGGGCTTGTTAATTAAGGCACGGGCGATGGCGACACGCTGCTGCTGTCCGCCAGACAAGTTATTAGGCATACTGTTCAACTTATCCTCCAGGACCAGTAGATGGACTACTTCCTCCATGAATTTTTTATCTATTGTGTCGCCGTCCAGTTCCACAGGCAGGACAATATTTTCATAGACATTCAAAACAGGTACAAGGTTATAGTTTTGAAAAATAAAGCCGATATTGCGCCTGCGGAAAATGGTAAGCTGTTCGTCGTTCAATTTGGACAATTCCTTGCCCTTTACCTTGACGCTGCCGGAGGTCGGAACGTCCAGACCGCCCATCATATTCAGCAGAGTGGACTTTCCGCTGCCAGATGTTCCAACGATAGCAACAAATTCTCCCTGCTCAATGGAGAGAGTCACGCCGTCCAACGCCCTTGTGATATTCGGCTCTGCGCCGTAGTATTTTTTGAGGTCAGTTGTTTGTAAAATGCTCATGGTAAGCACCATCCTTTCTGTGATGCCGTCAGTCTAACAACCAATTCTCACAGAAATGTCACAGACCGCCTTTTTTCAAAAAATTTTTATCCACGGGGCAGAAATACAGAAAATGTAGAGCCATGCCCTACTGTCGAAGTGACTTTGATGTAGCCGCCCTGCATGGTGACAATCTCACGGGCAAGGTACAGCCCTATGCCGATGCCCTCAATATCGTGTACTTCTTTTTCCCGGTAAAAGCGTTTGAAAATCATTCCCTGCCGGTTCTCCGCAATTCCTTTCCCGCTGTCCGTAATGTCGATTTTTACATATAACTCCCAACTTTGAACAGAAACTCGAATATCACCGTCTGCCGGGGTGTACTTCACTGCATTGTCCAGAATGTTGAACAAGGCTTCACTTGTCCATTTCCTATCGTGGGCCAACACTATATCTTCTGGACAATCTACACTGACATGAATATTCTTCCTTTCGGCGTTCAGCAGGATACCGCCCAGCGCCGCTGCTAAAGTGTCGTAGACTGGCTGCACCTTCCTGTCCAGCGAGATCACGCCGGTTTCCAACCGGGAAGTCTTTATCATAGCCTGCATGAGAAAATCCAGCTTATCAAGCTGACCACCAGATGCCTGCAGGAACTCCTGCCG
This sequence comes from uncultured Lachnospiraceae bacterium, assembly GCA_947174665.1. Lineage (GTDB taxonomy): Bacteria > Bacillota > Clostridia > Lachnospirales > Lachnospiraceae > Acetatifactor. The sequence continues at coordinate 6,127 of CAMWJV010000150.1, forward strand.
TCTTTCCTCTGTCATAGGCTGTTCCAACAGCGTGGTGTTCACCATCTGAAGGTTGGCAATCGGTGTTTTCACCTGATGGGAGATGTCAGAGATCAATTCCTGCAAGTCAGCCCTCTCTTTTGAAATGCTCTCCTGGTTTTTCTGTAGAACTTCATATAGGCGTGTCAGCCGGTGATTGATTTTGTAAAACAGACTTTCTTCCTCATAAATTTGCGGCGGAGCGGCTCCATCCAACATGTCGTCTATTGTCCGGCATAGGCCGTCCGAGAACAGAACCAGCTTGCGGCGGAGAAAGGCCACAAAAACGGCAGCACAGGCAAATACCAACAGGTCAAATAACAGTCCCAGCCATACGATGATTGGATTCCTGGTAAGGAGATAAACCGTAGTGATAGTAGCGAGTGAAATCACGCCTAAAAAGGCAGCGCCTGCCGCACAGCCACGATTGATGGAAAGTTTACCGCCATTCACTTTTTCAGCCCTCCAATCCACATATAACCCATGCCGTAAACAGTCTTGATATATTGCAGGCCATCTACTTCAATTTTTCCCCGGATGCGGCTGATGGCTACGGTTAATGCGTGTTCATCTACAAAATTTTCATCTGCGTCCCACAACTTTTCAAGAAGTACCTGACGGGTCAGGACGATTTTCGGATTTCTTACCAGTACTTTTAACAAACGGTATTCCATCGGAGTGAAGATGACCGGCTCCCCTGCGAGAGTGGCTGTCAATTCTGAAAAATTGATGAATAAGGTGTCATCTGTATAGCAGTCACCACCTGTCTGCTTCTGGATGCGGCACAGCAGTGCGGAAACCTTTTTTTGGAATACGCTGATTGGGAACGGCTTTGTAACATAATCGTCCGCTCCCAACTCAAAACCTTTCAACATATCGCTCTCCATATCGTTCGCGGTCAGAAAAATCACGGCGGTATCTGGACGGCGTTCTTTGATTTCCTCGCAAAAGTCAAACCCGTTTCCATCAGGCAGATTGACATCCAAAACAATTAAATCATAGTCCTGTACATCACAGAAAGATACCGCCGCTGTCTTTGTCATAGCAGCATCCACAGCATAACCAGCCGCAGCAAGGTTGTAGCAAAGTGTGTTGTTCAAGAGGTGGTCATCCTCAACTACTAAAAGCCTCATATCGTCACGTCCCTCCTAATCTATTAGCACATTACAGAAAAAGAATTGCCCTTGCCCAGAGGATGATACTTCTAATTATCCCAGTTCTTCTTTGCCAGCTCGTCCCCATGGACAATAACACTTCCAGTCTAACAGCCAATTCTCACAGAAATGTCACAAGTCACAAGTTTTCTGCTTTGAAATATCACAATTTCATGACATTTCAAAGATTATTTGTCATATATAAAGCACTAAACTTTGTTTTCTCTGCAGTACCTGATTCGGTATACCAGTACACACAGCAATCCATACAGGAAGATTGCCGCACCCGACTTCATGTAGCCCATTGCAGATTTTTCACCATAAACGTCCGAAAGAAACGAGAAACATAGTGTAACTGGATACCAATTTGCTGCCCTTCCATTTACGACAAACACTCCGCATACACCAATAAGCATGGACAGGATGCTTCCCCATATATATTTCCCGCTGTTCTTTCCAAACCACAGGATCACAGGCAGTATGCCTAACGTGATACAGATGTTATATACAAGCGCTTTCATACATACGCCTGCCATGATAAGCACAGCAGGACAGTTCCTTAACATCATGCCTGCCACAAAAAGCAATGCCATTTCGAACAATGCGATCCTGATCATCAGCAAAAACAGAGCTGCCACTTTCGCTTTTACCGCATCCTGCCATCTGACCGGTATCACCAACAGATTTTTCAACGTATCCCTTGCATATTCCTGATCGATCATGTATCCTCCGATCAAAGATACCGTA
>CAMWJV010000151.1 GCA_947174665.1 uncultured Lachnospiraceae bacterium
CTTGATTTTTGTGCCTTTAATATTAAGGCTGAAATTATGTTTCGCAATTGCCTAAAACATTCTTCCTGCATAATTAAACAATAAATAATGCCCGTCTTCTGCGCATATATCATGCGAGAAGACGAGCCTGTGCCCGTGGTACCACTTCTCTTCATCCGGCTCTCTCAAACCGAACCTCTTCGAGTCAGGGCTGCCCAACTCTATCCGCTGTAACAGGCGGAACCTGTCGCAGCCTTACCGTCGCAGATGCACTGTTCAAACTTGCAGTCCATGTATACAGTCATCCTTCCGCTGGCTCGGTGCGCTGCTCGGAAGCCATGTTCCATCCTTCCTGCCCTGCCCCTCTCAGCCTTGCGGATACAAAATTCCGCCGGGGCATTCTCTGTAAAACAAGTCCGGGATGTACTCTCTTCGTCATTGCCTTTATTGTCTGTAAAATGAGAGTATCACAACTCACAATATAATGTCAACTTTTACTTTTTCGTAGTCAGCTGGCTGTATTCGCCCTTTCTGTCATAGGAGTCCATCAGGTAGCTCTCGTCCGTCAGTATACAGTCTATCTCCAGTTCATCCTTTCTATACTTGCTCCGCTTCCTCAAATCCTCCTTGGGACGGTGATCCGATTTTGCCTGAAAAGAATTTTTCGCCTGAAACCGGAAAGATTTCCCCGGCAGTCTGCCCGCAAGCTTTTCCGCTCCGGCCACAATCTTTGCACGAACCCTCTGGAAGGTTGGCATATGTGCCGCGGCATTTTTCTCCGGCATGGCTTCGAAATAAGGGTTACCCTGTATCGCCGCACTTTTTTCTGCCGCCGTATGGCTGCTTACCGCCCCGTGTCCTGCTGCCTCCCCGCTGTCCCGCACCTGAGCCATCATCTGTGCACTGCCCGCCCTGTCTCCTGCGATCCCGTCGGTATTCGTCTCGTTGGTTCCCCAGATTCCCTTCAGAATGCCTTTACCGCGGTCCAGCACCCGCTGAAGCCAGTCCGACAGCGTAAGCTGAGAGTCCTGCTGCTCTTTTTGCATTTGCATCCGGGCCATTTGGGAACCCACGTCTGCCCCGCCTGTTTTTATGTTTCCCTGTTGATAATGGGTATGACCGTGCATACAGCCCGTTACCTGGTGCCTATCCGAATCGTGGCCGCTTTCTACTCCGCCGATAAGGTGCATATCCGCCTCCTTCCCCTGGCCAAACCTGACATTTCGTCACCTCCGGCCGCTCAAAAATTCATTCGTACTCTAAGCGCTCCCACATTTTCTGTAATGTCTCCCTTAAACACGGCGGAACCTGCCACTATGACATTCGCCCCCGCCTGCACGGCAAGTTCCACATTGTCCGCAGTGATGCCGCCATCTACCTCAATATCAATATCCAGGCCCCGCTCCACAGCCAGACCCCGAAGTTCCTTCACCTTGTCAAGGCATTCCGGCATGAGCTTCTGTCCGCCGAAACCCGGCTCCACAGTCATGACCAGCACCATGTCCACCAGTTCCAGGTACGGCTCCACTGCCTTTACGGGTGTTGCCGGTTTGATGGTAATGCCTGCCTTTTTCCCCAGACCGCGTATCCCGGCTATGGTCCCTCTGACATCTTCCGCCGCCTCCATATGAAAGTTGATCAAATCCGCTCCGCAGTCCGCAAACTCACTCAGATAGCGCTCAGGCTTCTCTATCATCAGATGAACGTCAAAAAAGAGACCTGTATGTTTTCGAATGGTCTGGATCACAGGCATTCCGAAAGATACGGACGGCACAAACACACCATCCATTACATCTATATGCAGATATTGCGCTCCTGCATTCTCCGCTTCCTGAATCTGTTCTCCCAGCCGCCAAAAATCCGCAGCCAGAATCGACGGTGCCAAAATATTCATTGCCGCAACCATGCCTTTCCTCATCTTCCCCCTCATTCTAACAGATAACGAGAACTTTCGCAATATTACGGTATAATTTACTGTTGATACTGTACCGCATATGCGGCATAATTATATGTGAGGTGAGCACTGTATTCGGATACCGGGCCGCCCGGCAAAGGAGGAATTTTTAATGAAAAAATATTGTCCCTTTTGTGACTCGGAACTGTCAGAAACGCTTTGGTGCGAGCAGTGCAGGCGTTATGCAATACTATATAACACCCATGGCGCTGCCGTCGAAGATACCTGTGATGACAATGAGACTGAGCGAAAGGAACTGTACCGGCGGCTGACCGCCGCTCTGAAAAACTTATATGCCGCAAAATCCAAACCCACTGCTTCTGCCCCGGCATCAAGACCCGTTTTTTCGGCAGTGCCGGCGGATTCCGGCAAAAATCCCGGGAAAGACACTCCCAAAATAATATTACTTGTCTCCATGCTGTCAGTCTGCTTCATTTTATGCCTTGTGGTATGCGCATACCTGGTCCTGAAGCGCGGCGCAGAACCATCCGGTGAGGCCCGCGCCGCCCGGGCCGATACGCAAAGCCGTCATGATGCCGGAAGAGCTTCTGAATCTGTCGAAGAACCTGCCGAAATAATCCTGATACCCCCGGAACCGCCGGTTGAATCCGACGATGAGACTTCCGTTCAGCCCGCCGATGAAGCTTCGGTTCCTGCTGAAACCTTAAATCAGCCCGCCGACGAGGCCTCGGTTCCTGATGAAACCTCGGCCCACCCCGCCGATGAAGCTTCCCCGGAGGCGGATGCATCCGAAATCGACTGGAAACTGCTGGAGCAGCTTGACCCGCTGGATCTGCAAATCTACGGCGACACAAAATATTACTATTATGCCGCGGAAGACATTGAAGCCCTGGGACTCCAGTGTACCTACTACCATTTGGCAATAACTTATGACGACGCCATAAGGGTAATTCATGACTTCTTTGGCCGGGACATATCAGAGCAGGAACCTTATGACAATACCTATTTCAATTTCTATGCAGACAGCGGCTATGAGTACTATACCTCGTTCCAGCAGGTTGTGTCCTTTGACTGTGGAGAACTCCTGTGTTATGTCAATTATGACACCGGTTCAGGGGTTGTTCACTTTGCCAGCTTCTCCGGAACAAATATCGAAGATCATACGGAGCTTATTCAGGAGCTTGCTGCCCTTGCCTCGCCGGAATATACCCTTTCCGCCGAAGCCCTGCGGGAAAGCATTCTGTCCACTGAGGCTGTTCTGTTACTTTTGGATCCGCCGGATATGTGGCACGAAGAATACGTTTATCAGGATTCCTGCATCAGTCTCTCCATGACTTGCAGCGACGGTATTTATGATATTCAGGTAACATCCAGAAAATATGCGGATGATGTAGTGCAAAATACACTGAGTATCAGCAGACCAAAGTAAAGCTTGACTTATTTATATGCCTTGACGTCCTGCTTCAGCTGCTCCCACTCGTCCTCATGCTCGGCGTAATAGACAGGACACTTCTTGCCGTTGCTGTCATAGTGGCGCAGAATGTGGTTCGTGTCCAGGTCATAAACATCTGTCAGCCATGCCAGAAGAGAAATCAGGGAATCATATGTCTCCTGCGTAAACGAACCATCCTTGGCCGTGTAGCAGCATTCTATTGAGACAGAATCGTAGTTTCTGCCCACTACCGCATAGGCAATTTCATCGAGGGGCACACACTGGATGATCTCTCCTTCGTAGCCGATGATAAAATGAGCGCTGACGCTGGCCTTATGTTCATCTTTCTGTCGTTCAAAATAACTGCGATTCTGGGCCGCGCTGGTTCCGAGATTTGCCGTATAATGTACAAAAATATCCTTCACCTCCGGCAGCGCTTCGCCCGGCCTGGAATATTCATTGATGGTCAAAAAGTTCTCCGTCCACTCCGGATGAGCTGTGAATTTTTCTAAAGGAAGCCCCTGTATCACAGCCCCCGACACATTCGCAGGTGCCCCCTCCTGATACTGCTGCTGCGTATTCTTTGGCGCGGTGCCCGGCTCCGCCGCAGACGCACTGTTCCGGTTCAGAAAAAGCACGCCGCAGATAGCGATGATGCAGATTGCCCAGATGCCCACTGCTATTCTCTGTCTGCGCACCTGCCTTTTCCGGCGCGCCCTCAGCATCGCCTCGCGGCTCGGCCGTCCGCCCTGAGCCCCCGGTCGTCCTGTCCTCTGCCGCATATTCTGCCCGGATATCGGCTGCAGTTCTCCTGTTTTCCGCACCGGCTGTCTCATATCCTGCCCGTATGCGGACCGGGATGCTCCCTCTCTCCGCACCGGCTGTCTCGTATCCTGCCTGTATGCAGACCGGGATGCTCCCTCTCTCCGCACCGGCTGTCTCATATCCTGCCTGTATGTTTGCCCTGCAGAATCTCTCCGCGCACCCTGACCGGCACGCTGTCTTTGCGCCGTTCTCCGTCTCTGCTCCTCATAATCCAGCAGATACGGATTTCTTGTGGTGTTGATCAATTCCGGTTCATAGTTTCTCTGTAATGCCCTGTTGTCCTGCATTCCTACCACCCCATCGTACTTCTTTGCGGTGCAGAGCCGTTGAAGGCCCTGCATACAAGCGGATTTAACCGCTTTTTATCCTTTCTGTCATACAATGTAAACTAAAATTGCATCATAGTTGTTTAATAAAAACTAACTTTTTGTACCAATTCCCGGAATTTTTTTATCTCAATGGGTTTCGAATAATAATACCCCTGAAACCAGGTAGCCTTATAACTCCGCAGATAATTCTGTAATTCCTCCGTCTCCACTCCCTCCAGGCAGGTACTCATGCCGGAATTGTTGGCAAATTCTACGATGGACCGAACCATGGCCTGCTTTTTTGTATCCTCAATAATTCCACGGATGAAACTCATATCCAGCTTAATCTCATCCATCGGCGCATGAAGTACAATTCCCGAAGAAGCACTTCCTGTTCCGTAGTCATCCATTGCCATGCGGATGCCGTATTCTTTGAAAAATTCCACTTCCCGCTTGATCGATTCTATCGGCATATCCCTGCATCGCTCCGTCAGCTCCAGACACAGATGACTGGCCGGAAACTCCGTCTCTTTCAAAATCCGCAGCACCTCCGTGCGAAACTCTTCCCGCTCCAGCTGCCTTGCCGATACGTTGACATTCAGCACAAACTCCGGCAGGACCGAAAGGAGCCCCACCGTTTCCCCCAGAGCTGTCCGCAGCACATAGTTACCCAGTTCATACATTCCCGGGTCTGTTTCCATCCATTCGATGAACATGCCGGGCGGCACGATCCCATAAGGTTCCCTGCGCCATCTGATCAGTGCCTCCGCTCCTGCAATGCGCCCCGTCCCGGAAACCACAATCGGCTGGTATTCCACATAAAATCCTTCACATCCCTCCCTGACCGACTGATGGATTACCTTCATCAATTCCAGATCAACATTCTTCGAGGTACGCACTTCATCATTAAAAATGATCAGTTTCCCCTGATGCTCCGTTTCCGAATGTCCCAGGGCATAGGCAGCCTTAGATTTAAGAGCATCCGCTTTTCCCTCATACTGCTCGATCAAAATTGCTCCTGCACATATTTTCAGCGTAACCCGCGTGTTGTTTATATGAATTCCCTTTGCAAGTTTTTCTCTGAGCGCCTGCTCGAAGTCAAGCAGTTTTTCCCTGCCGCAGTTCCTCAGGATAAAGCCGAACTTCGGACCGTCCAGGCGGTAGACAGCGCTGTCTTCATTCATCATATAAATAAACTGCAGCGCCGTTTCTTTTAAAATCTGGTTGGTAAAATCATTTCCATATATAATGTTAAGATTGTTAAACCGTTCCAGTTTGATCATCAGCACGGCAAAGGGAGTTTTCTTTCCGATCTCCGCCTCGATGTCATCCGTAAATCTTGCCTGGGAATATAAATCCGTCAGGGCATCAATTCTCGGCAGTACATTTTCATTGTGAAGCAGGACAAGCAGATACTCTTCCGCATTCTTCTCATCTGTAACAATATCTGTATGGATGCTGAACATGTGGTACTCCCCGGAAACTCCCTTCATCCGGATACACAATTCCCAGTCAAGGTTTTCTCCCCGCATCCTTTGCGGAAGCCCCTCCTCGTACTCCCACCAGTCATCCGGATGGACCAGACCACGCATAATCTCAAAATGGTCTGAAGAATATGTATCCCGTATCCCGAAATAGGTCTTGGCTGTCTCCGAAAACCATGCTCTGTTCTGCTTCAGATGCAGGATATAAATATAGGTATCCTCCGCCAGCATGTTTACCTTATTCATCACTGAATCGATATAGCTTTCATTTTCATGCCAGAATCCCTGTTCTCCCATTTTTCCTCTCATTCCGCCGCACCAGCAGCATATTAATCAGTCGGAATTATCATTAGGTTTATATCTCATTATATCACTATATCGTTGCATTTTCTACCATGTTTCTGTTTTCCGCCATAGAAGTAACAGTTCCTGTCTTCGCTTCCTCCTAACATTATTAGTTAACTTTTTCAAACGGCTTTTCCTTCTCTGTCAGTTCAAGGGCTCCACGGATATCACCACGCAGAAGTTATCAGTATAAGTAACCGAATACCACTGGGCATTTTCATTGTTCCAGTCAATGCTCCTGTTGTCGTTATACATTCTGTCCTCATCCGGTGTAAATCCCAGATTGTCGGGAATATAGAAATCCATCCAACTGCTCTCGAACGTGTTTCCTATCCCACTGTATACCGCAAACATGGTTGGCTGCCCATCCGTATATATCCCCCGCAGCCCTGCCCTTCCCTTATCTTTATGAAAACTTACCTCCGCCGTCTCCAGCCGTCCTTCTGCAATCTGTGCCATATCCTCCTGTGCCTTTGCTCTCAGCGCCGGGATGTCCTCACTGAGATACATCACGCCACAGACAAAAAAGCCAAAGATGGAAATACCAATGGCACACAGCACTGCGACCACCGATTTCCTGCCTATGATAATTGCAGCCACACCACATACCGACACGATCACCAGGCTGATCATGGTGGCAGTGACCATCGACTCATACCACTTATCATATGCCTCTATGATGGCATACGGCGTCTCCGCTCCCGCCAGAAACTTTTCCAAACTCCCAGAATCGATACTGAATATAAGCATCAGCAACGCCAGGAGCAACCCGACAACAGGAAGCAGTATTGCCGGAATCACACTCTTTGTAAATTTCCTGGGGTCCTCCGTCATCATCCCCACTGCTTTTCTTATCAGTATACCGCTCATCTCAAAACCTCCGATTTCTCATTTGTTATTTCATCAATAAATTATTGCCCTCAGCCTATTCCCTCACGGAAAAAGTCCTTTAAAAAGGTAAGCATCTCCGCAGTTTCTCCCTGCCGGACAATTCGGCCGGAATCCATGACAATGATCTCGTCATAAAACTGCAGTGCCTCTTTTGAGATGTCATGGGTCACGGACAGGATAGTCAGATCCTTTCGTCCGAATAAGTACCGGGAAATCTTTTTCTTGTTCTGCTCATCCAGGGCCGAAAACATCTCGTCACAGAACAGCACGTCGCACTCCCTGTTCAATGCTCTGAGCAGCGCGATCTTATTCTTCTCTCCTCCGCTGATATTGGCACCGGATTCCCCGAATTTCTCACGCATCAGCATTCCCGCGTCAACCGCCTCCACATAGGAATCAAATTTATCCGACTGATAGCTGCCGAACAATGTGATATTGTCCTTTGCACCGGCGTCAAAAATCACAGCGTTCTGATTTATCTCCGCAATCATTTCCACCAGCTCGCACTGCTCCTGCTCCACTCCGTCATAAGTGATCGTTCCGGCATAACCGCCATAATACCCAAGCATCAGCTTCAAAAGCGTAGATTTCCCGGCGCCGCTCTTTCCGACCACCGCATACTTTCTTCCCTTTTTCAGTGTCAGGTTAATATCCTTAAGTTCAAATTCCTCCAGCTGCAAACCCAGGTCCCTGACTGTAATACTGTCCTCCAGCTGATTTTTTGCTTTCTTTTTCGTATCCGGAAATTCTAAAATATCCTGAATCTTTTCCTTAATCTCACCGGCGGAACGAATACCGATAATCTGGTACATGAT
>CAMWJV010000152.1 GCA_947174665.1 uncultured Lachnospiraceae bacterium
TATCTCCTCTTTTCGAATGTAATAAACCGTAATAAACAAAATAAAATCAAACATATCTCTGTCAAAAGGATGCAGGGACTTTCTTAAGTTTACCAAAAAAAGTCCCACACGTCCAACAAAATAAAAATTTTTTTCATCAAAATGCTCACAAAATCAAAAACAAATCACATTTTTTGTACAAAAAACCGGATTCCACAGGAATCCGGTTTTTTTAAATGGTCGTTTTTGCACAGTATTGACAGGTGATTGCTTAGACACCGGGTGCAGAGTTGCCTGATAATTAAAGCAGTCGCACTGATAATGTCCGACGGAATTAAATCGGGGGTGAAAGCAAGTGGAGAAGAAAATGAAAAAAATGAGTCTCGCGCAACGGCAGAAGTTATTTGTGAAAAACTTCCGCCATACCTGGCAGCTTCTGCTGCTGGTTTCGATTCCTCTGCTTCTGGTGTTTATCCTGAATTATGCGGCTTATCCGGGCCTGAGAATGGTCTTCATGGATTATAAGCCGGCCAAGGGATACAGCGGCAGTGAGTGGGTAGGGTGGGAAACTTTTATAAAGATATTTAAGGATAAGGATTTCCACCGGGCTCTGCGTAACTCCATTGTGTTTAATGTTTTGGGATTGGCGGTCAGTTTTCCGGCGCCCATTATTTTGGCATTGATCTTAAATGAACTGCGTTATCCGCGGTTTAAAAAGGTGTCGCAGACTATCCTGTATCTGCCCCACTTCCTTTCCTGGCCTATCATAGCCAGCGTTGCCTGGACTTTGTTCCGTCCTTCCACCGGTCTGGTGAACGTGGTGCTGAAGAACCTGGGACTTATCCAACAGGGGATTCCGTTCCTGACGGAGAAGTACCACTGGGCGGTGACTTACCTGCTCATAGGTGTCTGGGCCGGCATGGGCTGGGGAACCATTATCTATCTGGCGGCCATCACAGGCATCAACGGGGAATTGTACGAGGCGGCTATGATCGACGGGGCCGGCAGGTGGAAGAGAATGTGGCATATCACCCTTCCGGGCATCAAGGGAACCATTATTACCCTGCTGATCATGAACATGGGACGTCTCATGGGCAGTAACTTTGAGGCACTGCAGGTATTTGACAACAGTCAGATCAGAGAGTTCCAGTATCAGCTGGCTATCTACATATACCAAAAAGGTTTGGCCGGTAATCGTTTCAGTATGTCTACGGCGGTAGGTCTGTTCCAGTCTCTGGTAGGTCTAGGGTTAGTACTTCTGTCTGACTGGATAGCGAAGCGTCTGGGCGAGGAAGGATTATTCTAAAGGAGGGGGAAAGAGAATGAGCAAGAGAGTGAAAGATGTAGAAGAAAGCACTGCCGGCGATGGCAGCAGAGCTATAAATAAGTTCCGCCTCAGCGACGGCATTATGATGCTTGTCATTGTGCTGATTTGTTTGACCTGTATCCTGCCCTTTATCCATGTGACGGCAAAATCCCTGTCCTCAAACAGCTTTGTGTCTGCCCAGAAGGTCACACTGTGGCCGAAGGGTTTTACCACAGAAGCCTACAAACAGGTTTTTTCGGATAGCACTATGACCTATGCCATGGTATTCAGCGTGGTGGTTACCATTGTATTTACCTTCCTGGGCCTGCTGGTGTGCCTTTGCGCCGCTTATCCGCTCTCCAAGAAGGAGCTTCCATTCAAGAGGGTGCTTACGTTCCTGCTGGTATTCCCCATGTATTTCGGGGCAGGTCTGATCCCTACTTATCTGCTGTATAATGACCTGAAGCTGCTGGATAATTTCTGGGTGCTCATTCTGCCGGGAATTTATTCCGCATATAACATGCTGGTCATGAAGACTTATTTTCATTCCAGCATTCCGGACAGTCTGGAAGAGTCCGCATTCTTAGACGGGGCCAGTTATTTCCAGATCATCCGTTATATCATTCTGCCTCTGAGCAAGCCGATCATCGCGACTCTGGGTCTGTTTTATGCAGTGGGCAGATGGAACAGTTACGGAGACAATCTGTATTACATCAGGATGCGTACGGATTTAAGGATGCTTCAGTATAAGCTTTATCTGTTGGTATCCACGGCTCAGGAAGCTCTTACTACAGCCAAGGACGAGGGCTCTGCGGCGATAAGCACGCCGGAAGTGCTGCAGGCGGCTACGATCATGTTTGCCACGGTGCCGATCATCATCGTCTATCCGTTCCTGCAGAAGTATTTCGTAAAGGGAGCCATGATTGGTTCCGTGAAGGGTTAAATAGTTTAAGTGTTACAGGTAGTTCTCCTGAAAAGGTGACTATAGATTTTGCAGTTGTTAAAACAATTGTTTTAAGGAGGAACAGAGTATGAAGAAGAAAGTAATTCAGAAGTTCCTGACGCTGGCTCTCACTACTGCCATGGCATTAAGCACCCTGGCAGGCTGTGGCAACCAGGACGCCGGGGACAGCAGCAGCGGAGGCGGATCATCCGCACCCCAGGAGAATCAGGGCGGTCAGGACAGCCAGGATAACCAGGGCGGCCAGGAGAATCAGGGCGGTCAGGACAGCCAGGATAACCAGGCGGCCGGAGCGGGTATGGAAGGATGGACTGCTTTTGCGAACAATGTAACCCTGAAGATTCCTGTGTATGACAGGGCGCAGACAGGTATTGCAGATGTACAGGAAAATTACTATACCAAGTGGGTTCAGGAAAATTTCGGTGACAAGTACAATGTCACGGTACAGTATATTCCTATCGGCAGAGGTCAGGTTATGACAGATTACGCATTGCTGGCTTCCAGCCAAAATCTGCCTACCATCCTGATGGAGTATGACTATGACAAGCTGGCAACCTGGTCTGAGGATGGATATCTGCAGACCTATGATATCGATGCCTTCAAGGAGGTTGCACCTACATATTACGCTAACATGGTAAAGAATGATCAGCTTGGTTATACCATCATGAATGATGAAAGATATTTCGTGCTTGCTGAGAGACCCTATTTCAACACCACGCCGAACTGGATCACGTTCTACCGCATGGACTGGCTGCGTCAGGTTGGATATGACCATATTCCTTTGAACCGCGAGGAATATCTGGATGCTATGCAGAAGATCATGGAGGCAGGTATTGCGGAGCATCCGGGCGGAGGATCACAGTATCAGTCACAGGGCGGCGAACAGGTTTATGCTACAAGACCTTTCCCTATGGATGAGGAAGAGTGGGCTATGTACGGCGACTTCAACATTCCTGCCATGGGTTGGGAGCCTCACAAGAAAGCCCTGAGGTATGCAAATGAAGATTATTACCTGGGCATTACCGATCCGGAGTATTTCACTTTGAGTGCTGCTGACGCAGAGGCTAATTTCTTTGCAGGCAAGACTTACGCTTACGGTGCTTACATGGCTCCCAGCATGCCTTTGTTGGACAGCTTCTATGCACAGAATCCCGATGCAGAGCTGGCTGTATACACCTTTGTGGGAGAAGAGCAGAAGACACAGCCCGATCCCGGCACCGGCGATTATCCTATGTATCGTGCGGATAATCCTTTCGGTATGTGTATCGGTTTCTCATCTTTTGCTTCCGATGATGAGATCAAGGCTGCATGGATGTATATGGAGTGGATGAGTCAGCCGGAAAATCTGCATTTCCTTCAGTGGGGTGTAGAAGGTGAGACCTTTAACTATCAGGATGGCTTTGAAGTAGCTGTAAGTGATTATCAGGGCGAGTATCTGATGGGCTTCAACGGCAATAAGGACTATTGGTGTGTGGTAATTGAGGCGAGAAACGTCGGCGATATGTATGATAACATCAGGTTGAATTCTCCTAAGGGATATCCTCAGGACTTTACGGATCAGATCACCGCAATCTATGACCTGAATGTGAAGAAGGCTGAGCTTGGCTATCCTGTCAGTGACGCTGCCTTTGCCGTATCAATCGCAGCAGTAGACGAGTATCGCGGAGATCTGCAGGTGAAGTATTCGGAATTCAAGGATTCAATAGTAATGTGCGATCCGGCGGAGTTCGACGCTATATATGATAAGTATACCAAGGAATACCTGGAGGCAGGTTACCAGGCTGTTTTGGACGAGAGAAAGGCTGCTTATGAGGCCGGGAAGACTACAACACTTCGTGATATCCAGAAAGCAAAATAACTGAAGAGGTCTGATGCGCTTAAGCTGCGCATTAAGCAGGACTGTATAATGTGTAGAATCGCACATTAAAAAAACGGCCCACCGGTTCTGCCGGTGGGCCGAAATTTTTCGAAACATATCGTCTTATAGGAAATTTTGGTATGCGTTTTCCTTATTTTAGTATATAATGTAATAGGAGCAAAGAAAAAGGAGGTTTTATGTTAAAACTGGAGTATGACAAAAAACAGATTGAAGATGTGATCGACAGGGTTGTGAGAAAGACCATGAACATGGATCTGACCTGGGACTGGCCCTGTGGAGTGGCATATTACGGCATTGGGGAAGCCTATGAAAAGACGGGAAAAAAAGAATATCTGGAGCTCTTAAAGGACAGGGTGGACGAGCTGATCGACCTTGGGCTTCCGCCGGTGTGGACGGTGAATGCCTGCGCCATGGGGCATTGTCTGGTGACCCTGTATCAGGCTACCGGCGAACAGAAATATTACGACATTCTTATGAGTAAGATAGAGTATCTGAAGAAGGATGCGCTCCGGTTCGGGGACAATGTGCTGCAGCACACGGTTTCCGCAAATAATGATTTCCCGGAGCAGGCGTGGGCGGATACACTGTTCATGGCGGCGCTGCTCATGCTTCGGGTCGGAGTCATGAATAAGGACCAGGAGCTGATTGATGATGCGTTGAACCAGTGGTACTGGCATATCAGATATCTGCAGAATCCCGGCAGCGGTTTTTATTATCACGGCTATGACAATATTGCGGGAGATCACATGTCCGGTATTTACTGGGGCAGGGCCAATGCCTGGGCCGCATACACCATGTCAAAGGTAGGCGGACTGCTTCCCGAGTGTTACCTGTATCCCAAATACATAGATGTGGCAGGTTCCCTGAACGAACAGCTGGCTGCGCTGAAGACGGTTCAGACAGAGAATGGGCTGTGGAGAACCGTGCTGGATGATGAGGAATCTTATGAAGAGATTTCCGCTTCCGCGGGAATTGCGGCGGCCATGTTGGAGAGAGGCAATCCTCTTCATGGGAAATATATCAACAAGTCCATAAAGGGCCTGCTGGCAAATATCAGCGAGGACGGCAAGGTTATGAACGTGTCCGGGGGCACAGCGGTCATGCGGGATAAGGAAGGCTACAGAGGCATTCCAAAAGCCTGGATCCAGGGCTGGGGACAGGGTCTGACGCTGGCGTTTTTCTCCACTCTGCTTGTGTCCGACACTATTTTGAAGGACGGTGCGCTGTAAGATGTTTCAAAGGAGTTTTGTGTTCGGAACTGCAGCCCCCGGCACCGAAGGAAGTACCGGGAACAGGTGCGGAGGAATGACGCCGGACGCGCGGAAAGAAGAGAATATAGCTGTGACTGCCTCGGATCTCTACTGTACGAAAAAAGGCTGCGGCTTTGTGACAGAGGAGAACAGGAAGGAACAGGAGAGCCTGCAGCTGCCGGAACTGAACTCCGGTTTTGACACTTTATACTGGTACAGGGATGTAAGGCTGTCCGAAATCCGGGAGGATGAAAAGGGGTGCTTTCTGGATTCCGAGGGCCGGGTGCGGAGCCTGGAGGCGGAGTCAGGGGAAGCGTTTCCGGGGGAACAAAGACGGATCCCTCTCATCTTTAAGGCGGATGTGCCGAACCAGGGAAATTATAAGGTGACCGTGGCCATCTGCACAGAGGAATCTGCCGGGGAAATCCTTATTTTCACGGGGTGCAGAAGGCTCGGTTTTTTGGGGGAACTCCCAGGATTTCTTCCGGGAGAAGTCTCCTTTACCCGAAGCATGACAGTGAATGTCTGTGATATCGTGCCAAGGGGCAGAACCGACAGCTTTGAAAATAAGTCGATAAATATTGCGATAGTGGCGGACAGGCCGAGAATCAGCAGTATCCGTGTTGAAGAAATTTCCTGCCCGACTCTGTACATAGCGGGAGACTCCACGGTCACGGACCAGAGCGCGGAGTATCCCTACGCGCCAGGCACCTGCTATTCCGGATGGGGACAGATGCTGCCGGCCTTCCTGGATGAAAGGATTGCTGTCTCCAACCATTCACATTCCGGCCTGACTACGGACAGTTTTCGAAGTGAGGGGCATTATGGGATTGTTCAGCGGTTTATCCGCCCCGGAGATTTTTATTTCATGCAGTTTGGCCACAACGACCAGAAACTGCAGGAACTGAAAGCGGAGGAGGGCTATCGAGAGAATCTGCTGTGCTATATTAAGGAATGCAGGGATGCGGGTGTACATCCGGTGATCGTCACACCCCTTGCCCGAAATACCTGGAAGGGAAATGACGGCGCTTATAATGACTTGCTGGCGGAGTATGCGGCTGTCTGTCTTAAGGTGGGAGAGCAGGAGGGAGTGCCGGTGCTGGATCTGCACGGGCGGTCCATGGAATTCATCCGACAAAAGGGACTGGAGGAGGCAAAGCCTTACTTCCATCCGGATGATTACACTCACAGTAATGATTACGGTGCCTATCTCTTTGCGGGGATGGTGGCGGAGGAAATCCTAAGAGTGTGCGGAGAACATTCCCGGCCCTCCTATCGCTTTCTGGCAGAGTGCGTGACAGGATGCCCGGGTCCTTGGGAGCCGCCGGAAAAGATTGTGATGCCCAGGAAGCCTAAGATTTATGATAATATGAGAAATCCGGATGAGGGAGCGCCGCTTCTCTCAGAGGTAAAAAATTCGGATGTCCCTGCGAACAGGGCGGCGGTCCTGGATATGCTCATTAAGACAGCCCGTTTTTTTCCCACCAACGTGTACAACGATATGTTTACGGATGTGGTGGGACATGAGTGGTATGCGGGAGCCGTGGAATGTGCTTACCAAAACGGTATGATAGAGGAAAGTCTGGTGGAAGAAGGTCACTTTTTCCCGGAGAGAGAGGTTACGCTGGAGGAATTTCTGGTGTTTGCCGTAAATGCTTACAAGAGCAGGAAGATGCTGCCTGCAGAAAGCCCCTGTGCCTACGACGAAAGATGCATGGAATTTTCCCGCAGCTTTGTCAGGGGGGCCTGTGCCATAGGGCTGATCGACCGTGACGGCAGCGAAGAATTAAGCCGTGTCATCTCCGTAGGAGAGGCGGTGGAACTGTGCCGCAGAATGCGGATATGACTTGTCCGGTCGGCCGGTGACCGCCGGGGTGGTAGTTTGACGGGCTGGCGATTGCCGGGCTGATGAAATATAAGGTATGGAAATATATAATGCAGGGAGGTATTAAAATGTCAAAACAAAAAGGGGGATTTACGCTTCCGGGAGAATCCGGGTATGAAGAATTGACCTTGAAAATGGCTGAAAAATGGGGGGCCGATGTGATCAGGGACAGTGACGGGACTGTTCTTTCCGACGAGATCGTTCATGCCGGTTACGGTATCTATTCCACAATCTGTATCATTCGCGATCATAACGAGTGGGCGAAAAAGAATCCGGATAAGCTGCAGCAGACCTTTCTCTGCACACCGGCGGCAGTGGCAGAGGGGAGTGAACTCACGGTCAGCCTGCTGGAAAGCTTTTTTGAGGAACAGTTTGCGATTAACGACAGTATGAGAGCGATGAAATACTGGGAGGTTTATGACCGCACCGTCAATGAGAAGGTTGACAGCGACAGATGGGTTTATGACCGGAAGTCGGGCAGCGTGACGGTCAGGGAATGTACGCCTTTCCACAGATATACCGTCAGCTTTCTGGCATACCGTATCTGGGAAGAAATTTCCATGTACAATCACACCACGAATCACTGGGATAAAGAGCACCTGATGCAGATCGACCCAAGGTATCAGGAGACACAGGAGTACATGCTGGGCTGGAT
>CAMWJV010000153.1 GCA_947174665.1 uncultured Lachnospiraceae bacterium
CCCTCACACCCAGTTTCATGCCCGCCGCCACACTGCAGTCCAGGACCATGCGGGATATATACTCTCTCTTGCGGTCGCTGCCTGTCCAGGAATACTCCTCCTGACCGTCGCAGTAAAAGATAATGTCCGAAAGTGTCCCCCGAATTCTCTCTTCCTGCTCGTCTCCGAAATCCTCCTCCAGTCTGCGGCAAAAAGTCACTAGACCGCGTGATGTCAACCGACCTGCCGGTTTTGTCCCGCTTCCCGCAGCGTCTTCTGCCGTCCCTCCCGAGTCTGCTGCCGTCTCTCCCGAGCCTGCTGCTGCCCCCGTGTCATATCTGCGGCACAAGTTCTTAATCTGCGAGAGCGTATTTACAAACAGGTGCAGAATCTCGATTCTGGAGAGCAGATTTGCGCTTTTGTCTCTGGATCCCGGCTTGTCAAGCTGCTGCTTTCCCAGCGCTTCCCATCGGAAGGTCATATCTCTGGATATCTCATACAAGGCTTCAATAAACTCCTTATTTTCCATACAATCCCTGAGAATTTCCTGACGGTAATAAATCTCTTCCTCTGTCCTGAGGGGCACCATCATGACCTTTTTCAGCATCTCACCCAAATGTCTGTCCGCTTCGTCGGCGCGCTGTACCGTGCCCGCTTTCGGTTCCTGGCACCTGGACGATACCTGAAACAGGATTGACAGACCTAAATCCGTGATAATGCTTTCCGAGTCATAATAAGCGCCGCTATCCTTCCATTCCCTGTCCGGATATAATAGCCTTACCTTCATTGCGCCCCTCCTTGTCTCCCATCAACCGCCGGTGAAGTTCCTGATAGGTCAGCCCGTATTTGTTCACAATATCCTCGGCATATCCCACATCCCCCAGCTTCTCCCGGCTGATCTTGTAGGTCCGTTTTCGCTCCCTGCTCCCGTCCAGCATGGCGGTCAGCGCCGTCACGCCCTCTATGGAATTCCCCAGCTCTTTCAGATGAGTCACATAAATACCCATACAGCCTTTTTCGATAAAGTGGGTCAGCACCCGCTTCCCCATGACACAGCCGTCATAATGAGCCGCTGTGGTAAACAGCTCATTGATGATCACAAACGCACCCTCCGCCTGTTCTTTCATCATGGGAGCAAGACGCGTCAGTTCTTCCTTCAGCTTCCCCTTCCCGCTGCCCAGACTTTCCTCCGCGGAAAAATGGGTCAGCAGCGCTGCAAAATAAGGAACATATGCTCTGGCTGCAGGCACATCCAGCCCCATTCCGGCAAAATACACCAGCTGCCCCAGGCTTCGGGCAAAGGTGGTCTTGCCGCCCTGGTTCGGCCCGCCCACTACAAAAAACTGCTCACCTTTCTTATAGACAAAATCATTACTCACCACGGATCTGCCCCGGGTACAGTTGGCACAGGCAAGGGCCAGGTCATAAAGTCCTTCTGCCTCCATTTCCCGGCTTCCGCCTTTGTCCGGGGCGCAGAAATCAAAACCCTGTTCCTTAAGCTTTTCCTCAAAGCGCCAAAAAGCAAGATAATACTGTATTTCCTGCTCCAGCTGAAGTATAGTGCTGTCCTCATAAGAAGGGAATCTCTCCGAAAAATCTTCCACCCTGTCAAAAAACTCCGGATTCTTTCTGCGAAAGGTATCAAAGATAGCCTCCTCCAGAGGCGACATCCCCGGCCCCGGCAGAAAAGGAGTTAGCTTTTTAACATCCTCCCCATATCCCAGCTTCTTTGCATAGGAGCAGTTCCGCTTTCCCTGAGTGACGACAATCCTGTTATCCTCAATCTCCAGAATCAGGTGAAAATCCTCCATCGTTCGCTGAATTGACTCTGCTTCTCTTCTGCATTTTTGAAAGTCCTCCTGATCTGTGTAATCGTCCAGATATTCCGACAGCCTGCGAAGCCCTTCTGATTGAAGTTGTATCCCTGACAGTGCCCCCTGCAGGCCGCTCACGGCAGCACAGTACTCCTGCACTGCATCCACGTGCCATGCTCCCCTCTGCAGTCCTGTCTTTGCTGCCTCCCTGTTGCTTCCTGCAGCTGCCGACCTTCGCATCCCCTCGGAAAAAACTCTGAGGCATTCATAAACTTCAGTTCGCTTCACATCCCCGTAAATCTTCTTTCGATATTCCACGCAAGCCTCATCCAGCGGAAAACGATAATACATTTTTGAAATATTATATTGTGGAGACTGCAGCTGAATCATGTCAATAATCTGATTCAGATTCAGGTCCCAAAAGAATCCGGGCCTTGAGGCGCTTTCTGCCTCCGGTTTCCCCAAGTCCAAAATACTGAAATACGCCATAGTTGTTTTACCTCAAAGACTTTGCTTTGTATAGCTGCGAAGCACTTCCATCTCGTGTAAAATATTATCCATAGATGCCGAAAATCTCTTAACCATATCCACATTCTTTTCGCTGGTGCTGAATGCCTCCTGGGTACTTGCGCTGATCTCCTGGCTGGTTGCGGAAAGTGTATTTACGCTGTCCACGATCGCGTTATTGGACTCCACCAGGGAATTCATCATATGGCTTACCTCTTTGATTTGCCCGGACAGCGTGTTCACGTTCTCCGTAATCTCGGCAAAGCGACCTGCTGCCTGCTCCGCCGCTTCGTTCTCCTGTCTGGATTTCTCCACATTGACTGTCACCTTGTCCAGCATCAACTGCGCATTTTCAGACAACGCTTCAATCAGCGCGGTAATATTCTCCGTTTCCCGCCTTGTCTGCTCCGCAAGGTTTCGAATTTCCTCCGCGACCACCGCAAAGCCTCTTCCTGCTTCACCTGCCCTTGCCGCCTCTATGGAAGCATTTAACGCCAGCAGATTTGTCTGGCTTGAAATACCCAGAATAATACTGGTAATTCCTCTTACCTCATTGGATTTTTCCTGTAACTGCGCCGCCGTCTGCGCCATCAATTCACTGTTCTCTATCGTCTCACCAACCTGTTCAAATAACGTATCCATTACCCTGGTTCCGCTGTCCAGCGCTTCCTTTGCGCTCCTTGTAAGCTCCACGATATTGTCTGTCCTGCTCCGCGTCTCGTCCAGAATATCCTGAATATCCTGTGTCTGCTCGGTTTGATGTGTGATCGCCTCCGCAGTACTGGTCGTTCCGGCGGAAATATTGTTCATGGACTCGCTTACGGTCTGCGTGGCTACTTCGATAGCCTCCAGATCCCCTGCCATGGATTCCGCCCGCTCCTCCACATTTCGGGCTACCTCTACAATCTTCTGCGCTACCGCTTCATTTTTCTGCATTGCGTCCTGTATCTCGCCCATGGATTCCCTGAAAAACGTATTCAGGTGCCTCACTCCTCGCAACGAAGCCAATGTCACAAGTATCGTAATGATCAACTCTATCATGACCGCTTCCAGCACCAGGGTTATCTCGTCCGCTCCTGCGAGTGTCATACCAACCCGTACCACATTTGTCACCGCAAAAACAACACAGGCCGCATTCACCGACCATGCATCCAGAGAGAGAATAATACAGATCAGATAAGGCAGCATGTACGGGAATGACGTTCCCGACGAAGCAAGCAGCATCATCACAATATATACCAGTGAAAAGCCAACGGCTATATACCTGGTAAAAATAATACTTCTCCTGTATTTTATATACATAATGAGCGCACCGACAGAAACCGCTGCTTCCACGGCCAACGGCAAAATGCTGCTCACCATGGGCAGATCGGACATCTTCATCTGCGAGACCAATCCTAAAATAATAAATACCATGGTACATAAATGCCCTATCATCGTCAGCTTATTAATTTTCTCAAGATATCTCTCTCTCATATCGCTTACCTCATGCTTAAATTGCGCCCGGCCTGAAAACATTTTTCAAACCGGACGCAGCCACAATGTCATATTATTCCTTATTTTCTTCGTTATCTTTAATATCTTTATTTGCCATCTCGCAGAGCTCTGCCAACATCTTGGGAAGATCCGACTCCATATTTTCGTCGGTAAACTGGCATGTGCCTACCTTCCTGTGTCCGCCGCCATTGTATTTCAACATCAGACTGCCCACGTCTACATTGCAGGTTTTGTTTAAAATACTGTAACCAACAGCAGCCGAGCAGCCCTTGCCGCCCCGTCCGCTCACGATCCACGCGGAGATATTCTGTTCCGGGTACATGCTGTATATCATAAAGCGATTGCCGGTATAAATCGGATCCACTCCCCTTAAGTCGGAAATAATGACCTTGCCCTCTACCCTGGTATGCTTTCTCACCATTTCTTTAAACAGCTTGGTCTGCTCCTTATATACCTCGATGCGCTCCTGCACATCCGGCAGGGCCAGAATCTCATCCGTAGTCATGGTGCGGCATGCCTCCATCAGCTTCTCCATCAGCTGATAGTTGGATATGGTAAACTGTCTCCACCTTCCGAGACCCGTTCTCGGATCCATCAGAAAGCCTACCAGGATCCACCCTTCCGGCTTCATGATCTCGTCGATGGTTAAATTGCCGGAATCCACCTTATCCACCGCTACCATCAGGTCATCAAACTGCGGGAAACGCTCCCTACCGCCGTAATATTCATAAATAATCCGGGCACAGGACGGAGTAATCCGGCTTTCGCCCTTGTACTTTCCCTGCAGCTGAAGTCTTTCATGCTCGCTGGAGTGATGATCAAACCAGAGCCCGCAGCCCTCCACATAGGGTACGTTTGCCAGACAGTCATTTTCAGTTATCTCAATCAGGCCGTCCTGTAAGTCCTTCGGATGAGCAAATTTCCAGCTGTCAATAATTCCCACCTCCAACAGCAGTGCCCCGCAGGCAAGACCGTCAAAGTCCGAACGTGTTACTAATCTCATGATACCGTCCTCCTAAGCATGATTGTTTCAATTCTATAATACTTCCCTCTACGCTTTATTATAACTCTGTTTCAGGAAAATGAAAATAACAAAAAGAAAAATAGTGCCTCCAATTTCTTTGTTTGCCCCTGCTCACATCAATAATTCGTCACCTGCATTGTATTTTCAATGCATACGGCATCTGTACATCATTTTCTTCCGTATCGTCCCATCCGTGGCATACATACTCCTCAGGTGCGCCCAGAACAACAAAATACAGATGCACCGTACCGTTGGGAATCTCGAACGTCACAGTACCTTCCGGCTCATCATGCATCTCCCCGTACACGCTTGTGCCGTTCTGAAGGAGCGAAACAAAACCATATCTCCAGCCGGGGACACCTGTGTATGGGTTATAGCAGTCTTTTTCAGCCACTAATTCTTCACCGACAAAATAGCTGCCGGGGTCGCCTTCCGCTAAAGTCGATCCGGGGGCCAGACCTCTGAAGTACACTGTAACTTCCGATGTACCCTCGTCCAGTGGAACAGCAACGACGCTGAATCCGTTTGCCTCAGGACAATCCGTGTATGCCACCTGCCAAAATCCATCCCCCGTATCATACAGGATGGTGTCATATCTTCCCTGATACGGCTGCGAATAGGCACGAATCTCATCGTAATCAAAAGTGACCGTTCTGACTGCATACTGAAAAAGCTGGTCATAAAACAAGTTCAGATCATCATTCAAATACAGCCGCATGTAGACAGAATAGCAATCCTCCGGATATCTGCTCTCATTCCAGATTCTCTGCAGCGCAGCTGCACCCTGTGTCTCCTCCAGATAGTAGAAAAACCAATAATTCTGATAGCGGGACAATTCGTTTTCCAGCGAGCGGTGATAATGCTCAAACCATGTCTCCATCTCATAATCAGTAAAGGCCTCCTCCGGATAGTCCTTCCATGACTGCCACTGTGCGCAGATTTCCCAAAGCGCATTTCCTCCGTTACTGCCCGGATAACCGTAACGAAAACCGCTTTCCGATCTGTCCTCCATTCCCTCCGCCAACTGTCGGCAATAAATCAAATACTGAAATGCGTGCCCAATTTCATGGGCAATTACCGAACCAACAGGCTGACACGTCATCGGGCTGATCCAAAGTGCACCTATTTTGTTGTCATAGCCTGCGCCGGTAGCAAGCCAATCTCTCTCATACATAAGGTATATCTGCAGCTTGTAACCATATAGCAATTCACCATCTGAAAATCCCAGTTTTGTCGCATTGGTCCGGTAAAACTGTTCCGCCTTTTCCAACAGATCATCCGTATCCACTCGCATATCTTCCGAAATATATTCCGCATTGGGATCATCTCCGAAGCCCGGCTCCCAAAATAGGAAAAAATGCTCACTTTCCTTTGATCTTGCAAAACACCAGCGGGAATCAATGCTGTTATAATCCTCATCCGCATATTCTGAGGGCTGATAAAAAGATACATCATCCGTGGGCATTTGATTCTGCCGGTCTCCGCATCCCGTCAGCCATCCGGTCAAAAACAACATACAGGCTACAGCCACCTTGCGGCAGCACCTTTTTATATACATAGGCATCCTCTCCCGCTCTTTATTGCAGCATTATTCCAACACTATCCCGGCATTCCCGCCATTTCCCGGGTTCAGTTCAGTTTCTTTATTTCACGATTAAAGCAGGACATCATACTTATCAAAAAACCACATATGCCGGTACATAAAAACATTGCCGCCATGCCGCTTCCCGGGCCTCTCCCTGTTATTTTCTCAAGTATTTCCGCCGGACCGCTCCCGGAATTCATAAAAGGTTCAAACACATAATCCGCCAGATAACCCCCAAGGATAATGCCAATAGGTATAGTGCTGTACTGAACCGCATTTCTAACTGCAAACACGCGCCCCTGCATGATGGCCGGAATCTTTTTATACAGTATTGCATTCTGATTTGCCATAATAAAGGGAATGGGCAGGCTGGCTGCAGCTGCGGCCACCGACCACCAGAAAACATTTCTCCCTGCCGCCATCATCAAATCCCCAAACAGAAACGACAGCGCAGCCGAGACATAGATTGCCGTCGCCTTACGTCGGCTCTCCTTTTTCACGGAAACAATAATTCCCCCGACAATTCCGCCTATTCCCATACATGCGTTTACAACTCCGAGAGTAATGCTGTTTTCTCCGCTTCTTGCCAGAATCATGGGCGACAAAATATTTTCATAGGTCAGCCTTGAAAAGAAATTGATCAGCGCCATGGTCAGCATAATGTACAGAATTCCCTTTTCCTTTTTCAGAAATGCGAATCCCTCCGCTATCCCGGCAAAGGGAGAGCTGTTTGTCTGCTCAGAAGGCAATTCAGGAATAACAATAAAAAACAACAGTACACAGAATGCAAATACAAAACTTGCCAGATCAATCAAAAGAATAAGCGGAAGCCCGCCTGCTGCAAACAGAAAGGCGGCCAGCATAGGGCTGAATACCACAATCAGATTGCCGGAAAAGGAGTTCAGTCCGCTCACGTTTGATATTTTCTCCTCCGGCACAAGCCTTCCCGTTGCCACTGCCGACGCAGGCTGCTGAAAGGCATTAGTCACGCCGATGATCACGTTGATGACGTAGATATTCCAGACAGCCAGATTTCCTGTAAGCACCAGCACTAACACCGCCAAAGAGCCAACCGCCGCAATGCTGTCAGACATCAGCATAATTGTTTTCTTCTTATGCCGGTCTATAAAACCGCCCACAAATAAACTCAAAATGACATACGGCACATAATTGCAAAACGACATCAGGGAAACAGACATTGCTGACCGGTTTTGTCCGTACGCCCATAAAACCAGCGCAAATCCGGTCATGGAACTTCCCAGCCCGGACACACTCTGGCTTAACCATAAAATAATATATTTTTTCATTGAATTCTCTCCATTCTATTTTTTACTGCAGAAGCAAAACCCCGCGAAAGCGATTCTGCGAATTGTTTTCGAATTAAAGAATGTACAAAATCCAATGCGGACGATAGCTGTTTCTACCTCTGTACAAGTTTCGTCCTGTCATCAGACCTTGTACAGAGT
>CAMWJV010000154.1 GCA_947174665.1 uncultured Lachnospiraceae bacterium
ATGCGGATGTGAACATCAATTACAACAATTCCTCCTATGATCTGGAACTTGCCATCTTCACGGTATCTTCCGCTGGATTGAGCGGCCTGACCAAAGTATTCCCTACGCTGAAAGCCGGGGGCGGCGGTGGAGGAGGCGGAGGGGAGACACTTACCCGTGCCACATCTTACTCTGTAGGTGATGCGGTGACCGCAGTGGGCGCACCTGGGTGGGCAACCTTTGTCTGCACACAGGCAGGCACCACAGCCGCCTATGAGCCTTCCGGGTATTCGAGGGTAACGAAAGCCGGGGATATGGTATTGGACGGAACGGCAGTGTTCACGGCAAGGAACATCATCGGTGAGCTGGACGGTCTTATTTCCACAACGGGAACTTTGGAAAGTTCCATGAAAACGCTGGATTCTAAGATGGCGGAGATGATGAGCAGTTCCGGCCTTGTGATGAAACTGGTCAGCATAGAGGAATACCGGGCATTGAAGCAGTACAGCGCAAGCACCATTTACCTCTGCTATGAGGATGCCGCCACCAAAAGGGTGACGCGGATTTTTGTGGGCGAGGATAAGGTGTATGCCGCAGGCATCAAGGTGACCTACCAGATCGACACTGGCTATGCATTGGAGCGTACTGTGCCGGATAAGGAAGATGCCATTGCAACAGCGCCGCCTGCCGCACTGGAGGGATATGCCTTTGTGGGGTGGCGGCAGGATGATTCTGCGGAAAGGAAGGTGCTTTCGGAATATATCATCAGCGGTGAGGAGCCTGTCACACTCTATGCGGTGTTCAAAAAGCAGATGACCATCGGGCTGATGCCAAACGGCGGCACTTTGACGGTGAGCGGGGCAAAGGAGAGTTTCACCGCTTTCTGTTACTACAATAATGGGAATGCACAGAGCGAACCCACCACAGCCCCGGCAAGCCCCTACACGAGAAAAAATATGTCTTTCTGCGGATGGAGCATAGATTCCCTTTCCACGCCAAGCTATAAGCCGGGGGAATTAGGGGTGTTCCCTGCGGACGCCACGCTTTATGCCATGTGGGTAACAACAGAGTATGATTTTGTTTATACTGGCAGCTATGTGCAGTTCACCATCCCGCAGGACGGCATCTATGAGTTTGAAGTATGGGGTGCTTCCGGCAGTGATGCGAAAGTGGATGACCTTGTGGCAGAGGGAGGGCTTGGCGGACATTCCAAAGGCTATAAAAAGATGAAAAAGGATGAAGTAATCTATATTTTTAATGGCGGCACATCAAGAACAAATGGCGGCGGATATACCTATTCCATGCCCAACAGCAAGCAGTATGGTGCGGCAGGCGGCGGATGTACCCATGTGGCAACAAAGTCCGGCTCTATAGGAGGGACTTCTTCCAGTGGGTTAAGCTATGCCAACAGGGACTGCATCCTGATCGTGGCAGGTGGAGGCGGCGGAGGCGGCATCAACAGTGGAACCATCAATAAAGGCGGGGATGGCGGAGGTGAGCGGGGTGGCAATGGCTCTGACGGCGCTCTTGGCGGGCGGCAGATTTCCACGGGGAGCAGCCCCTCTGCAAATTTTGGTAATGCATCATCTTATTCTGGAAGCAGCAACTTAGCAGAATCCGGTGGCGGAGGTGGATGGTTTGCCGGGAACTATGGACTGCGCGGTGAATCGGGCGCGGGTGGTTCCGGTTATGTGGACGGCGTTGCACCTTTCACCCACAACGGGAAGTATTATCCTGCGGAAACAGAGGCAGGGGTGAACAAAGGGAACGGGAAGGCATTCATCCGGTATATTGAGTGCGCGTAAAACAAAATAGATTTATTTCCATGGATTGAGGGCTGTCTGCCATTTGGCGGGCGGCCTTTTATCATACACAAAAATCTTTTAAAGGAGGGTTTCACTATGAAGGAATTCTGGAACACGATCCAACTTATTTTTACGGCCATCGGAGGGTGGCTCGGCTGGTTTTTGGGAGGCTGTGACGGTCTGCTGTATGTGCTGGTCGCTTTTGTCGTGGTGGATTATATCACGGGCGTGATGTGTGCCGCAGCGGATAAGAAGCTGTCCAGTGAGGTAGGGTTCAGGGGCATTGCCAAGAAGGTGCTGATCTTCCTGCTGGTGGGGATCGCCAACATCCTCGATGTGCAGGTCATCGGCACGGGAAGCGTCCTGCGGACGGCGATCATCTTTTTCTATATCTCCAATGAGGGCGTGAGCCTTTTAGAGAACGCCGGCCACCTGGGGCTGCCCGTCCCGGAGAAGCTGAAGGAGATCCTGGAGCAGCTCCATGACAGGGCGGAAAACGGGAAGGAGGACGAGTGAGCATGAAACTGGTGGAAAGCATCCTGACAAAGAACCCCTGCTATACGGCAGGGAGGAAGATCACGGTAAAGGGGCTGATGCTCCATTCCGTGGGCTGCCCGCAGCCGAAAGCGTCCGCATTCATCACTTCATGGAACAGCCTGTCACATGGCGGCTCCTGCGTCCATGGTTTCATTGACGGGAATGACGGCACGGTGTACCAGACGCTCCCCTGGAACCACAGGGGATGGCACTGCGGGAGCGGCAGCAAGGGCAGCGCCAATAATACCCACATCGGGGTGGAGATGTGCGAGCCTGCCTGCATCAGATACACATCGGGCAGCAGTTTCACCTGCTCCGACATGGCTGCGGCAAAGGCTGTGGCAGAAAGGACTTATGGGGCGGCGGTGGAGCTGTTCGCCATGCTCTGTGAAAAGTACGACCTTGACCCGCTTGCGGATGGCGTTATCGTCAGCCATAGGGAAGGCTGTGCGAGGAACATTGCCAGCAACCATGGCGACCCGGAGCATCTCTGGGCGCAGCTTGGCATGGGATACACCATGGACGGGTTCCGCAGGGCGGTCAGGGCGGCAATGGATGAAGGCGGCACGGACGGGTACACGGCGGTCATGGGGAAGGCCGTGGCAACAGCGGAGCAGATGAAATCCTATATCAGATCCAAGAACCCTGCCGTGGCCCCGTTCGTACTGGATATGATCCCGCTGTACCTTTCGGAAGGGGAGGCGGAAGGCGTGAGGGGAGACATCGCCTTTGCGCAGTCCTGCCTTGAGACGGGGAACTTCACTTTCTCCGGCTCTGCGGTCACACTTCCACAGAATAATTTCTGCGGACTTGGGGTGACGCAGAGGGGCAAGACGGGGCTGTCTTTTGAAACGCCGCAGCTTGGCATCCGGGCACAGGTGCAGCACTTAAAAGCCTATGCTTCCACGGAGGCTCTGAAGAACGCCTGCATTGACCCGCGCTTCAAGTATGTCACGAAGGGCTGTGCGCCTTATGTGGAGTGGCTTGGGCAGAAGGAGAACCCACAGGGGAAAGGCTGGGCGGCAGGAGAGAGGTACGGGGAGAAGATCCTCTCCATCCTGAAAGCCGTTATGGATGAGGGGAAAGTGCAGTTCATGGAGAGCCTCACCCTTTCCGCGCCTTATGTGGTGCGGGTAACGATACCCGACCTGAACATCCGCAGGGGGCCGGGGACGGGATACGCAAAGACCGGGAAGTACACGGGGATTGGGAATTTCACCATTGTTGAGGAGGCTGATGGGAAGGGCGCGTCCAAGTGGGGGCTGCTGAAATCCTACCAGGAAAAGCGGGACGGGTGGATCTCCCTTGACCATGCGGTGAGGATGTGACGGCGGCAATGCCCGCTGCACGGCTGGCAAGGTTGCCAACGGGAGAGGATTTTAAGGCGGCGGATGCCCGAAATCCTTGAAAAATAAGGGAAAAAAGAACATTGCCAAAAGAAGGCTGCCATGGGGGGGGGTGGAACCATGGCAGCCTTCTTTTGCTGTCCTGGCAGTGTGCTGTATCCCATATTATCCGGAGCCCCGGATGGGCGTATACCGGCTGCCGGTGGAGTGCAGGACGGGAAAGGCTGAAACAGGAAAAACCAGTTGCTATATGGGAAAACCTATGCTTATATATGAGACGCCGAGAGCTGGGAAGGAGGTAGAAAAAGGTGCAGGAGAGTTATATTTCGGATGAGGAACGGGAGAAATGCAGGAAAGTGGCGGAGGCATTCCGGGAGGCGCTTGCGGACGAGGACATCGTGGTGCTGGACGCAGGGCGGTTTGGTTTTGTGAAATTGCAGTATTACAAGCCGCCATGGGGATTCGACAATGTATTTACTTTCTTGGATGCAGGGACGCTGTTTGATGACCTGTGGGAAGAGTGGATGGATTCGCAGCTTCTGGACTATGCCAAAGGGACGCCGATGGTGGAAATGGAATACGAGCAGATATTCAGATGTATGCCCAAGGAAATGCAGGATTCCTATGTGCTGAAAAAGCAGGAATTCATGGAAGCCGCAGGGTGCGGTTTCCTTTCAGGCTTTAGGAAAGCCTGAGAACATACAGCTACGGCAATGCCCGCAGAAGCCGGCCAAGGCTCCTGCGGGCATTATTTTTTTGCCATGCTGAAAGGAAATGTTTATGTATTCAGTATGGCTTCGGCACAGGCATGGGCGTCAATGCGGCTGCGGAACAGCTCGATGCAGTCCGAAAAGCCGAGCAGGTAGGCAAGTGCGCCGTACCGTGCGCCGAGAGCATTCTGTTCGCTGACATACCGGTCGATGAGCTGCATGGTCTCCTTTGGCAGCCCCATGGCCTCAAGCCGACCGGAGTATTCGTCTGACCTGCGGAGGATATCCTGGTAATCCTCATCTGCGCCTACAATGCTGTTCATGATGGTATTTACCCGCAGATCCATCAACTGGTACAATACGGAATCTTTATCCATTGCGGTGTCCCTCCTTTCCTCAGTGGTGCATATTAACTCTGAACCGGCGGATTAGCAACTTGATTATTTTCTGCCCTGTGGGTATCCAAAACGGCCTCCAAATCTCCGTATAGTGAGGAGGTGCAGCCATGACTGACAGGCAGGAAGAGCGGATAAGGGAAATGAAGGCCGGCGGGTACGGGTACATGAGGATCGCGCAGGAGCTTGGGCTTTCTGAAAATACGGTGAAATCATTCTGCAGGAGGAAAGGGATAAGCAGGGCGGCAGCGGGTACGGCGGTACCGCCTGCGGAGGGGGATAAGGGCACCTGCCCGTGCTGCGGGAAAGAGGTACGGCAGAATCCGGGGCGGAAGACCAAGAGGTTCTGTTCAGATAAATGCAGGAATGCGTGGTGGAACAGCCACTTAGACCAGGTGGAGCGGAAGGCGCGATACAGATTTGTGTGCGCTTACTGCAAAAAGCCGTTCACGGCCTACGGCAATGCCGGCAGGAAATACTGCTCCCATGAGTGTTATGTGGCAGACAGGTTCGGGGGTGGCGCGGATGAGTGAGGAGCAGTTCCGGAACGAAAAGATGTACCACGCCACCATGAGCATAGCGAAATCCCTCATGGAACAGGGGGCGATGACGGCAGAGGAGTACGGTCAGATTGATACAATTTTCCGCAAAAAATACCGCCCGATCTTGGTCAGTTTACGGACCGAAATGAGTGGATATAAAGCCGGTTCTATGGCATCATGTGACACTGACAAGGAGGGATGATATGCCGAGAATCAGCGTAATTGGGGCGATGCCCCGGTTGGAGAACAGGAAAAGGGTGGCGGCTTATGCGAGGGTGTCGATGGAGACGGAAATGCTCATGCATTCCCTTTCCGCACAGGTCAGCCACTACAACGGATTGATACAAAAGAACCCCGAATGGGAGTTCGCGGGCATATATGCGGATGAGGGCATCAGCGGAAGGGACACAAGCCACCGTGATGACTTCAACCGGCTGCTTGCGGACTGCGATGCCGGGAAGATCGACATGGTGCTGGTAAAGTCCGTCAGCCGCTTCGCAAGGGACACGGTGGACACCCTGACGGTGACAAGGCACCTGAAGGAGCTTGGGATCGATGTTTATTTTGAAAGGGAAAACATCCACTCCATCTCCGATGAGGGAGAGCTGCTGCTCACCCTGCTCGCGTCTTTCGCACAGGAGGAATCGCGCAGCATTTCCGAGAATGTGAAGTGGGGAATCCGGAAGCGGTTTGAGCAGGGCATCCCGAACGGGCATAAAGCGCCATACGGGTATGAATGGGACGGGGAAATGTACCGGATCATACCGGAGCAGGGAGAGGTCGTAAAGGAGATATTTGCAAAGTACCTTTCCGGCGCATCCGCCTACGGGATTGCAAAGGAGCTTTCGGAGAGGGGCATCACGGGGCAGAAAGGCGTCCCGATGGATGACTCCACCATCAAGTTCATCCTCACGAACCCGTCCTACACGGGAGCCATGCTCCTGCAGAAGAATTTTATTTCCGAGGGGCATACGAGGAAAAGGAATAAGGGCGAGCTGCCCATGTACATGGTGGAGGGTATGTTCGAGCCGCTCGTCACGCAGGGGGATTTTGAAAAGGCGCGGCTCATACGGGAGCAGCGGGCGGATGCCGCCGCCAATAAGAACCCCGCGCTCACGGCTTTCTCCGGACTGGTGAAATGCGGGGAATGCGGGTGTTCGGTCAGCAGGCGCACCACGAAGTACGGCAGGAAATGGAACTGCAATACCAGGGAGCGCAGAGGGAAAGATGTGTGCGGGCTCCGGCCGGTCTATGAAACGGAACTGGAGCGGGCGGCAGCCGAGGCGCTCCGGCTTGACGCTTTTGACGGGGACGCCGTAAAAAGGGAGGTCGGGCAGATCGTCATAAACAAAGACAGCATCGAGTTCCGCATGAAAAACGGCCAGGACAGGAAGGTCATGCGGGCATACCGGAAAGGCCATGGCGCATTTTCGCAGAAGATTACCTGCGGGTGCTGCGGAAGAAAACTGGAATGCGATTACTGGAAGATGGGGCCGAAAGGGCAGAAGAAAAAATACAAAGTGTGGGTATGCCGGGGATGCTCTTTCCGCAGGCTGCCGGATGATGAGTTCCGGGAGGCGGTTGCGGAAGTCCTGGGGCGGGAGGATTACGAACCCAGGTTTGTGAAGGAGGTCGCGGGAGTGACCGCATACGGGGACAGGCTTGAATTTTATTTTACGGAAGGGGGAATGGCAGAATGGCAAAGAAAGTGACGACCATACCCGCCACACGGAACCGGTTTGATTCCAGGCCAATCGCGGCGGTGGAGAAGCGGAGGACGGCGGCATACGCGAGGGTTTCCACGGATTCCGAGGAACAGGCGACAAGCTACGAGGCGCAGGTCGATTATTACACCCGATACATAAACGGGCGGGAGGACTGGGAGTTTGCCGGGATATATACGGATGAAGGCATATCCGCAACGAATACCAAAAAAAGGGACGGTTTTAAACAGATGATCGCAGATGCCCTGGACGGGAAGATCGACCTCATCATCACAAAATCGGTCAGCCGTTTTGCAAGGAACACGGTGGATTCCCTGACGACAGTAAGGAAGCTGAAGGAGAAAGGCGTCGAGGTCTATTTTGAAAAAGAGAACATTTACACCTTGGATTCCAAGGGGGAGCTGCTCATCACCATCATGAGTTCCCTTGCCCAGGAGGAATCGCGGAGCATTTCGGAGAACACCACATGGGGCAAGCGGAAGCAGTTCGCGGACGGCA